>JAISNR010000018.1 GCA_031276135.1 Eubacteriales Family XIII. Incertae Sedis bacterium | reverse complement strand
ATGAGGACAGGCTGACCGCGATGGAATGCCTGCCGGAATCGTTGCGCGGCAGGAAATACTACGAACCGACGACGCAGGGCTCGGAGGCGCGCGTCAAGGAACGCCTCGCGCAGATCGAGGCGTGGAAGGAAGAGCACAAAAATCGTTGATTTATGCAGAAGCGCCCTTACACCGAAAGGGGCACACGGCTTATGAACACAAAACAGAAGACGTGTGAAAATCCTGTTTTCACATTTACTCACCTACGAAACGCAAAATTCGCTATCCGCCCGGCCCCCGTTGCTGCATCCTCTCACGCAGTCTCGCGAACATTTTGATGAAGGGTGCGGCCTCGCCGGGTTTTTCGGAAAGGGTGTAGAGCTCCAGCCGATTTACGTCGCTGCGCAGCGCGTTGGCCTGCTCGACCGTGATCTCGCCCCTCTCAAGGAACTGGTGTATGACGCGTCGTTCGACGTAAAAGCCGCTGATCAGCTTGTCCTCGTAATCCGGCGGATGTTCGCGGAACGCCCGTCCGAACATGCCGCTTTCTATCTCTGCGGCCTTGGACCGCCTCTCGTGCAGCATCCTGTCCGTCAGCCTCTCCGGCAGATTTTTGTGCGCGGTGTGCAAAACCTTCGAGAGCAAAGCCGCGTTCTTCGCGAGCCGGTCGCGCACGGCTAGACTGTGCGCCTCATCGAGCAGGCGCAACAGACGTTTTCCGCCGCCGAAAAACCGCGAAAAGAAGGACAGGAACACGGTGCGCACCGCCGCTCCGCGCAGTCTGTCGCTGTATATGAAATGCAGCAGGTCGCGCGTGTCGCGGCAGAGAACGTCGCTGATCTCCGCATTCTCCCGGCATTTCTCCAGGATCTCGTTTTCCGTCCGATACATAAAGCGCCACAGGGATCGGATGGCCTTTTTTTTGTGCCGGTCATACTCCGCATCCTCTATGCCCCGGATGCGCTCCTTGTAACTCCTGATGACGGCGCGGGCGGTGGTGCTCTTGTCGCCTTCCCCGCCGTAAAATTGCTCCTTGAGCTGCGCGACCACCTCGCGCAGGATGGCGACCCGCACATGGATCTCGGAGTTGTCCCGGTTGGCCGAATCGGCGACGACCGGCAGCAGGATCAGCGCCATGAGCAGGGAGAGGATGATCGTGCCCGCCGTGATGAAGAGCAGCAGCGATCTGTAGGAGAAAAGGGCGCCGTTTGCGTAGAATATGGGAAGGGCAAAGGCGGTGGCGAGGCTGACGGCGCCCTTTACCCCGGAAAGCGTCAAAAGCAGCGTGTTTCGCAATTTCACGCGAATCGTGTCGCCGACGACATCGGTCGCGAATACGGCGAGGCTCAAAAAGCGGACCGCCATCAGAATCAGCGTGACGAGCACGGCGCACAGCACCAGGAAGAAATGCGTGTAGGTCGGGTCGTTCCAGACATCGGCAAAGATGCCCGGCAGTTGCAGACCGAGCAACAGGAACACGAGCGAGTTCAGCGTGAATGTGATCATGTCCCAAGTGACGAGCTTGGCCATGCCGAATTCCGCCTCCGAAAGATCCGCCTTTCGGAAGGACGGCGTCTGCCGGGCCCCGGCGACCACCGCGGCCAGCACGCCGGACATCCCGAGTTCTTCGGCGAACATGTAGCAGATAAACGGCATCATGAGCTCTATGAGCATATAGGCGCCCGTGTTGTGAACGGAGAGCTTCTTCAGCACATCGATGCCCCACCGCTCGACGGAGGAGAGAACGAAACCGACCAGTACGCCGCCCAGAGAGGCGAGCAGCAGGTCCTTGAAGGCCATATAGAAGGAAAATCCGCCCGTGAGCAGCGCGGCCACGGCAAAGCGGAAGGCGATGAGCCCCGACGCGTCGTTGATCAGCCCCTCGCCCTTCAGGGCGTTTTTCAGGTTTTCATTGATCTTGATGCGCGACGACAGGGAAAACACCGCGACCGCGTCCGTGGGCCCGAGGATCGCCCCCAGCGCGAAGCAGGCCGCCGCCGGTATGCCGGGAATCAGCAGGTCCACGGCGCCGCCGATCGCGAACACGGTGATGAACACGAGGATGAAAGCCATCAAAAACACCGTTCTGCGCAGCTCCCACAGCGAATAGATGTCGGCCTCGTCCGCCTCGCGAAACAGCAGGGGCGCGATCACGAGGATCATGAACAGCTCCGGTTCCAGCTCGAGCTTGAATTCCGGCGTGAGCAGGGCCATCAGACAGCCGAATACGATCTGTATCAGCGTCAGCGGGAGCATGGGAAAGAGGCTTCCCAATATATTTGACAGGACGACCGCGAACAGGACGCCGATGATTACAGCGGTGATTTCCATGAGGGGCCTTGTTCCTTTCAGAATCCAAATCCAAGCGCGCACAAACCGATGTTTACAGTATAGCACAAAAACGGCGCTTTCGCACCATCGGCCTTGCGATCCCCTCGGACGCGCGCTCGAACCGCGTTCGAAAAAGCGGCCTTTATGTGCGTGTGATTTTATATCATTTCGTTAATCGCGAAACCCCTTGAAACGCCAATGTTTCAAGGGGGATTCTTCGCTTGTTTGATGTTAAACTCGGGCTTTATCGCGAATTTGAACGTCGTATATAGTTCGAAATAGCCATTTTGCGTTCGGTGTTTCGCCTTTCTCTGCCGGAAATAGCCATGCCGTTTCCCCGAAAATCATGCGAGAGAAACCGAATATACATGCAAAACGCTTGATTTTTAGTTCCCGAAATGGCTATTTCGGCCAATATATTTTTGGCGCTTCAAGGTTTAAACTGTTCATTGTAATCCCATTCAAAAAAACAGCGTCATATGGAACGGAAAGGAGGTTTTAAATGCGTTTGGCAGAGTATGCGTTGCGAGAGGGGCATCTCGCGATCATCACAATGAAGCGGAGCGACAAGAAGAATGCATTGAACGAGGATCTGTTCGCGGATTTAAATGCGGCATGGACCGAGTTTAAGAATGACGAGGAGGCTTGGATCGGCATCATTACCGGAGAAGGCGATGTATTCAGCGCCGGCGCCGACATGTCCATGATCAAAAAATCCATGGAGGGAGGCGATTTTTGGAATTGGTATTTTGATAATATGTGGACAGATCCATTTTTAAACGGATCTGTCGGCAAGCCAACGATTGCGGCGATCAACGGCTCCGCCTTCGGCGGGGGTTTTGATCTTGCGTTGCAAGCCGACTTTCGGATTTCGGTCGAGGACGCCGTATTCAGAATGCCGGAAGCCGATTTCGGAGGCGTAGTGGTCATGTGGGAAAACGTACCGCATGCAATCTCCATGGAGATCAACTGCGGATGCCCGCTGACCGCGAAAAGGCTTTATGAGCTCGGCATATTCAACAGAATTGTTCCAAAAGGCGAGGCCCTCAACGAAGCGATCAAGCTCGCGGAATACCTGCTTACGAAACCCCCGCTCGCCATTCGGAAAAATACGCAAATTGTAAAGTATCTTTATGACGCGCAGGCGCCGATGAGCCGATACGCGCTGACCGACTACTGCACACAGTCCGGCAACAAATTGAAGAACACAGAGGACTTTCAAATCGCCGTTCAAGCGTTCCTGCGCAAATCGCCGGCGCAATTCAAGGCAAAATGACCGCTTTGTTCCAAAGACGATATCAAATGAACTGTCGATCCATACGGAGGAATCAATATGAGTCTTTTAGAAGGAATAAAGGTTGTGGATTTCACGACATACATCGCGGGGTCCTGTTGCACGAGGATGCTTGCGGACTGGAAGGCCGACGTCATTAAGATTGAGCCGCTGAAGGGCGAAGCCTTTCGCATGTGGGGGCGACTGCTTGGGACGCCCATAGAGAAAGATGAAAATCCCTGTTTTGAAATCGGAAACGCAAACAAGAAGGGGATTGCGATCGACGCCAAATCGCCGGAAGGGCAGGATATCTTGCATAAACTTCTTGCCGACGCGGATATTTTTGTGACAAATTATCGGGAGAAGGCTTTGGAATCGATGGGCCTGAGCTATGAAAAGCTGTCGGAACGATATCCGCGGCTGATTTACGGATTTCTGAACGGGTATGGGACAAAGGGCCCGCTCGCGCAGAATCCGGGCTTCGACGTCATCGCGTTCTGGGGTCGCGGCGGTTTCCTCGGCTTCTTTGGAGAACCCGACGCGCCGCCCGTCCAACCGCATCCCGCCGGGGGAGATATGATCTCCGGTACCTTTCTTGTGGGCGGCATCTTGGCGGCGCTCTTCGGGCGCGAGAAAACCGGAAAGGGTGAAAAAGTTGAAACCGCGCTGTATCACAGCGCGTTGTGGGCTGCGGGCATGCACAATACCGCTTCAAACTATTGGGAAAATCCCAAAATATCCAGATATTCGACAAAAACGCCGCTCATCAATTCCTTTAAGACGCGCGACGGCAAATGGTTCAATCTGGCCATCATGGAGCACGAGCGCTATTGGCCGAAGATCTGCAAATGCATCGGCCGCATGGATTTGGCGGAAAAGGCCGAGTACGCGCTCTTCAAGAACGCCACAAGCAATACTCAGGAAATCATAAAGATTCTGGATGAATCTTTCGCACAAAAAACGATGTCGGAATGGGAAGCGATCCTCTGTGCGGAGGACATCGCGGCCGATATGATCTTCACCGGTCACGATATTATCAAGGACGAACAAGCTCTCGCAAATGATTTTGTGCGACCGATCACCTTTGCGAACGGACACACCGCAGTGCTCCCAACCTCTCCCTGCACATTTGAAGGGGAAGGCAGGCTCGAATGGAAACCCGCGCCTTCCGTGGGCAGGGACACAAGAGAAGTATTGCAATCGATCGGGTACAGCGATGGAGAGATCCAATCATTCATCGACCGCAACCTAATCATAGCTCAGACAGGAGAAAAAAGATGAAAAATTTAACGACGCGCTTGGATGACCTGCCGTACAAGCCTTGGCATCTTCGTCTTACGCTTACAATGTGCGCGGGCATCTTTTTCGACGCATACGATGTGGCGATTATGAGTTCGGCTTTGCCCGTGCTGGCGGGGCTCTGGGGGCTCGACACAATACAGACCGGGAATCTCGGATCTGCGGGGTACATCGGCATGGTGATCGGCGCGCTGATCGGCGGCACGCTTGCCGACCGTTTGGGACGCGCAAAGGTATTCTGCTTGTTCACCGCGATGTATTCCATCTTCATGGGCGTGGCCGCAACCGCAAACAGCTTCCCCGTACTCTTCTTTTGGAGAATCGTCATCGGCATCGGCATCGGCGGACTCGTACCGGTCGCCACTTCCTATCTCTCGGAATTCATTCCGTCCAAGTTGCGGGGACGCAGTTTGAGCTTGCTGAACGCCATATTCGGCATGGGCAGCGCTTTCGCATACCTGATGGGATATATGGTTATAGTTCCCATCGCTTGGCAATACGGCTTCCTCATCGGCGCAATTCCGATCGTCCTCGCGATATTCGGTTGGTTCTTCTTGCCGGAATCCGTCCGTTTTCATCTTCAAAAGGGGCGGGTGAAAGAGGCCGCCGAAGCGGTCGACAAGATCGAAACCAAGCTGATCGGAGCGCCCACCGTGCCGTTGGAGGAGGCCGTCCGGATGGAAGAGGAAGCGAAGAGAAAACGGGAAGCGATAAAGGTATCACCTGTGGCAATCGCGGATCTTTTCAAGAAAGACATCCGCGGAACGACCATTCTCATAAGCATTATGTGGTTTTGTCTGGCCTATGCCACGTTCGGCATGACGACGTGGCTGCCCACCCTTTTGGCCACGGAACTCGGCTACGATATCGGCGGCGGTCTGCTCTGGATGGCGCTGTCAACGGCCATCGCAGCTTGCATCGCGCCTCTGGCCGGCGTGCTGGCCGACGTCATAGGCCGCAAGCCGACGATCCTGCTCGTCTATCTGACCTTTGCCTTTGGCGCCTTTCTCCTGTTTACCTTCGGCGGAATCGCCGGGAAGTTCTTCATGGTGCTCATGTCGGTAGGCATCAATATGTGCAACGCGGTCAATTACGTGTACGTACCCGAAAGCTTTCCTACGCGCGTCCGCGCGAGCGGCGTCGGATTTTCAAGCGCCTGCGGGCGCGTCGGCGCGATGATCGGTCCCACATTTCTCGGAATCCTGCTTTCAACTACGGGGAACGTCAATACGATCCTGTACGTGAACATGGGCGTGCTGATCTTTGCCGCTGCAATCGTGATGATCTTCGGCAAGGAAACGAAGCAGAAATCGCTGGAAACCATTCAACAATGAAGCTGCTTCCAAGCCGCAAAAACAAAGCTTTGTGCCTCGAAAACAACCCTTGATGCGGCACGTGAAGCTGTACAAATGCGGGTGAATACGGTGTTCAACGTTTCGCACTTTTGGTCGATTGTTCGTGTGCGATTCGGCCGGCGACGCCGTCATGAAAGCGGAAACGCGCAATGCGGCGGACGCCGGGCGGCCCCTCACCCTTCGTCCGCTTCCTTTTCGATTTTATCGTACTTATTGTACATATAGCTCGTCGTTATGCACAGCGCTGCGCCGACCACCAGCGCCAGAATCTTCCCGAGCGAATCCGCGCCGATGTCCATCACGATGGCCTTGATCACGGCCGCGATCATCAGGATCAGCCCGTACAGCCGCAGTCCCCTCAATCTGAAGTTGAAGCCGCTCCAAATAAACGCGGCCGCCATCGCGATCCCGATGATGCTCAACAGGATTCCGCCGACATTGTTGTACAATGCCGCATACACGAACACGCTCAGCTTCAATCCTGTTAATATTTGATAATTTCGACCCCATCCGGCATACCGCACCACAAGCGTCTGGACGGCCATCACCGCAAGCGTCGCCAAAACCGACAACGCGTACAGCACCGCGACGTTTTCCCCGCCTTCGGCGGCGGCATGCCAAGAGCTGTACGCGTCAATCAGGATCAGCCCCCGCATGTACACAGCCATGCTCAGCAGATACCAGTACAGCTTGATGGGTTTTTGGCATTCGCGAAATCCTCCGTGAAACCATCTGAATCCATCCGCGTTTGCGTCCTTCAGCAGACCCGACGCCGCAATCACCGCAATGCCCCCGACCAACAGGCCGTATTGCAATATCCTTCCGTATTCATGGACGTTCACCGATTCGAGCAAACGGCTCGCCTCCGCCCCTATTTCCGCCATATTGCACAAAAGTATGCTTATCCCGATGCCTTTGCTCAACGGAAACAGCTCCCTGTCCCGCTTTGCCAACAGCAGGAAGCCTATGCATACCGCGCACTCAAATGCGCTGATCGCGATCGAAAGCGCCGCGTCTGCGGAATGGCCGAAGAACAACAGGCGACTCAGCGAATCATACCAACCCGCGAATACCGGCACGGTCAACATAAAGGCCATGGCCTTATGGTTGATGTTGAACAGACCGAGCCCGTACAGCGCCAAGAGCAGCATCGGCACGATGATGAGCGAATCGTAGCGCACGCCCGCAGCATGAACGATGCCGAGCACACCCGCCATGGCCGCTGCGGCGTACATGCAGGTCAACAGATATTCGCCGCTTTTCAGGATCCTTTGCAGGACGAAGCACATGGCCATTCCCAATATTGCGTTTGAGATGTCCGGGATCTGCGCATATTCCCCGCCGATCCGCGCGAAATCGATCAGCAATTGCAGCGCCGTGAACACGCCGGTGTATACGAGACTGCCCATGCCCGCGCTCCCGAATATGCCGTAGGCCACGAACAGCACGACATACAGCAGCGCCTGCAATGCCGCCGTTCCGATCATCGTATCCGGGCCGGCCTCTTTGATCGACAGGGAAAGGATCGACAAGACGGCGTTCGCGGCGCACAGCATGACCGCGGCAAACATTGTAGGGCTCTTTTCGCGTTTGTATGTCATGCACAGCAGCATCATGAGCGTCGTCGCGGACGCAAACACCGCGTACACGATTGTCCCGATGGGATCGCGTATGCTGTCGCTCAACTGCATCAATGCCAATATGACGCCGATAAATGCCGTTATGATCGTGAAAAAGATGCCTGTTCGCCTGTATATGTACAAAAACAGACCGAGCCACACGATGACCAAGCCGATTGCCGCATACTCCGGCACGACGGACCATATGTATGCAAACACGATGCCCAGATAGGTCGAACCCGCGCCCGCCCCGAGCATGAAGGACGTGATCACCGTGTGCATCCTGCTTTTGAATACGACGCCGATCGCGGCCGCAGCCGCGCCGATCAGCTCAACCGTGCCGATCCGCCCGCCGATGCCGAGCCTGTCCCATATGAACAGCACGAACGCGATGACGGCATAAAACACCAGCAATACCGCCGCCGCGTGCAGCACGTATTTGCCTATGTGCATCTCGCTGAGGCGCTTTCCCGCGCCGATTGTCCGCGCGATGCTTTCCCGCGCACCGCCTCCGCCGGCGGTGGCCGGCGTTTCCTCCCGAAATCCCCTCCCCCGTTCGCCGATCGCCTTTGCCGCAGCCGCATGGCCGTGCACGGCGGGCCGATTGCCTGCGGGCAAGCTTTCCATGGGCCGTCTGTCCGCGCGCAAGCCGACGAGCCGCTCCACATGATCGAGCCGCCTGTCGAGATCGTCGAGTCTTTCGTTCAGTTTCTCGATCCGACCTTCGATGTTGTCCCTGTGGTCATCCATGCCTCTCACCCGGGCGACGCCCCCTGTAACTTCGCAATGCAAGCGTTGGTCGCTTTTGGTTGCACAACGATCCTGTATGTGTCATATGGGCAAAGAGTGGTTTGCAGCGCTTGCCCACAGAAGATTGATTGGCTTGATTCATGTCCGCACCCCGCGAAACGCTGCATTTTTTCTGTTGTTTTCACGACCCGGCGTCCGTTTTTCCGCGCGCATGTCCGTTCATCCTGTCACCGCATTTCCAAAGCATCGTTTAAGCCTTGTTCCGAGTGATAGTAACTCCTGTTATTTATTATATGCGCAAGTTCATTATTGAGCAATAGGTTGGCCAAAAAAGCGGAGCAAATGTGCCGACAGAACCCGATCCGAACACCCGTGCCGGCGCGCCGGCCGGGCGCAGGCAAAACATCGCGGGGCTTGAAGCGTTTCGAACCTTTGAATGGCAACACGCTCCGGCAAAGCGTTCGGGCAAAAAGCACTTGCGGGTCAGTTGCAAAAGTAAGTGCGACCCCCGGAGGCGATTTTCGAAATCGGCCGTCCGGATTGAAAAACCAATGCAAAAAAGTATTTGAAAACGGCCGAAAAGCGTGTACAATATAACC
>JAISNR010000158.1 GCA_031276135.1 Eubacteriales Family XIII. Incertae Sedis bacterium | reverse complement strand
CAGTTCAAAAATAACCTGCACATTGAGCTTGCCCTTTTGCGCCCCGGCTGCGTTGCCGGAACCCTTGAATACTGCGAGTATTCGCGGAACCCGGCGCCTCGCCGGGACACAAAATTGCTGCGCTG
Source organism: Eubacteriales Family XIII. Incertae Sedis bacterium (assembly GCA_031276135.1). Classification (GTDB taxonomy): domain Bacteria; phylum Bacillota; class Clostridia; order Peptostreptococcales; family Anaerovoracaceae; genus JAITLA01. The sequence continues at coordinate 5,733 of JAISNR010000158.1, read as the reverse complement.
ACTGCACACTTTATTTTTGAACTGTTCCTAACTGCTCAAACACCGCAGGAGGAACCCATGCCCACACCCACCGAATGGGACAATCTGTTTATGAAAGCCGCGGCCGCCTTCCCCGAGAACGCGTCCAACAATTTCAGTTTTTTAAACAAATTGCTCGATACCGAAAACTCCGGATTTGCGCTGTATGGGGAAGACCTTCGTTTCCTTTTTGTCAGCAACGGCTATCTGGAAATACACGGGGTTCATGATCCGCCGGAACGGTTCATAGGCATGCCCATGAGTTACTTCCTCGGTGAATACTTGTGGCACACGAATTGGAAAGACATTGAAGAGGACGGGGATTACCTTGTTGCAAGGGTCAAGCGTACGCGCAAGAGTCTCACAACATTGAACCACCTGCCCAACGGAAGCCAATACCTCAGCACCGCAATCCCTTTCCAAGATCTTGACGGCCGGCTTTTGTTTATCATTACTATCATAACCAATCTGATCAACATAAGAAGCTACTTTGAAGAAAACACGAAATTTCTCCAGAATTTGAATGCGGAGTCTTTAATCAATCCTTTTTCATCGGGGATTGCCCAACGTTCCACGGAAATCAACGAACTGAATCGCAAAATTTCATCCATATCGGACACGGACGTGACTGTATTGATTACAGGAGAGAGCGGAACGGGGAAGACGGTAATGGCCCGTTACATACACAACACCGGCCCGCGCAATGCGATGCCTTTTGTGCACATCAACTGCGCATCTTTTCCGGACAACCTGATGGAAAGCGAGTTGTTCGGTTATGTGAGCGGAAGCTTTTCCGGCGCAAAACCCAACGGAAAAATCGGTCTGATTGAAGCAGCGGACGGGGGCACTCTGTTTCTGGACGAAATCGGGGACATGCCCCTCGCGATGCAAACCAAGCTCTTGATTTTTTTGCAGGAAAACTATTTTTACAAAATCGGCGCCACCATCCCCACCACGGTTGATGTACGCCTAATCGCGGCCACCAATTCGGATATCCATGAAAAGATTCGATGCAAGGAATTCCGCGAAGATTTGTTCTATCGACTAAACATCATGCCCTTGGAAATTCCGCCTTTGCGGAAACGAAAGCGGGAAATACTTTCTCTTGCATCCTCTTTTCTCAAAGAATATAACCGGAAGTACGGCAAAAGCCGACATTTTGCATTTACGGCGCAATATCCCATGTTGATCTACGAATGGCCCGGCAACATCCGCGAGTTGCGACACCATGTGGAGCGATTGGTGATCACGGCGGAACAGGATACGATCAGCAACGAGATGGTGTATCAAGACATTGTGACCAACTGCAGCAGACCCAAAGCTGCGGATGCAAAGCAAAGCGGTTGGAACAAGACAGTCCCCGCCAACCTGAAAGACGCTGTGGACGAATTCGAAAAAGAATTGATTTTGGCATCCGTAGATCAGTTCTCGTCTTGTCGACGGATTGCCAAAGCCCTGGGTATAAGTCACACCAACGTGGCCAACAAACTCAAACGTTACGGGATAGACACAAAACAGTTAAAAGACTGACGTGCGCGTTTCGTTCTTTAAAATGTCGTCAACGACTGAAATTCGCCGTACACCCCGCGCCAGACATCGCAGATTTCACCTATGGTGCAATAGGCTTCCAAGCAGGCAACCACTGCGTCCACCGTATTGCGGTTGGCTTTTGTTGCTTCTCGCAGCGCATCCAAGCGTTGTGTCACGAGAATACCGTTGCGGCTTGTCTTTACTTTCTGCAACCGTGCCAATTGCCGTTGTTCCAAAGACGGATCGATACGGTATGCGCCCGTTGGCAAAGATTCTTCCGTGGGAAAGATGTTCAGAGAAACGAATTGCCGTTCCCCTTTTTCAAATTCCGATTGACGGCGCACCGCCCCCCTTGAAATGATGCTCTGAAAATAACCGTCGCGCATAGCTTTTTGGGAATCGCCGTACGTATCCACAATGTATTCGATCTGCTTGGTCATGTCATTCGCCATGTCCATGGTCAGGCTTTCCACGTAATACGAACCTGCCAAGGGATCTGCTGTTTTGGAGAAACCCAATTCATTGTCGATGATCTGGCTGGTGCGGACGGAAACCTTGCAGGTGGTTTCTGAAGTCAGCCCCATCGCTTCATCGTATCCTGCGTTGTACATGTACGATGCGCCGCCCAAATAATAGGCCAGCGCCGAGAAGCCAATGCGCAGGATATTATTGATCGGCTCTGTTAATGTTTCTCCTCCATGGGAATATATGCTGAGGTCGATGCGCAGAGCCGGCGACAGGGGATCGGTCACGCCGTAGCGTTTCGCAATCTGTTGCGCCCAGACCTTTCTCACGGCGCGGCCCAAAGCTGCCATAGCGAAAAAATCCTCTCGCTCGTCCATCAAGATACGCGTCAAGGGAATGATCTGCTCCACGGTATAACCCCGGGAAACCAGTTCGTCAATATAGACGAAAGCGTTGCACATGGCAAAGGCCGCCGCATTGACCGAGCCCGCTCCCGCCGCGTTGAGATGATTGGCGCAAAAGCAGATCGGCTTCCAATGAGATGCGTTCATGATGCACCATTCCACTGCGTCACAGGCCAGCTTGACCGCCGGCGCCATCGGAAAGATGTATGTTCCGCGCGCCGAATACTCTTTCAGGGGATCGTTCTGCAAAAAACCTCGAAGCTGTGAAAGTTGCAAACCCTGTTTGCGGCTCAGAGCTATGATCAGCCCGATGCCAACGGGGCCCAAGGAGTTGGACAGCAGTTGAAATCCTTTTAAACTGTCCAAAGGAATGTTCTCGAACATTATCTCCATGTCTTTGAGGGTGTCCACCGCCACGCCCGTGCGTCCGATCTCACCTGTGGCCATGATGTGATCGGAATCGTAGCCGATTTGCGTGGGGAGATCCCAAGCCATTTCCAGCTTATTGCAGCCCCACCCCACGACTTTTTCGTAGCGTTCTTTGCTCTCCTCGGCTGCGCCGAAGCCCGAGTAACAACCCGTATACATGTGGTCGCTGCGGTTCATGTTCGGCAGGTCGCCGCGCGTATAGGGCGGCTGTCCCGGGAAACCGCAGTCTTTCTCATACGAAAACCCTCTCTCGTCCAGATCGGCCGGGGTGTAGAGCGGTTTTATCTCGTATCCCAAGTCGTTGATATAGCGCGGTCTGCGTTCGGGATGCTTCTCGACGTAAGGGGCGCGAACCTCGTTTTCCCATTCTTCCGCGAGCTCGTGAATATCTTTCTCTTTCATTTTGGAATCACCTGCCTTTCAATCTGTTTTTTTGCAACAACAATGCAGAATACGCAAAAATAATGCCAACGGCGTTCTGTGTGAATTTTTAAGCGGCGCAACAGGATCCGGTCGCAATATTGGCAATTCTTTATTCGATTTCTGATTGCCGTGTAAAAATTACTTTACAATTTTTCAATGTGGGCCTATGTTCCGATCAAACACATCCAAGTCTGCAACATGCGCAAGCCATGTGCAATATGTGTTCTGTCAAAAATCCGCTTCACTTGCGATTTCGATATGGCATGATTTTTGCGTTCGCCTTTATAATCCTGCCATCCCGCAGAAACTCGTATTACACCGAGGAGGTAAACATGGTATGAACAAATTGATGACCGCGCAGGAAGCCGTATCGTCCTTTCTCAGGAACGGCGATTGTCTGGCCGTGGGCGGCTTCGTGACGAACCGGCGCCCCTATGCCCTGATCCGGGAGATCATCCGGCAGAAAAAGCTTCTCTACGTCGAGGGCGGGCCCTCGGGCGGCGACATCGACATGCTCATCGGCGCGGGCTGCGTCACCGCGATCTCCATCTCCTACATCGCGAACTCGGGCTTCAGCATGGTCTGCCGGCGCTTCCGCGACGCCGTCGAGAACGGCAATCTGCTGTTCGAGGACTTCAGCCTCGACGTCCACACCATCGCCTACCACGGCGCGGCGCTGGGGCTGAGCTACGTTCCGGTCAAGAACATGCTGGGCTCCGACATGATCGCCAAGTGGGGCATAAGCGAGGAGGAACGCAAGAAGCATCCCAAACTCCCCGCGAAAAAATACATCCTGCAAGAAGATCCCTTCAACCCCGGCCGCACGCTCTGCCTCGTGCCGACGCCGCAGATCGACGTCGCCGTCATCCACGCGCAGAAGGCGAGTCCGGACGGCATCTGCCGCATCGAAGGCCCCATTTTCCAGGACACGGATATTGCAATCGCGGCGAAGCACACGATCGTTTCCTGCGACGAACTCGTTTCGGACGAGGAAATGCGCCGCCGTCCGGACCTGAACACCCTGACGGGACTCTGCGTGGATGCGGTGGTCCACCTGCCCTACGGCGCGCATCCCTCCCAGTGCTTCGGCCTCTACGACTACGACGCCCGCTTCTACATTCAATACGAGAAAGCAAGCCGCACGCAGGAGGATTTCGATGTTTTCCTGAAAGAGAACGTGCACGACTGCCCCGCGCACGGCGATTATCTGAACAAGTGGGGCGCGGCCGACCTGCTGAAGCTGCGGACCTCGGAAGGTTGCGCTTATGTGCCCGGGCTGAAACGAAAGTGAGGAGGATAAGCGATGGAATGGAATTCGAAACAAATGATGGCTGTCGCCCTTTCGCGTCAGATCGAGGACAACAAGACCTACATCATCGGCACGGGGCTTCCCCTGATCGGGGCGACGCTCGCGAAAAACACGCACGCGCCGCACGCGCATCTCGTATTCGAAAGCGGCCTGTTCGAAGGCAATCCGCAGGAGGTTCCGACCAGCGTGAGCGACCTTCGCATATGCTGCGGCGCGAGCGTGCTCTGGCCGCAGTACCGCTATTTCGGCTTTCAGGCGGTCGCAGCCGGGCGCGGCGGCATCGACGCGGGCTTTCTGGGCGGCGCGCAGATCGACCCCTACGGCAACCTGAACGCGACGAGCATCGGCGACTATTACAAACCCGAAACGCGCTTCACGGGCTCGGGCGGCGCCAACGGCATCGCCTCGTACTGCGACACCATCATCATCATGAAGCACGAGAAGCGGCGCTTTGTCGACAAGATCGACTACGTGACGAGCCCCGGCTGGATCGACGGGCCCAAGGGCCGCGAGCGGATCGGTCTGCTGCCGGACAAGGGACCCCGCGCCGTCGTCACGGAGCTCGGCATCCTGCGCTTCGGCGAGGACAAGCGCATGTATCTGGCGGAGTATTATCCCGGCGTGACGCCCGCGAGGGTCGCGGAAAACACGGGCTTCGATCTGGACGTGTCCCGCGCCGTCGAAGCCGAGCCCCCGAGCCCGGAAACGCTCGCGGTGCTGTCCGAAAAAGTGGATCCCATGCGCCTCATGACCTGAGCGCCGCGCCGGCGTTCTTCCAAAACCTTCATGCCGACGTAAGCCTGCCCGAGCGATATCCCGCCGTCGTTCGGCGGCACGGCGATGTTGCGGTAGACGGTGAAGCCGGCCTCTCGCAGCAGGCGCAGCGCCGCCTCCGTCAGGATGCGGTTCTGAAACACGCCGCCGCTGAGCGCGGCCGCCGACACGCCGGTTCGTTCGCGGATGCGCGCGCAGCCCGCGAGGATCAGCGCGGCCATGCGCTCGTGGAACAGCAGGGCCAGATCGTCCGCGCGGCTTCTGCCGGGCGCGGCCTTGGCGCGCGCCGCCGCGTTTTCGAGCAGGATCGCGCATTCGCCCTCGTAGCGGCTGACGCTGCCGATGTCCAAAAGCGCGGCGACGGCGTCGAACAGGCGGCCC
>JAISNR010000234.1 GCA_031276135.1 Eubacteriales Family XIII. Incertae Sedis bacterium | reverse complement strand
AACTTGGCGCTCTCCTCCTTTTGATCGTATTCGAGGGCGTATCCGAGCTCCGCCAAATACGCCTCGTACTCCGTCAGCACCGCCGCCAGCGTCGAATCCGGGCGCTCCGCTATGACCGCGTCGTAGCGGGCGAGCAACTCCCGCGAGAACTCGTGCGTCCCGTAGTCAAAGACGGGCGAATTGCTCGCGCCCATCAGCAGGGCGTTGACGTGGCGCTTGTAGAGCCACAGCGCGTCCTCCCGAATCATTTGGTCCTCACGGCGCGCGACGATGAAATCCTCGATGTTCAGCGTCCGCGAAATGAGCTCCGGCCAATCGACCTGCAGGGTGGCGTCGAAGATGATGGGCCGATCCTGTTCGATGGCCTTGTATTCAAACAGCTCGGTCAGGCAATCCGGCACCTCGTCGGCGTATTCCGCGATGAGCCGCTCGTAATCGACCGTTCCGCTGTCGTAATTCAGGGCGTACTCCTCCCAGAGAAGCAACAGTTCTCCCGCCTGCTCTTCGTTCAGCTTTGCGAGATTGGCCTTGAGAAAATCGTTTGCTTCTTCGATATTCCGTTCCGAGGCGGGTCCGTTCAAAAGCTCCGCAAACTCGTCCGTGATCCGCGCGGGCCCCGCACCGCCGCAGGACGACAGCGCGCCCGACAGCAAGAACACCAAAGCGCTCGCGCCGAATATTCTTCGCATACTTCCTCCCCGGAAAGCCGATTCACGGGCAATTCCATTCCCCATTATACCCCAATATGCAAAGGATCACAAGGACTTTGAATTTGAACGAAACAATTGTATGCGCCGGGATGTTCTGATATAATGATCCACATCAAAGCGGTTCCTTCGGAATGAACAGGGAGGTGCGTATGGCTTCCGCCGACGCTTGGGTTTTTCAAAGCATTGTGGAAAGGTTCCGGGACGGCGTCGTGGTGATCGACGTTGACGGGGTGATCGTTTATGCGAATGAGGCGTATTCAAGGATCCTCGGCGTTTCGCCGGAAAGGCTGATCGGAAAGCGCATGGAAACCGTGGAGCCCGGCGCCGAGATCACGAAGGTCTTGCACACCAGGTTTCCGATCCAAAAGAACCCCGTGTACATCAAATCGCTCGACAAATACGTTTCCGTCCAAATCTTCCCGATCGAGAAGGACGGAAGGACCGTCGCGGCCGTTTCGATTTTCAAGGATGCGACGGATGTGGCCAAATTGGAACGGGAAGTCGAAAAGGCGAACAAAAAGGCGATGCGCTACAAACGCAGGATCGAGGCCGAGAACGAATTATCAAAAATTCAAATAATAGGAAAAAACAAGAACTTCCTGAATACGATCTCACAGGCGCTCATCGCCGCCAAAACGGATGCGACGGTTCTGATCAAAGGGGAAAACGGGTCGGGCAAGGATTTGATCGCACAGGCGATCCACGCGAACAGCAGACGAAAGAACAAGCCCTTGATCGTTGTCAATTGCGCCGCCATCCCGGAAAGTCTTTTCGAAAGCGAAATGTTCGGCTATGAAGAGGGGTCTTTCTCCGGCGCGAAAAAGGGCGGGAAAGCGGGTCGGTTTGAATTGGCGAACGGCGGTACCCTGTTTCTGGACGAGATAGGCGATATGCCATACGCGGTGCAATCGAAGCTGTTGCGCGTGCTGGAGAGCGGCGAGATCGAAAAGATCGGCAGGGAGGACGCCGTCCCCATCGACATCCGCCTGATCGCGGCCACCAACCAACCGCTTGAAAAAATGGTGCGCGAAAAGATTTTTCGCCGGGATTTGTATTTCAGATTGAACCTGGTGGAGATACAGGCGCCGCCGCTGCGGGATCGCCCCGAGGACATCGGATTGCTGGCGAATCATTTCCTCGAAGGGATGAATCGAAAATACGGGAAATCCATCCGCCTCTCAACGGAGGTGATGGCGTTTTTTCAGAGATACGATTGGCTCGGAAACGTGCGGGAATTGCAGAACTGCATCGAACACGCCGTGATTCTGTGTCCGGACGGCGCGCTCGAAATGCGGCATCTGCCGCCGCATATGGGCGAGCTGTCGAATCCGATCCCGGACGCGGGCCAAGACTTGCGGCCCGCGCGCGGAAAGGAAAGCCTTCGCGAGGCGAAGATCGCCTTTGAAAGCGAAATGATGCGCAGAGCGATCGACGCGAGCGGCGGGAACAAGACCCGCGCCATGGAAATGCTGGACATGAGCCGGCGGACATTCTACAGGAAAATCCAAAAGTACAATCTGTAAACAATGGCGATATTGGCACAAATGTGCCAATATCGCCATATCCAAGCAGGACACTCCGCAACAAACTCCCGCGATCCGGCGATTCCGGAGCGCCGCGCGCCGTTCAAAAGAGCCGGTTTGAAAGCCTTTGCGCCTGCATGCCGGCTTTGTGGCACGGAATTTGCGCCTGTTTCTTGTCGAAACAATCTTTTCAAGGGAGGACTGTATGGCGAAGAAGCGTTTCAGAATAGGCGGAGGCCAGGGTTTTTGGGGCGACAGCAACGACGCCGCGATCCATATGATTCGAAACGGCGAGCTGGACTGCATGGCCTGCGATTATTTGGCGGAACTGACCATGTCGATCCTGCAAAAACAGAAGAACAAAAATCCGAAGGCCGGATATGCCCGGGATTTCATCGAGCTTTTTCAGCACGTCGGAAAGGAAGCCCGCGAGAAGAACATCCAAATCATCACCAATGCGGGCGGCGTGAACGTCAAGGGCGCCGTGGACGCGATCTGCGAATCGGCAAAGAAACAGGGCATCCGAGACCTGCGGGTCGGCTATGTGCTGGGGGATGATCTGACGGAAAGGCTTCCCGAGCTGATCGCCGCCGGTCTTGATTTCAAGAACATGGATGATCCGGACAAAGACTTTTCCGACATCAGCCAAAGCATTTTCAATGTCAATGTCTATTACGGGCATGAGCCCATCGCACAATGCCTCGAAGAGGGCGCCGACGTGGTCGTCTGCGGAAGGGCGACGGATTCCGCGCTGTTTCTCGCCCCGCTGAAGAAGGCATTCGGATGGGCGGACACGGATTTTGACGATTTGGCGCGGGGCATCGTCACGGGTCATCTGCTCGAATGCGGCGGGCAGGCGGCCGGCGGCAATTTTGATTTTGATTGGAGAAGCGTTCCGGACATGGATCGGCTCGGATTCCCCATCGCGGAGCTTTCAAGCGACAGCCTCGTGATCACAAAAGCGCCGGACTGCGGGGGGCTGATCAGCGAGCGGACCTTAAAGGAGCAGTTGCTGTACGAGATACACGATCCGGCCAATTATATCACGCCGGATGTGATCGCGGACGTCGGCCATGTGACGCTGGACGAAATCGGGGAAAACAGGGTGCGGGTTTCCGGCGTTCGGGGAAAGCGGCGGCCGGATACGCTGAAGCTGTGCATCGGATATCACGCGGGATACAAGGTCGAAACCTATTTGAGCTATGCGTGGCCGGACGCCTATGAAAAGGCAGTCTGCGCGGCGGACATCATCATGCGAAAACTGCGCCGACAGGATTTTCTGGCCGAGGACGTGCGGATCGACTTCTTGGGTTTGAACGCATTGCACATGCGCGTCGCGGACATGAATCCGCGCCTGCTCGAAGATATGAATGAGGTCGTGCTGCGCATCGCGGTCCGTTCGACCGACAGGAGCGAGGCCGCGAAGATCATTCCGGAGATCGCGCCCTTGCAGTTGAACGGTCCCCCGGGCGCGAGTTTTTTCGGGGGGCGTGCGCAGATCCGGGATCTGATCGGGCTGTGGCCGACCCTGATACCGAGGGAGGCGATTCGATTGACCTCGCAGATCCGGGAGGTGCGGTGATGGCGGAGATTTATTTGAAGGAATTGGCGCACGCCCGATCCGGGGACAAAGGGGATACGAGCAACATATGCGTCTTTGCCCGCAACCCGGCGGACTATGATTTTTTGAAACGGGTTTTGACCGCCGAACGGGTAAAGGAGCATTTCGGCGATATCGTAAAAGGCAGCGTTGTCAGGTATGAAGTGGAATCTCTGGGAGGTTTTAACTTCGTGTTGCAACACGCGCTGGGCGGCGGCGCCACGTTGTCGATCCGTCTGGATACGCTTGGGAAGTCCATGGCTTCCGCATTGATGCGGATGAAAATTGCACAGGACGAATGATCTGTCCGAACGGGAGAAAGGGGCGCAAGCACAATGAAAACGAGTCGTTTTTCGGAGTTTTACAAGCTGACGGCGGCGGAGCGGCTGCAGGAGGTCGCCGCGTTCGCGGGTTTCGGGGAGGACGAGAAGCGCCTCTTCTTCGAACCGGGCGCGCTGCGCGTCGATACGGCGGATCATATGATCGAGAACGCGGTCGGCACGTTTCAGCTGCCGTTGGGCATCGCGCTCAATTTCCTGATCAACGGAAAAGATCATCTGATTCCGATGGCGATCGAAGAACCCTCCGTGGTCGCCGCCGCGAGCAACGCGGCGAAGATGGCGCGGGCGGGCGGCGGATTCTTCGCGAGCAATACGGGCTCCGTCATGATCGGACAGATTCAGATCACCGGCGTCGGCGATCCGCATGCCGCGCGCATGCGCGTCTTTGAGAACAAGAAGGAGCTCATGGCGCTGTGCGATGCCGCGGATCCGGTTCTCGCGGAGCTCGGCGGCGGCGTGAAGGATGTGGAAGCGCGGGTCTTGGATACGATCGCGGGAAAGATGCTCATCGTTCACCTGTTGGTCGACACGAAGGACGCGATGGGCGCGAACGCCGTGAACACGATGGCCGAAGCGGTTGCGCCCGCATTGGAGAAGCTGTCCGGGGGCAGGGTCCGCTTGCGCATTCTTTCCAATCTTGCGATTCACAGACTCGCACGGGCGCGCGCGATCTTCAAAAAAGAAACCTTCGGAGGCGCCGACGTCGCGGAGGGCATATTGGCCGCATATGCGTTTGCCTGCGCGGATCCGTTTCGCGCCGCGACGCACAACAAGGGGATCATGAACGGCATTGTCCCGATCGTGACGGCCACGGGGAACGATTCCAGGGCGATCGAGGCCGGCGCGCATTCCTACGCCGCGCGCTTCGGGCAATACGCGCCCCTGACCGCGTGGGAGAGTACGGGCGACGGGGATTTGACGGGGACGATCGAATTGCCGATGGCGGTCGGCATTGTCGGCGGCGCGACGAAAACGCATCCGGCGGCGCAGGCCGCAATCAAGCTCCTGGATGTGCACAATGCCCCTGCGCTCGCCGAGGTGATCGCCTCCGTGGGCTTGGCTCAGAATTTCGCGGCCCTGCGCGCTTTGGCCGCAGAAGGCATACAGAAAGGACATATGGCCTTGCACGCGCGCAGCGTTGCGTTCGCCGCGGACGCAAAGGTCGGCGGACATTAAGAGGGTTCCGCCGCAGGAAGGAGGAGAGCGATGATTCTGAGCAAAGAGGAACAGGCCCTATTGAACGGGGAGCAGGGCGAGGCGCCGCGGATGGCGATGGAAATTTTGAGCAAGATCGGAGAGATCAACGAAGCGGAACGGCTGATCCCGATCCACAGCGTGCACTTGGTGTTGCACGCCTACAAAAGCGCGTTTGACGCCGGCGTCGAGGCGGCGGAAAAGATCGCGTACATGGGCGGCAAATTCTCCGTTCCCACGACGATCGACCCCTACGGGATGGACGCGGAGGATTGGAGAGGCGCCAAGACGCCGGAGGCCTACGCGGTGATGCAGAAAAGGCTGGAGGACGCCGTCATGCGGATGGGCGTCATCCCGGTGTGGACCTGCACCCCGTATTACGGCTTCAACATGCCCAAGTACGGGGAGAACGTCGCGTGGTCCGAATCCTCGGCGGTGGCGTTCGCCAACACCGTGCTCGGAGCGCGGACGAATCGCCAGACGGCAATTGTCGATATCTGCTGCGGCATTCTGGGCAAAACGCCGGAAACGGGCATGCACATACAGAGCAATCGCTGCGGCGAGGTGCGGATTCGCCTGGAGGTGGATCGCGACTTGAAATCGTGGGAATATCCCGCCTTGGGTTATTGGCTCGGAAAGAAGCTCGGAAGCCGGATCGGCGTGGTGGAGGGAATGCGGGGCTCTCCGTCGCCGGACCACCTGAAATCGCTCTGCGCCGCCGCGGCCGCTTCCGGTTCCGTGACGCTCTTGCACATCGTGGGCGTCACGCCGGAGGCCCGCACCGCAGAGGAGGCCTTCGGCGGCCGCGCGCCCTTGGATGCGTGCGTCGTCAACGAGGCGGATCTGCTGCGCACGCGGCAGAGCATGTGCACGACGAGCGGAGGACGGGCGGAATTCGTCGCGCTGGGCTGCCCGCACTACTCGGTGCACGAGATTCGGCGCGTGCACGAGCTGTTGAACGGCCGGAAGGTGCATCCGCAGACGGCTTTTTGGATCTACGCGAACAGGGATGCGATCCGGCTGATCGAAAAGATGGGCATTCGCCAATCTCTGGAAGCGTCCGGCGTGGTCCTCCGCGCCGAAACCTGCATGATCATTTCGCCGGTCGCGCCGTGGGGTTTCAAGAGCATGATCACCGACTCGGGCAAATGCGCGTATTACGGGCCTGCGGAATGCGGTACGGACATTATTTTCGCCGATGCCGCGGAATGCGTGGAAGCGGCCGTGTCGGGCCTGGCGCCGATGTGACGCCGTTTTTCAATTGTGAAGAGCGGTCTGCGCTCTTTCCGCGCCTGCCCTGCGCAGACGCGGAGCAGAGCAGAAACGGAGATGCAAATGAAAATCATTCGGGGAAGAGGTGTCATCGGAGGCGTCGCAAAGGGAGAAGCGCTCGTGACCTCCGAGCCATTCGGTTTCTTCGGAGGCGTGAATCCCGCCACGGGCATCGTGATCGACAAGCGGCATGCGCTCTACGGGCAGAGCATGAAGGGCAAGGTGTTCGTCTATCCCGAAGGGCGGGGCTCGACGGTCGGCGCCGCGATCATACTGGAATTGGCGCGCACGGGATGCGCGCCGGCCGCCATCATAAATATTTCCATCGAAACGATTACCGCGGCGGGCGGATTGCTCGCGCAAAAATTGTACGGAAGGGGTATCCCGATGATCGACCGTCCGGACAGGAATCCGATCGAGGAAATCGAAACGGGCGCGACGGTCGAGGTGGACGGATCGTCCGGAAAAATCAGCATATACAATTAGCCGTTGACTTTGTTTTGCCGAACCGGTATATTTGTAAGCATATTCTGAAAATTCGCGTTTTTGAGCCGAAAGGAAGATGTTTGATGGGAGGTTGCCACCATGAAAGGAAAGCATAAAGGTTATGCCGTTTCCGTCGTTTTGGCCGTGATGCTCGCGATGACGGCGGGTTGCGGAAACAACACCGCGTCCGAGTCCGAGGGCGCCGGCGCCGATGCGGAACAGACGGTTGCGGTCGGCGCGGGACGCATCACGCAATGCGTGAATTGGCCGTGTTACATCGATCCCGCGGTGGGGAGCGGTTATGCCGATTCCGTATCCATGCTGAATCTCTACGATACGCTCACCTTCCCGAATACGGACGGCTCCGTCAGTCCGTTTGTCGCGACGGATTGGGAGGTTTCGGACGACAGCACGGAATACACGTTTCATCTGCGCGACGACGTCTATTTCCACAGCGGAAATCCGTTGACGGCCTCCGATGTGAAATTCAGCATGGATCGTCTGCTCACGATCGGCGAGGGCTACGCGTATCTGTTTGTCGATCTGATCGATTCCGTTGCGGCCGTTGACGAGCACACCGTCCTGTTCAAACTGAAAAAACCGTCCGGCACCTTCCACTCCACCGTGATCCGGCTCTATATCCTGGATGAAAAAACGGTCATGGAAAACATCGACGCCTCCGGCACCTACGGCGAATTCGGCGATTACGGAAAAGCCTGGCTGACGACGAACGATGCCGGCTCCGGGCCTTACAAGGTGAAGGAAATGAAAACGGAGGAATACCTGCTTATGGAACGCAACGCCGATTATTGGGGCGGATGGGAGGACGGAGCCCCGGAGCAGGCCAAAGTGATCGGCGGCATAACGGGCGCGAATCTCCGCACGATGATGTCGCGCGGCGAGGTGGACATCTCCTATGACGCGGAAACGCAGGAAACCTACGACGCCCTGGACGAGTTGGACGGCATGACGGTCGTGCGGCTTGCCATGGGAACGAATTTGAACCTCATGCTCAACACGAAGCTCGCGCCGACGGACGACATCCACCTGCGCCGCGCGATGGCCTACGCGATGGATTACGAAACCCTCGGCACGAACATCTATCCCAAGAGCAGGACGGCGACGGGTCCGATCCCCTCCGGATTCAAGGCCGCGCTCGACGCGAGCGAATTCCCGTATTCCCGCAACCTTGAGAAAGCGAAAGCGGAACTGGAACAATCGCCGTATCGCGAGGAACTGCTGTCCGGAGAACTGCCGATCGCGCTGACCTGGTGCACGGAGGGCGGCGACAGGCAGGAGAAATTCGCCCTGCTGGTGCAGGCGGGCATGTCGGAGCTCGGCGTCAAGGTGAACATTACGGGAAAGCCGTTCGCGGCGATGATGACGGACGCGCAGACCGTTGAAACGACGCCGAACGCTTCCATGGTCGTCTTTGCCCCGCCGTCCCTGGATGTGGGCAGCGTCTTGAAGGCGCGGTATCATTCGGATTCCTGCGGCAGTTGGGAGCAAATGGAATGGCTCCGGGACGCCGAGATCGATGAGATGATCGAAACGGCGGTCACGATTCCCGGCGACGCGGAGCGGGATGCGCAATATGCCGAGATCGCGCGGAAGATCGTCGAACTCTGCCCGACGATCTGGCTGGATCTGTCGCACCCGATGGCGTACAATTCCGATCATGTCGTGCTCTGGCCGGCCGCCGAGATCAGCAAAACGGGCGAACCGTTTATCTACGCGACGGGATACACGGCCTATTACCGCGATTTCCGCCTCGCCGAATAGTTTTTGATGTAAAGAAGGGCTGACGGCGGAATGGGAATCAGCATAGCGAAGCGCATCCTCACCTATGTCTTGGTGTTGTTTGGATTGTCGATCTTGATCTTCGTCATCGCCAGGGTGATGCCGGGCGACGTGGCCCGCATGGCCTTGGGACCGCGCACGCCGGAGGCGACCGTGGAGGCCCTGCGCGAAGAGATGCACCTGCGGGATCCGATCTATACGCAGTATTTTTACTGGCTCGGCGATATCTTCAAGGGGGATTTCGGCGTATCGATCATTTCCAAGAGGCCCGTTTTGGACGACATCCGCATCTACCTTCCCGCCACGATGGAATTGGTCCTGCTGTCCGCCGTTTTCACCGCGTTCTTCGGGATCGTCCTCGGCGTGCTGTCCGCGAAATATTCGGGAAAATGGCCCGACGCGATCATACGGATCTTCTCGTACTTCGGGGTCGTGGCGCCGGCTTTCTTTTGGGCGGTCTTGGTCATGCTGCTGTTCGCGTATCTGATCCCGATCTTGCCGTCGAGCGGCAGGATCGGCCCGGGCCTGACGGAACCCGCGCATGTCACGGGCATGTACATTCTGGATTATTTGCTGGCGGGGAACACGGCCGGCGCGTTTGACGCGCTGAAGCACATCCTGATGCCCGCCGTCGTTCTTTCGTTCGGGGGCATCAGCCAGGCCGCGCGCATCACGCGGACGAGCATGACGGAAAACATGATGAAGCCCTACGCGTCCGCCGAACGCGCTTACGGCATACCGGAGAACAAGATATTGTTCAAGTATCTGCTCAGACCGTCGCTCAACTCCACGATTTCGGTCATGGCCCTCGACATCGCGGGCGCGTTTGCCGGGGCCTTTCTCGTCGAACAGATTTTCAATTATCCGGGGCTCTCGCGCTACTGTCTGCAGGCCATGCTGAACAAGGATGTCTTTGCGGTTTCGGCTGTGGTGATGGTATTCGGCGTGATCTTCATCGTCATGAATTTTGTGACGGACATCATCATTTCCGTGTTGGATCCGCGCGTCAGACTGGCGGCGAGAGGTGAGGCATGAACGGGACCCCGCATGCGGGCGAAGGCGCCGCCGCGCTTCCCCGCAAAAAACGCTTTGAAAACGTGCGGCGCGCGTGGTATAAGTTTTCCCTGAGCAAGCTCTCCGTCGCCGGCCTGGTCATCATCTGCGCGGTGATCTTCGTCGCCGTCTTTCAGAAATGGCTGTCGCCTTATCCGGAGCACGTCGGCGCGGTCGTCAATTTCGCGGAGGCGAGCGCGCCGCCTTCGTTCTCGCATCCGCTGGGAACGGATACGATCGGACGCGACATCCTCAGCCGGATCCTGTTCGCCTTTCGCGGCGCTCTGACGATGGGGGTCGGCGTGCTGGCGGTCGTCGTGCCGATCGGCGGCGTATTGGGACTTGTTGCCGGATATTGGAACAACCGGGGCGTCTCGACGTTCATCATGCGCCTTGCCGACGTTTTTCTCGCCTTGCCCGCGTTGATCCTGGTGCTTTGCGTTTCGTCGATCATGGAGCCGAGCCTGCGAAACGCGATGCTGGCGGTCTGCGTCTGCTGGTGGCCGTATTATACGCGAATGCTGTTCGGCATCGTGGTTTCGATCCGAAACGAAACCTATGTCCGCTCCGCCGAAATCCTCGGCGCCGGCTACGCGCACATTCTGTTCAGGGAGATTCTGCCGAACTGCCTGGCCCCCGTTTTCACGAAGATGACCCTGGATATGGGTTGGGCGATTCTCCTCGGCGCCACCCTGAGCTTTGTGGGCATGGGAGAACAGGCCCCCACTCCGTCGCTGGGCGCGATGGTCGCGGACGGCATCAACTATCTCCCGGATCAATGGTGGATGTCCGTCTTTCCGGCCTCGGCGATCATGATGATCGTACTCGGTTTCAATCTGGCGGGCGACGGCGTGAAGGACATGCTGTCCAATGTGGAGTAAACGCGATGAAGGCAAACGCTGATCCCCGATATGCGGTCGAGGTCAAGGATCTTTTCGTGTCCTTCCGCACGTTCAAGGGCTATGCCAAGGTGCTGAACGGCGTGAGCCTGCACGTGCGGCGCGGAGAGAAGATCAGCATCGTCGGAGAAACGGGCTGCGGCAAGACGACGACCGTCAACGCGATCGCCCAAATCCTCGCTTCTCAGGCCCGCATCGACGGCGGGGAAATCCTCTTCAGAGGCGTCGATGAGCTGAAAATGGGGAAAAAGGAATTGCGCGATCTGCGTTCGGGCGGAATCTCGATGATCTTCCAAGATCCGATCGCGTCGCTGAATCCGGTTTTCACAATCGGGGCGCAGCTGCGGGAGGTGATCCGCTATTCGGGCGCGGACGGGGCGAACAATAAGGAAGCGCGCAGGAGAATGGCGATGAATGCGCTGGCGGAAACCTCGTTGCCGGACCCCGAACGGATCATGGAGAACTACCCCTTTCAGCTCAGCGGCGGGATGCGCCAGAGAATCTGCATCGCCATGGCTTTGGCGACGCCGCGCGATTTGATCATCGCGGACGAACCCACGACGAATCTGGACGTGACGATCCAGGATCAGGTCCTCAAAACGATCCGCGGGCGCGTGGAGGACAAGGGCAGCGCGCTCATCCTCATCACGCATTCGCTGGGAGTCGCGCGGGAGGTCGCGGATCGGATCTATGTGATGTACGCCGGCAACATGATCGAAAGCGCGCCGGCCGACCGGATTTTCAAAAAGAGCCTGCATCCCTATACGCAGGCCCTTATGGACTGCATCCCCAAGCTCAGCGGCGGGGGCATCGCGGGCGGGATCGCGGGCCGCGTGCCGAACTATTTCAGCCCGCCGCCCGGCTGCCGATTCGAACCCCGCTGCCGGCACGCGTCCGCGATTTGCAGAGAAAAAATGCCCGGTATGTCAGAAGTTGAAGAGGACCATTCCGTGGCCTGTTTTCTCTATCGGGACGGTCGGTGAAGCGGCTTCTTTTGAGATGATGCGATTATGAATGAAACGATTTTGTCCGTGACAGGACTGAAGAAGTACTTCCCGATCGGCGGACGCGGCGAAAAAAAGCTCTTTGTGAAAGCCGTGGACGGCATCGATTTTTCGCTTAAAGCGGGCGAAACCCTGGGCTTGGTGGGCGAATCCGGCTCGGGGAAGAGCACGACCGCTTACAATGTCCTGGGCATCCACGCGATCACGGACGGCCAAATGTCGTTCCTCGGAAAGGACATCAACATGCCCTTGAAGAAGCGGCCGCTGAGCATAAAAAAAGAAATGCAGATCGTGTTTCAGGACCCGGGCACATCCCTGAATCCGCAGCGATCCATTTACAAGATATTGGAATTGCCCCTGCGGATTCACAAAATCTGCCCTGCGGACGCGATGGAATCGGAGATCGCCGGCCTGATGGACATGGTAGAGTTGCCGCGCGAATACATGTACGCCTACCCTTCGGTCCTGGGCGGCGGCGAAAAACAGCTGGTCGCAATCGCGCGCGCGCTTGCGGTGCGCCCGAGGATGATCGTCCTGGATGAACCGACCAGCGCCTTGGACGTTTCGGTGCAGGCCAAGATCATCCATACGCTGATGCGCCTGCAAAGGGAACTGGCGCTCTCCTATCTGTTCATCACGCACGATCTCAGCCTGATGCGCAACGTCGCGAACCGGGTCGCGATCATGTATCTGGGAAAGATCGCGGAGATCGCGCCCACGCAATACTTCTTTGAGAATCCGCGGCACCCCTACACCCTGATGCTGCTTTCCTCCATTCCCGTGGTAAGCGAGGCCGAGCTGCGGTACAAGCCGAAAAAGATACAATCCCAAGGCGAAATCCCCAGTCCTGTCAACATTCCGCAAGGCTGCGGCTTTCACACGCGCTGCCCCTTGGCCGAGGAGATCTGCCGCAGCGAGGATCCGCGCATGGTTTCGGTCGCGGAGGATCATTTGGTGAGATGCCATTTTGCAAGCCGAAAGACCGGTTATTGATGAAAACCTCAATCAAAGCTGCAAAGGAGAAATACATGGGACAGATTGAACTGAAAACGGCCCAAGACATCGATGATTTTTTAACCGGCTGTACGTTTTTCGGCACGGGCGGCGGCGGAAACCCGGAGGTCGGCCGCACGGCCCTGAACGCCGTCCGTGCGAAAGGACGTTCGCTGACCTTGACCGAGATCGGCGCGATCGATGACGACGCCTTTTATTGCATTCCGTTTTTCATGGGCAGCATCGCGCCCAAGAGCCCGCAGGTTTTGGAAGAAATGCAACAAAACGGATTTGCGGAGAGGAGGTACACGCCGCTCGAAATGCTTGTGAACGCCGTGCGCAATCTGGAAGCCCACAGCGGGAAAAAGATATCCGGCCTGATGATGGCGGAGTTGGGGGGATCGAATTCGGCGTGTTGCATGGCCGCCGCCTACGAAATGGGATTGCCGGTCTTGGACGCGGACCCGGTCGGCAGGGCCGTTCCGGAAATGACGAACGGCTTGGCCGCCGTCAAGGGGCTCGATTTCCTGCCGGCCGCCTACTTTGACGCGTGGGGGAATGCAAACATCACGACATACGCGTTCAATTACCCCGCCGCCGAACGCATCGGCAAGAAATTGAGCGAGGCGGCCTACGGTGAAATGGCGGAAGCCGCCTATCTCATGCCGGGCAGCGATCTGAAAAAGATCCTCGTGCCGAACACCCTGTCGCAATCTCTGGAGGTCGGAAGAAGCATTCGCTTGGCGCGGGAAGCGGGCGGCGACCCCTGCTTGGCCGGAGCAAAAGCGGCCGGGGGCAGCCTTGTCTGCAAGGGCAGGATTTCGTCCCTCGCCGCCGAGGACCGGGACGGATATTATTGGGGAAGCTATCTGATCGAGAGCGCCGGCGAATCCGCGGATCGCAACTACAAGATATGGTTCAAAAACGAGAATCACATCCTGTGGGAGAATGAGCGGGTCTTGGCCGCAAGCCCCGATCTGATCATCGTCACGGAGGCCGAAAGCGGCAATCCGATCCTGAACACGAGGCTCGCGCCGCATGCGGATGTGGGCGTCATCGTCGTGCCTGCGAGAGAAGCCTACCGAAGCGACGCGGCTTTGGCGCACTTCAGCCCGAGGAGCTTCGGTTTCGATTTCGATTATAAGCCGTTCGCGGCGGACGGCGGTCAAAGCGCATGAACGAACGCATCTTGGAACTGCTGAAAGATCTCGTTTCGATCGACAGCCTGACGAGCAGCGAACGCGAGCGGGAGGCGGCCGAATACATTTATAACTTCTTGGAAAAAATACCTTATTTTAAAAAGAATCCGGAGCTGTTCGGCAAACGCGAAATCCCGGCGGATCCGTTCAAACGCGCGCTCGTCTACGGTCTGGTGCGCGGCAAAACGGATAAGACCGTGATCCTGACCGGACATTACGACGTCGTGGATTCGGAGGATTACGGGCCGGCGCGCGCATACGCGTTCGACATCGAAAGGCTGCCGGATCGATTGCGCCTGCTCGACATAGATGAAGAAAGCAAGCGGGACATCGAATCGGGGGAATGGATCTTCGGACGCGGCGCCGCAGACATGAAAGCGGGCCTCGCCGTTTGCATGGAGCATCTGCGGGAATACGCGTCAAACCCGGGCGAAGGAAGCCTTTTGTTTCTGGCCGTTCCGGACGAGGAATCCTATTCGGTCGGCATGCGAAGCGCGGTGGAGCTCCTTCTGGAGCTGCGGCGGCGCCATGCCCTCCTGTATCGACTGCTGATCGACGCGGAACCGTCGCGCCGCGCGGACGGGGCGCAGGTGCTTTCCGTCGGCACGGGCGGAAAATGTCTGCCCGTGATCCTCGTACAGGGTAAGAAGGCGCACATCCGTTCCTGCTTTGACGGCCTGAATCCGATCGGCGTGCTCGCGAAGATCTTCTTCGCCACCGAGCTGTCCGCAGAATGCATCGATGTGTACGAAGGAGAGGCGGCGCCGCCGCCCACCTGGGCTTTCTTCAAGGACATGAAGGAAATCTACGATGCCTCGGTGCCCCTGCAGGCCGCCGGCTATCTCAGCGCGCTGGGCTTTTACACCACGCCCGGCCAAATACTGGAGAGGCTTTGCGCGATCGCGCGCACGGCGTTTGCGGATTATCTCTCCGAGATGCGCGGGCATTACGAGGATTACCGGGCGAAGAGCGCTTTCGAAATTCGGGATTTTCACATGCGGCCCCGGGTTTTTTCATTCAGCGAATTGAAGGCGAAATGCGCACAAGAGGACGCGGCCGGCTTTCCCCCTTTTTACGAAGCGCTTTACGGCGACATCGCAAAAAAACTGCAGGCGAAGGCGCTGAATTATCCGCAGGCCACGATTCTGGCCATGCGGGAGCTGTTGTCCTTCGCGCGCATCACATCGCCCTGCGCCGTGATCGGCTTTGCGCCGCCCTTGTATCCGCCGATGCTGAGCGAAAGACTCCCGGGGCGGGAACGGGAGGCCGTGCGCTGCTTTGAACGGCTTCGATCGGATTCGAGGGAGCTGTACGGCATCGATATGGTCAAGGAATATTACAGCGTCGGTCTGAGCGATTGCAGCTATTGCGCGGTGGATTCCGCGTTCGCGGGAGAAGATGTGTACAGCGAAAACACGCCGCTCTGGGGCGAGCTGTACAATATAGATTTTTCCGCCATCAGACGGCTGAACGTGCCCGCCGTCCTGTTCGGCCCTTATGGAAAAGATTTCCATCAATGCACGGAGCGCGTGTCGCGCTTTGATCTGTGCGAGCGCATACCGGAATTGATGCGCCGCGTTTGCGCGTTTGTGTTCGAACAATGAGGGCGCCCGT
Source organism: Eubacteriales Family XIII. Incertae Sedis bacterium (assembly GCA_031276135.1). GTDB lineage: Bacteria > Bacillota > Clostridia > Peptostreptococcales > Anaerovoracaceae > JAITLA01. The sequence continues at coordinate 5,882 of JAISNR010000234.1, read as the reverse complement.
TTTGCGCCGTTGCGGAGAAAAGGGAAAAGAATGAGCGGAAGCGACAGGAAAAGGGATTTGAACGATCACAGACGCATCGCATATCTTGCGGCGGGGACCTGCATGCTGCTCTTTCTCGGCCTGATCTACGCGTGGTCGATCTTTCGCGCCCCGCTTGCGGCGATCTATGCGAGCTGGACGGCGACGCAAATCTCCATGACGTTTACGATCTCGATCCTGTTCTTCTGCATCGGCGGGCTCGTCGCGGGCAAATTGGTCGCAAGGGTACGGCATCGGACGGTCATCCGGATTTCGGCGGCGCTCATCCTCGTCGGCTTCCTGTCGATCCCCTTGCTCTTGGACGCCTCGGCGCCGGGCAGAAGCCTGTGGGTGCTGTATGTTTTTTACGGGGTATTCGGCGGCGGCGGCGTCGGGCTGTCCTACAATACATTGCTGGGTGTGATCACGCGCTGGTTTCCCGGCAGAGCGGGTATGGTGTCGGGCGTTCTCCTGCTTGGCTTCGGCATCGGAGGTCTTGCCTTGGGCAGCCTCGTCAATGCGATCGAGCGGTATATCGGCATTGTGAACGTGTTTTTCGTTCTCGGAATCCTTTTGGCGACGGTCCTGTTCGTCGGATCGCTTTTCGTCAAGCTCCCGGACAGCCCCTCCGCGCCCCCGGCGGCACAGGGGGAGCCCGGGAACGAACGGAGCGGGACGGGACGGCCTTCCCGGGATTTTACGTTGGGAGAGGCCGTGGCGAAGCCCACATTTTGGATTCTGTGCCTGTGGAATGTGTTCATGTGCATCGGCGGTCTGCTGGTCATCAACAGCGCGGCGCCCATCGCGGTCCGTTACGGCTTGCTCGCCGTCCTCGGGCTCATCGTTCCGCTGTTTAACGGAGTGGGTCGCCCGGTCATCGGCATGTTTTTCGATGTCGTCGGGCGCAAAAAAGCGATGGCCGTCAACACGGTCGTCATGCTTTTGGGCGGGATTTTTCTTCTGCTCGGCGCCCTGACGGAAAACGCCGTGTTCATCTACATCGGGTTTCCGCTGATCGGCATCGCCTACGGCGGCACGCCGGCCTTGCTCTCGGCGGTGATCCACAACTTTTACGGAGCGAAGCATTATCAGGTCATCCTCGGCACGGCGATCCTGTCCCTCACGGTGGCGGGCATCGTGGGCCCCTTGCTTTCCGGCAAGCTGCAGGAACAGGCCGGCGGGGAATATCTTACATCCTTTCTCATGGTCATCGTCACGGCGCTCATCGCGCTCGTGTTCAACCTGTTCTTGACCGTGTTCGGCAAACGGGACGGTTTGGAGGAATAAACGCGCGGACAACGGGCTTCACGGCTTTCGCTTCCCGTTACCGATCCTCTCTCCGCGCGCGCAGCCGCCGCCTGATCTTCGCGCGGTAGCGGTACTGCGCCAGTTGCCGTTCGTCCTCGATCTCGAGGTCCTTTTCGCCCGCCAGCGATTCCAGATGGTGCGTGAACTCGTGGCGCAGGGTGCCGCGCAGCTCCGCCTTGAGCTCCTCCGGCGGAAGGTGGCCGAACAGGGCTTTGAAGGAGCCGTAATAGATGGTGATGTAGCGCCCCATGCTGTAGCTGTAATGGTATTCGCCGAGCGTGTACAGATCGTTGTCGAGGGCCTCCGGGCTGAGCCGCGCCTCGGGCAGCAGCAGAATGCCGCCGTTCAATTCCCTGTAAAACTGTTCCGGAAGCTCGGCCGCCAGCTCGTCGAGCATCTCCTCCATCTCTTCGATCGTAATCAAATGCTCTCTCCTCCCGCCGATTTGCTATCAAAAGGTCCTAAAGCAGATAGTGCTTCAGCTTCGCAATCAGCGCATCGGCGTCGATCGGCTTGCCGATGTGATCGTTCATGCCTGCGGCAAGGCATTTTTCAACGTCCTCGCGAAATACGTTCGCGGTCATGGCCACGATCGGCGTTTCCGCCGCGCGGGGCGAGCCGGACGCGCGGATCCTGCGGGCGGCCTCGTAGCCGTCCATCTTGGGCATGTGGATGTCCATCAGGATCAAATCACAGTCTGCGGGGGCGGCGGTGAATTTCCGGACGGCTTCCTCGCCGTCGAAGGCGAAATCGATCTCGACGCCCGTGTGCTCGACCAGAGCCCCCACGATCTCGCGGTTGATCTCCACATCCTCGGCGATCAGGATGCGCTTGCCCCGCAGAATGCCGTCGTCGGAGATCCCGGCTTCCGTTTCGCCCGCATCCGCCGCACATGCGTCCGCCTCGTCCGCCGCGCCGCGCACGCGAAGATCGAGGGTGAACGTCGCACCCTCGTCCAACGCGGAATCCACGCGGATTTGCCCGCCCATCATATCCACGATGCTCTTCGAAATGGAAAGGCCGAGCCCCGTGCCGCCGAATGTGCGCGAAATGCCGCCGTCCGCCTGCTCGAAGGCCGTGAACAGGCGCCGCTGCTGTTCCGGGGATATACCGATGCCCGTGTCCTTGACGGAGATCCGCAGCGTGACGAGCCCGTCCGCCTCGCCGGCGTTCACGGCGGCCAGCGCGACGGTGCCTCCCTCGGGCGTAAACTTGACAGCGTTCGACAGCAGGTTCGTGATCACCTGCGCGAGCCGCTGTTCATCCGAAACGATACGTCTCGGGATGCGCGCATCGATGTCCGCAGACAGCTTCTGCTTCCTCTCTTCGGCGCGAAACCGGACGACGTTGACGACGCGACGGAGCATTCTTTCGAAGTTAAAGGCCGTGTACGACAATTCGAACTTGTTCGCCTCGATCTTGGACATGTCGAGTATGTCGTTGATCACGCCGAGCAGGTGCCCGGAGGCCTCGTTGATCTTGTCGAGGCAGTATTCCTTGCGCGCGATGTCCTCTGCGGCCTTCCCGATCGCGGTCATGCCGATGATGGCGTTCATGGGTGTGCGCATCTCATGGCTCATGCGGGACAGGAACTCGCTCTTGGCCTTGCTGGCCGCCTCCGCGTCCACCTTGGCCTTGGTCAGCATGGTCACATCGTGCAGGATCAGCATGACGCAGACGCGCGCGTCGTCGGCGCGCCGCAGCATCAGTGCGTAATCGCGTTCCCCGCCGCCCGCATCGCGCATCCGCACGTCCGTGCCCCAGACATCGCCGGCCGTCCCCTCGGGCCCGAAGAGGCGCATCGCCCGCAGATCCGGCGTTTCACCTTCGCCGGGGGCCAAGAGCGCGCGCAGCGCGCGGTCGCCGGCCGCGAGAAGCCCGTGGCGCGCGAGGACCTCCCGCATGCCGGCGTTCATGCAGAGGAAGCGCTGCGATTCGTCCAGCAGCGCCAAGGCGTCCGGAATGGCGTCCAAATGGGCGCATATCCCGTCGAGCATCGCGTTGATGCCCGAGAGGATGCGATTGTAGTCGCCGCGCCGCGCCGCAGCGTCCGCCCGATCGTTCAGCATGCCGGCGCGCACGGCATCCGTCAGGCGCTCGATATCCTCTATGACGCCGCGAATCGAATCCGACATGGTGGCAAAGGCGCCGCCGAGTCTGCCGATCTCGTCGTTCCGTTCCGCGAACTTTTCCGGCAGGCCGTTCCCGAACTCCCCCTTGGCCAGCCTCTGCGCGCTGCCCGCAATCACGTACAGCGGCGCGGTCAATATCCGCCGGATGAGCACGATGAACACGGTCGTGAACACGGCGAGCAAGATGACCGTGAGGACGACGCCGATCAGCACGGCCCGGCGCACGGAGGCGGCGAAATCGGCGCGGGGCGCCAGTATGCCGAACGACCACTCCGTTCCGCGTATCGGCGCGCAACCGACGAAAGCCGCGCCCACTTCGGCGCCCATGCCGGCCGCGTTCGCCTCGCGCGGATCCAAAAACAGCGCGTGCACATCCTTATCGGCGCCGAGGAGGTCCGCGACGGATTCCCCGCCGTATATCCTGCCCGCATCCGCATGCGCCACCAGACGCCCATCCCGCGCGACGATGAAAGCCGCGCCGTTTTGCGTTGCATCGATGCCGCGCAGCATGTCGCCGAGCGCGTCGTAGGGGTAAGCGCCGACGAGGCAGAGTTGCGCGCGTCCCGCCGGCGTTTCCGCGCCGCCGGGCGCGCCGCGCCCGACGGATGCGCCCATGGCTATTTCGAGCGCGTCGCCGGCGGAATTGATGCGCGTGTCCTCGACTGCGGGACCCTCGGTTTCGCCGAGCATCGCGCGGATCGACCGACCCGCCACGCTCGCGGGGCAGTCCCCGCTGCCCGCAAGCAGAGCGCCGTCCGCCCCGTACAGACCGAGCCAATCGAAACCGCGCTCCGCGCGCACGGACGCGAGGTAGGCCGCCTTCTCCTCCCGCGTCGCGGCGGGCGATGTGAGCGCGGCGGCGTCCGCCGCAAAGGAGAGGCTTTCCAGCGGTGCGCCAAGCTGTGCCTCCACGCTTCGCGCGCCCGTTTCGGCCATGGGCCGCAGCAGGTTGATCAGGAGCGTATCCGTAAGGGAATTCATGAAATAGGTCATTACAAAGACAAGGCCGGCGGCCAACACGACCACGGCAAGAATCGCGATTGCAAGAAATTTGGTGGTTACACTCTTCGCCTTCATAGCAAGATATCCTTTTGTCTGTCGCATTCGCGCGAACATTCCGACACCTTGGATATCATACCACGTTTTTGTCGTTTTTTCATCTGTTTTCGCACATAAAACAAAAGAAAAACGCGGACCGGCTGTTGCGCGATCGGCGCGCAAAGAAACTCACAGGCCGATGTCGCGCGCGACCTGATAGGCCGCCTGCGTCGCGGCGAGGATGTTCCGCGCGGCGACGCAATCGCCGATCTGATGGAATTCGGGCGCGCAGTCGTGCAGGGCGACGCCTTCCTCCCGCAGCGGACGCTGCCCGACGGCGCAGATCACCGTGTCGGCTTCGAGCCTCCGCGCGCCTGCGGCGTCCTCGACGGTGCAGCCCGTTCCGTCGATCTCCAGCACCCGCGCGGAGGTGAGGATGCGCAGGTTCGGAAGCTTCTTGAGCTCCTGCGCCAGCGCGACGCCGTGCACGATGTTCGTTCCGCTTTCGAGCGCGAGCGCGCCGGCGATGCGTTCGGAAACGGGGCGTTCCTCCCGCGTCGCGATGGTTTCGGGCAGCATCTCGACGATGGTCACGGCGCGCCCGCCCTGCGCGAGGAATATGCCCAGCTCAAGGCCGACGAGGCCGCCCCCCATGATGAGGGCGTTCCCGCCCGCCCTCTGCGGATCGCGGTACACGTCCTCCGCCATGACGACGTTGCCGCCGTCCATGCCCTTGATCGCGGGGACGACGGGCCGCGCGCCCAGCGCGGCGATGATCACGTCCGGCGCGAGGGCGCGCGCGAAATCGGGCGTCACCTCCGTGTTCAATTTCAATTCGATGGGCGCGCGCGAAATGCGCAGGGCCTGCCGTTTCAGGTACAGATCCAGCTTTTGTTTGAAGGGGATGTGTTCCTCGCAGAGCAGGACGCCGCCCAATCTGCCGGTCTTCTCGCAGAGGGTGACCGCGTGCCCGCGTTCGCAGGCGGTAAGCGCGGCCTGCATGCCGGCGACGCCGCCGCCCGCGACGAGCACCTTCTTCCTCTCCCGCGCCGGCGCGGCGTACATCGCGTCGCGCTCGCGGCCGATCACGGGATTCGTCGCGCAGTAGAACACGCCGCTCAGCGTGTTGACGGAGAAGCAGGTCATGCAGCGCAGGCATTGGTTGATCTCGTCCTCGCGGCCCGTGCGCGCCTTTATGGGAAAAAATGGGTCTGCCAGCGTCTGCCGGCCCAGGGCCACCACATCCGCTTGGCCCGCGGCCAAAATCTCCTCGAGCTGCGCGGGATCGCACAGCGCGCCCACCGTCGCGACGGGCGTCTTGACGTGTTTTTTGATCTCGGCGGCGTATTTGACGTTCACGCCGTCGGGCGCGAACATCGTCGGATG
>JAISNR010000233.1 GCA_031276135.1 Eubacteriales Family XIII. Incertae Sedis bacterium | reverse complement strand
CTGCGCGCCTGGGGCGTTCCCTACGGCTATCAGGTGGCCGTGGTGCTGATCACGCTCGTGCTGTCGTACTTCAACCTCGTGTTCGGGGAGCTGTACCCCAAGCGCATGGCCATGCAGTCCGCCGAACGCTTCTCGCTGTTCGTGGCGCGGCCCATCCTGCTGGTGTCCAAGCTCGCCGCGCCCTTCGTGTGGCTGCTTTCCAAGTCCGTGAACCTGTTGCTTCGGATATCGGGCAGGGAAAGCGCGGGCCTTGAGGAGCAGTATTCCGAGGAGGAGATCAAATCGCTGCTCGAGGTCGGCCAAGAAACGGGTCTGATCAACGAAGCCGGCAAAGATATGATCACGAGCATCTTCGAGTTCGACGACAAGCTCGCCTACGAGATCATGACACCGCGCACCGACGTGTACATGATCAACATCAACGAGCCGCTCTCGGGTTATCTGGACGAGCTTCTCGCGGAACGCTTCTCGCGCATACCCGTCTACGACAAGGATGTGGACGACGTGATCGGCGTGCTCTACATGAAGGACTTCATCATCAAGGCGCGGCAGTACGGCTTCGACAAGGTCCACATCCGGAAGATCCTGCAAAAGCCCTATTTTGTCCCGGAGAGCAAGAACATAGACGAGCTCTTCCGCGACATGCAGCGCACAAAGACGCACGTCGCGTTGCTGATCGACGAATACGGCGGCTTTTCCGGCATCGTGACGATCGAGGACATGATCGAGGAGATCATGGGCAACATCGACGACGAATACGACGACAGCGAACCCAAGCTCGAAAGCGCGGGGGAGAACACCTGGCTGCTCGACGGCGGCTATTACATAGACGATCTGAACGAGGCTTTTTCGCTGAACATAGAATCGAACGAGCACGAAACGATCGGCGGCTTCATCGTCGACCGCATAGGCGAGATACCGGAAGAAGGCGACGCAAAGGAATACGTCGTCGAGGCGGAGGGCTTCGTGTTCAAGGTCGAATCGGTGAAGGACCGCAGAATAGACAAGATATTGCTCACCGTTCCGCAGAGAGGCGAAGAGAGCGGGGACGGCGAATCCGAGGAAAACGATGCCTGACAAAACCAATCCCGACGATTACGGAAGCATTACGATAGCGGAAGAGGTCATCGCCGTCTGCGTGCGGGAAGCCGTTTCGCGCACACAGGGGGTGCACGAGCTCTTCGGCGGCTTTCAGGACGCTCTGTCGCAGAATCTCCTCGGCAAGGAATTGAAGTTCAAGGGAATCAAGATTTCGAACGAGGCGGACGGCGTGGTCATCGACATACAGATCATCGTCGATTACGGCGTGAAGATACCGGAGATTGCCTGGGATCTGCAAAGGCGGGTCAAGAACGAGCTCGAAGAGATGACGGACGCGGCCGTCAAGGCCGTGAACGTGATCGTGCAGGGGGTGCACCTGCCGGCCGAGAAGGGCGGGGGCCATGTCGATGCGCGGCAATAAGCGCGCGAAAGCGCGCGCGCTGCTGATGCAGATGCTGTTTCAGATGGAATTTCAAAACGATTTCGGCGAAAGCGCGCGGGATTGCTTCATCGAGCGTTTCTTCGAGGACAGGGCGCAGCTCTCCTATGTGTACCGCGCGCACGCGCTGGTGCGCGACAACCGGGATGCGCTGGACGCGAGGATCGAGCTCGGCAGCGAGAACTGGAAGGTTTCGCGCATGGACAAGGTGGACCTCAGCATCCTGCGCATCGCCGCAGCCGAGATCTTCCACATGGAGGATATCCCCGATTCCGTTGCCGCGAACGAGGCCGTGGAACTGGCGAAGGTGTACGGCGGGGACGAGTCCGCGCGCTTCGTCAACGGCATACTGGGAAAGCTCATCCGCGGCAAGGAGAAGGAAAGGATGTTGCTTTGAACGATGGCAGGGACCTCGTTTTCGGCATGGATACGAGCAATTACACGAGCTCCGTCGCCCTCGCGGACGCCGCGCGCGGCGTCGTGGCCGACGTGAGAGAACAGCTTCCCGTGAAGAACGGGGCGCGGGGAATGCGGCAGTCCGAAGCCTTTTTCCGGCACGTTGACAAGCTCCCCGCCCTCGCGCGCCCGCTCCTTCGCGCAAGGCGCGCGCGCATCGGCGCCGTGGCCGTCAGCGAGCGGCCCCGCCCCGCAGCCGGTTCCTATATGCCCGTGTTCCGCGCCGGTCTGCGTTTCGCGGAGTTGCTCGCAGACGCTCTGGACGCGCCGCTTTTTTGTTTTTCCCATCAGGAGGGGCATATACGGGCCGCGCTCTGCGGGACGGGAAGGCCTGCGGGCGGGCGCTTCCTCGCTTGGCATATCTCCGGCGGCACGACCGAGCTTCTGCTCGCGGAGGACGGCGGCGCGCGGCTCACGATCGTGGGAGGCAGCAAGGATATATCCTTCGGACAGCTCCTGGACCGCGCGGGCGTGGCGCTCGGCATGGATTTTCCGGCCGGCGCGGCGCTGGACGCACTCGCGACGGCGTCGGACGCGGCCCAAAAGCCCCGTGCGCGCCTCGCACGCATCGCCCCGGACGGGCTCTTCTTCAATCTGTCGGGCATGGAAACGCAGTGTCTGCGCGCGATTGCGGACGGCGCGGAGGCTGCGGACCTGTCGTGCGCGATCTTCGGAAACATCGCGGACTGCCTGCTCGGCGTAGGCGCGGCGGCGGCCCGCGCGCACGGTGCCTCCGAGGTGCTGTTCACGGGCGGCGTATCCGCCGCAAGCTGCCTGCGGAAGCGCGTTTTGGCCGCAAAATCGGGGCCGAAACCGATCTTCGGCGACGCGGCGCTCTCGGGCGACAACGCCGTCGGGATCGCGCTTCTGGGAGCGGAAAAACTATGGCCATGAAACCCGTCACGGTATCGCAGCTGAACGGATACATCAAGCGCGTGCTGCGGTCGGATCCCGTCCTCGGCGCGGTTTCCGTCGTCGGTGAGATATCAAACCTGAAATTTCACGGCTCGGGGCACATCTATTTCACGCTGAAGGATGCGTCGTCGGGGCTTTCCTGCTTCCTGCCGGCGGGCGCGCCGGGCGTTTCGCGCGCGCTCGCAAACGGCATGGAGATCGTGGCCTCGGGCTATGTGTCCGTCTACGAGAAGGGCGGCTATTACTCGCTGAACGTCACGGACGTTTCGGTGAGCGGCGGCAGGGGCGCCTCGGCGATCGCCTTCGACGCGCTCAAGGAGAAGCTCGCGCGGGAGGGACTCTTCGACGAGAAGCACAAGCGCGCCCTCCCGTTCTTTCCGCGAAAGCTGGCCGTCGTCACGTCGGCGACGGGGGCCGCCGTGCAGGATATATTGAAGATCCTCCGCAGCCGCAACGACTGCGTCGATGTGCTCGTGTACCCGGTCAGGGTGCAGGGGGAAGGCGCCGCGGAGGAGATCGCGGCGGCCGTCGCCGCGCTGAATGAGCGCTTCCCGGAAACGGATTGCATGATCGTGGGCCGGGGCGGCGGCGCGGCGGAGGACCTCGAGGCTTTCAATGCGGAATGCGTCGCGCGCGCCATATTCGCCTCCGCGATCCCGGTCATATCGGCCGTGGGACACGAAACGGATTTCACGATAGCGGATTTCGTGGCCGACAGGCGCGCGGAAACGCCGACGGCGGCGGCGCAGGCCGCCGTGCCGGACACGGCGGCTTTGCGCGCTCTGATCGCGGATTGCCGGGCCGCGCTGTCGGATTTCGCGCTGCGGCGGCTTTCGCACATGGCGCTCCGCGTGAAGAGCGGCGGACGCGCGGAGCTTCACGCGGCCCTGGAGCGCGCCGCAGGCGAAGCCTCCCGCCGCGCGGCGGACGCGCGGGCGGAGCTCTCGCGCCTTGCGGAGCGTGCGCTTTCGGAACGGGAAACGCACGCGGCGGCCTGCGGCGCGGCGCTCGCCTCGCTGGATCCCGCCGCCGTTTTGGGGCGGGGCTACGCCGTGCTGACGGCGGCGGACGGCGCCGTCATCGCGTCGGTTTCGGACGCGCGCAGGGGCGACGCGGTCAGCGCGCGCCTCGCGGACGGCGATCTTGCATTGGAGGTGGTGTGACATGACGGAAAAAAATGTCCGCAAGAGCGGAAAGGAAAAGGCCGGGGCGTCTGCGGGAAAGGCGGAAGCCGCGCTTTCTTTCGAAGAGGCGCTCGCGGGGCTCGAAGGCTCCGTGGAGTCGCTGAAGAGCGAAGGAACGACGCTGGAGAGCGTCATCAAGAGCTTCGAAGAGGGCATGGCGTTCTACAATCGCTGCGAAGAGATGCTGAAAGAGGCGAAACAGAAGATCGAAATCCACGGCAGGGACGCGCTGTAGAGCGCGGCGGCCTTTTGCGCCGTCGCGGGAGATTGCGGTCCTCGCCTTTCCGGCGCCGCTTTCGCGGCGGGATGGAGGGAAAGAACGATGCGGGATTTTGAAGAATACATCGCATTCAAGGCTCTGGTGGAGGAACACATCCTGGATTTTCTTCCCGAGGTGGATCCGAAGAGCAGTTCCCTGTACGAGGCCATGCGGTACAGCCTGAAGAGCGGCGGCAAGCGCGTGCGCCCCGTGCTGCTTCTGGCGGCATGCGAGTTCGCGGGCGGCGAGGCGCGCGAAGCTCTGCCCTATGCCTGCGCCGTCGAATACATACACACCTATTCGCTGATTCACGACGACCTGCCGGGCATGGACGACGACGAGCTGCGCCGCGGTCTGCCGACGAATCACAAGGTGTACGGAGAGGGGATGGCCGTGCTGGCGGGGGACGGCCTTTTGACCGCGGCTTTCGAAACCATGAACAAGGACATGCTCATCTACTTCGACGATCCCGTCAAGCTGAAGCGGCGCATCCGCGCTTCCCACGAGATATCGAAGGGCGCGGGCTGCAGGGGCATGGTGGCGGGACAGGCGGCCGACATCGAGGCCGTAGGCCGCTCGATCGCGGGCGGACTCTTGGATTACATTCACCTGAACAAGACCGCCGCGCCGGTCGTCGCCGCGGTGAAGGCCGGCGCCTTCATAGGCGGCGCGCCGAAGGAACTGCTCGCGGCGATTGAAACCTACGCGGAAAACCTGGGCCTCGCCTTCCAGATCGCCGACGACATACTCGACGTCACGGGCGACGAGAACGAGCTCGGCAAGCGGACGGGTGCCGACCGCGCGCGCGGAAAGCCGACCTATCCGGAGCTCTACGGCATCGAGGCGTCGCGCGAACGGCTCGACGAGCTTACACAGACCGCGCTCGGTACGCTGGCGCCCTTCTACGACAACGCGGAATTCTTTGTGAAGATGGCGAAATATCTGTTGAACAGGACGAAATAAGCCGGCATGACGACGAAGAAGGAGAGGTTGGACACGGTCCTGCACGCGCGCGGTCTTTTCGCGTCGCGGGAAAAGGCGAAGGCCGCCGTCATGGCGGGCGTCGTGCTCGTGGACGGCGCGCGCGCGCCCAAGCCCGGAATGCCCGTCGCGCAAGATGCGGAGATCTCTCTGCTCGCCCCGGCCTGTCCCTATGTGGGCAGGGGCGGCCTGAAGCTCGCGGCCGCCCTCGACGGCTTCTGCATAGATCCTGCGGGCGCGGTCGCGATCGACATCGGCGCATCCACGGGGGGCTTCACGGACTGTCTGCTGAAGCGCGGCGCGCGGAGGGTCTACGCCATCGACGTGGGCTACGGGCAGCTCGACTGGAAGCTGCGAAACGACGAGCGCGTCACGAACATGGAGCGCGTCAACATACGTCTGCTGGACGAGAACGCCATCCCGGAAAAGGCGGATCTGGTCACGGTGGACGTTTCGTTCATCTCGCTGAAGCTCGTGCTTCCGAAAGCCGCCGCGCTCATGGCCGAGGACGGCCGCATGATCTGCCTCGTGAAGCCGCAGTTCGAGGCGGGCCGGGCGCAGGTGGGGAAGAACGGCATCGTGCGCGACGAAAGCGTCCGCGCGGAGGTGCTGCAAAACGTCGCCGCCTACGGCAGGGCAAACGGTCTGCTCTCGCAGGGCGTACTCCCGTCGCCCATAAAGGGCGCGAAGGGCAACACGGAATTCTTACTGTACCTAAGGAGGCACAATTGAGGTTATCTAAAAAAATACTCGGCATCAAACCCTCTCCCATCCGGAAATTCTTCAAGTACACGGAGGCCGCGAAGCGCGCCGGCAAGAAGGTGTACTTTCTGAATATCGGCCAGCCCGACGT
>JAISNR010000218.1 GCA_031276135.1 Eubacteriales Family XIII. Incertae Sedis bacterium | reverse complement strand
GTTACTACTCACCCACCACGCCATTTTTGCCCATCTCGGAACCTGCCGCCCCATATTGGCTTCCTCACGTACGTCTGTGTACGCTCCGGGAGCCAAATGGGTCGGCAGAACCCGATCTGAACACCCGTGCCGGCGCGCGGCCGGGCGCAGGCAAAACTGACGCGGCGTGTGAGTAGTTCTGATTTGAGTAGGTGAGCAGTAACAACCAAATAAACCGCCTGCGCCCAAATGCGAAATCTCTGTTGACAAAAACACAGATGTACGATATATTGTACAGGGAGGTTGCGTTTATGGATGCGATAACTTATACAAATTTAAGGCAAAATCTCAAATCCTATATGGATAAGGTCTTTAACGATCACGATCCATTGATCATTACCCGAAAAAACAATGAGAATATGGTTCTTATGTCATTGGATGAATATAACAGCTTACTGGAAACAAACTACTTATTGTCCGTCGGAGCAAATGCGGAACACCTTCAAAAATCAATTCATCAGCATAAAGCGGGCAGAATAAAAGAAAAAAAGCTGTACGAAAATGAATAAATTGTTTACCGATGAAGCATGGAACGATTACCAATATTGGATCGATACCGACAAAAAACAGCTTAAACGAATCAATTCTCTGATCAAGGACATAGATCGAAATCCCCGGGAAGGAATGGGAAAACCGGAACCGTTGAAGGCCAATTTGAATGGGTATTGGTCAAGAAGAATAGATTTGGAACACAGGATTGTATACTCGATTGAAGAAGACAAAACGGTATACATATCATTCAGATTTCATTATGACAACGCATAGAAACCTATTTGCGCACAATCGGCTGTAAATCCCCGCAAGCCTCAAAACAGGACTCGCGGGGATTTTTGAGTATAAAACTTTAAAGTCAAAAAATCTTAACATCCTCGCAGCGATGGCTCATCCTGCGGAAGGCGGCGCCGACCCTGACAAATCGCACAAACAGACCGGATTATCCAAACCGCTTAATCGAATGCAAAAATACGGACATCGTCAAGATCGTAACCGGCATACGCCGCCGCGACAAATCCACCCTGCGAGGCGGCCGAACTTCGGCAAGCCTCACACGGCCACGGGGATATCCTTGATCTGCGGATTCGTTTCGTAGTTTTCGAAGACGGCGTCGTCCGGCGTGAAGCCGTAGAAGTCCTTCACGCGCCCGTTCAGCCAGAATGTCGGCGCCGCATGGGTCTTGCGCGCCAGCATCTCGCGGATGATCGGCACGTGCCTGTCGTAGATGTGCGCGTCGGCGATGACGTGCACGAGCTCGCCGGGCAGAAGCCCGCTGACCTGCGCGAACATGCACAGCAGCACGGCGTACTGCACGACGTTCCAATTGTTCGCCGTCAGGATGTCCTGCGAACGCTGGTTGAGTATGGCGTTCAGCCGGTTGCCCGTGACATTGAAGGTCATGCTGTAGGCGCAGGGCTCGAGGGCCATCTCGTGCAGGTCCTCGAAGCGGTAGATGTTCGTCAGGATCCTGCGCGAATAGGGCGTGTTTTTGAGCTGCCACAGCACGTTGTCCACCTGATCCGTTTCGCCGTGGCCGAATTTGTACCGAACGCCCAGTTGATAGCCGTAAGCCTTGCCGATGGAGCCGTTTTCGTCCGCCCACGCGTCCCAGATGCGGCTGTTCAGATCGGCCGTGTTGTTCGATTTCTTCTGCCAGATCCACAGGAGCTCGTCCACGCAGAGGCGCAGGGGCGTGGGGCGCAGCGTGAGCGCGGGGAATTCCTCCGCGAGATCGTAGCGGTTTATGACGCCGAAGCGCTTGATCGTATGCGCCGGCGCGCCGTCCGCCCAGCGCGCGCGGACGATCTGCCCTTCGGAGGAAAATCCGTTTTCAAGAATATCCCTGCACATGCCGATGAAGATGTCGTCCGCCCTGCTCATGGCGCGTCCCTCCTTGCGCAATCCCCGCAACAACCCTGTTATGCCATTATACATCATCGCAAAGCCGTTCAACAAGGAAATTTGCGATTTTTGCAACCGTTGCTGTAAAATCGCCGTCAAATACGAAATTTCTTCTTGCATTTCCGCAAAATGCCGCCAAAACGCCGTTGCGAACGAACCTGTGTTCTGTTATACTGGTATGCAAAGGAGTGACGCAATGGTTTATGTGTGTGACAGCTGCCGCTTTGTATTCGAGCGCACGGGGGAAACGGACGCCTGCCCCGACTGCGGAAAACCGGACATACGGGAGGCCTCGGAAGCGGAACGCGACGAATACCGGAAGGGCCGGGCGGATTTCGGGAAGGGCGGTCATGGCGGCGCGAAGGGCTGATGCCGTCGCGCCCGTTCTGCTTTCGCTGTTCTTCCTGCTCTGCGCGTGCGCGGGGGACGGCGGCGACGCATACCTCGTCACGCGCGTCGTGGACGGCGACACGATCATCATAGACATGAACGGAACGGAAGAGCGCGTCCGGCTGATCGGCATCGACACGCCCGAATCCGTGCATCCGGACGGCGAACAAAACGTGCCCTACGGCGAGATCGCCGCAAGTTTCACCAAAAACGCCCTCGAAGGCAAACGCGTCCGCATCGAATTGGACGCGCAGACGCGCGACAAATACGGACGGCTTTTGGCCTACGTCTATACGGACGATGCGATGTTCAACGAAACGCTCCTGTCGGAAGGCCACGCGCAGCTCGCCACATACCCGCCGAACGTGCGCCATGTCGAGGCGTTCGCGGCGTTGCAGAAGGACGCGCGGGAGCGCGGCGCCGGCCTCTGGGCCTATCTCGCGGAGGAAGCCGCGGAGGACGGGGACGCCGCGGCGAGCCCGCAAAACGGCGAAAGCGGGAAGGACGGAGCCGTGCGATACGCGGGCGGCTTCATCGGAAACGCGGGAACAAAAAAATTCCACCTGCCCGCATGCAGATACGTCCCCTCGATCAAGGAAGCGCACATCGTGCGGTTCGGCACGTGCGAAGAAGCGCGCGCGGCCGGCTTTGTGCCCTGCAAGGTGTGCAATCCGCAATGACCTCGGGCGTATTGGTAAAATAGATTAAATATAGTAAAAATTTCAATTTATTTTTTTTTGCAAACCCTATTGACACATCCAAAAATCCATGCTATATTTATAATAAAATTAGCACTCTAACAATAAGAGTGCTAACAAAAGGGAATCGCAAGGCAAGAAAAGAAACAGAGAAAGGAGTGGTTGATCATGGCAGGATTGGTTCCATTCAATCGGAAGGACGGCAGCCTCGCGCGCACGGGCGTCGGTTTTGAGAACTTCTACAACATGCTTGACGACTTTTTCAGCGACGGATGGATGCAGCAGGGTCGCAATTTGTTGCGGGATACCTTCAAGATCGACGTTGCGGAATCGGACGGGGGATATCTCGTCGAGGCGGAACTGCCCGGCGTCAAAAAAGAGGAGATCGATGTGAGCGTGGACGACGATACCCTCTGCATCTCCGTGAA
>JAISNR010000156.1 GCA_031276135.1 Eubacteriales Family XIII. Incertae Sedis bacterium | reverse complement strand
GCGCGGGCTTCCGCGACGAACTTCTTGTCCAGAGCCTCGTCGCCCGTCACGAACACGACGTTCATCAGGGAGCGGTCCTCCTTCGCGACCGGCGCGCGGTAGAGGCGGCTGCCGTCTATGTAATCGTAGAGCTTGCCGGCTTTTTCGCGGTTCCGCTTCTCCTGCGCGGCGACGCCTCCGTTCGCCTTCAGGTGCTTGAACACCTCGCCCGCGACGTAGACCGTGAAGGCGGGCGGCGTATTGTACATGGAGCCGTTGTTCGCATGAATCCCGTAATCGAGGTAGATCGGCGTGTCCTTGGGCGCGAAGCCGATCAGATCCGCGCGCACGATGACGATGGTCAGGCCGGCCGGCGCGATGTTCTTCTGCGCGCCCGCGTAGATCAGGCCGAATTTGCCGACGTCGATGCGTTCGGACAGTATGCCGGACGACCAATCGCAGACGAGGGGCGCGCCGCCCGTGTCCGGCACGTAATTGTAGCGCAGTCCGTAGATCGTGTTGTTCATCGTGATGTGGACGTAGTCGGCGTCGGGTCTGAAATCCCCGCGCGACAGCTTTGGCACACGGAAGAACGCATTGCCCTCTTTCGACGAGGCCGCCACGCGTATGTCGCCGAACTTCTCCGCCTCCCGGGCGGCTTTTTCCGCCCACGAACCCGTCAGCACGTAATCGGCCTTCCGCGACGCGCGGAGCAGATTGATCGGAACCATCGAGAACTGAAGGGTCGCGCCGCCCTGCAAAAAGAGCACCTTGTAGTCATCCGGGATTTCGAGCAGCTCCCGCAGATTGGCCTCCGCCTCGTCTATGATGCGCTGATACGTCCCCGAGCGGTGGCTTATCTCCATGACGGACATGCCGCTGCCGCCGTAGTTCAGGAGTTCGTCCCGCACCTTTTCCAGAACCTCCTGCGGGAGCATGGACGGCCCTGCGGAAAAATTGTATATGCGCCTGTTGAATTTCATTTGTTCTCTTCTCCTTTGCTCGCTATGCGGCTTTATGTGTTTCGGCTGATCTCCAGCAGTTTTTCTTTGAGCGTGCCCTCTATTTCCCGCAGTTCCTTTTCGGCGGCGATGCGCTTTTGCTTTCCGTCCCGTTGGATTTCCAGAACCTCGTCGAGCGTGCTGATCAGGGATTCATTCGTATAGCGCAATGTTTCGATGTCCACGATGCCGCGCTCCGATTCTTTGGCGGCTTCGACCGTGCCCGCTTTCAAAAGGTCCGCGTTCTTTTTCAGCAGTTCGTTTGTCGTGTCGGACACGCGGCGCTGGGCTTCCATCGCGCTCCTCGTGTGCGCGAGCCCGAGTGAGATCACGAGCTGGTTCTTCCACAGAGGGATCGTGTTCACGATCGACGAGTGAATCTTGTCGACCATTGTGCTGTCCGCGTTCTGAACCATGCGAATCTGCGGCGCCATCTGGATCGTGATCGTTCGCGTGAGCTCAAGGTCGTATATCTTTTTCTCAAACCTGTCGCACATCTCCGACAGATTCTTTGCGGCCTGCGCGTCGGTCTGTTCCCCGCTCATCTCGGCCTTTCGCAGCAATTCCGGCAACTCCGTCGTTTTAAGCTGCTCCAGCTTCACCTTGCCGGCCAGAATGTACATGGTCAACTCTTTATAATACGCAAGATTCTTTTCATAGAGCTGATCCATGACCGCGATGTCCTTCATCAGCGACAGCTTGTGTTTGTCGAGCGATTCCACGATTTTATCGACGTTTTTCTCCACGGTGGCGTAATTCGCCTTCATCTGCGCGACCGAATCGCCTGCCTTCTTGAACATGCCGAACAGACCGCCGCCTTTCTTCTCCGTGTCGGAAACACCGCGCAGCTCCCCGACGAGGCTGACGAGCATGCCGCCGATCTCGTCCATATCCTTGGTGCGCACCTTTTCGAGCGCGTTCTCCGAAAACGAGCGCATCTTCGTCTGCGCGGCCGAGCCGTAATTGATGATCTCGGCTGAATTGTAAATATTTATCTTATTTGCAAATTCATTCACAGCGGCCATCTCGCGCTCGGACAGCGGGGCCTCGGGCAGAATCGAAGCCGCGTCGTCCGTCGCGGCGGATTTCGCCAAAGGGTTTTCCGCCTCCGCCTCCGCAAAGGCATCCAATGTCAGAACCGGCATGTCTTTCTCGCTCATAACCAACCACCTTTCAAAGGTCTGATCCACACGGCTCAAGCGGTGTTTGAACCGTTACCGTTCCGGGTTGCCCGGCATCTCTCCGGCACCCAAACTGCCCTGTATCATATTCTGCATGACCGCGATCTCCGCCGTAATATCCTCGGTCTTGTTTTCATAGAGGTTGTTGAGCTCATTTTGAAAAATCTCTTGGATTCTTCCCGTGAATTCCTCGATGCGCGCAATCGACGCGACGATGTTGGCCGTTTTTACGGGCTGCGCCGTCAATTGGGCGTACTCATTGAAAAGCTTGATGCTCGTGGGCAGATAATAGGCGATGAATTGTCTTGAATTCCTAATACTTGAATTGTTTGACTTCAAATGATCGAGAATCTCCTTCGCCGTGTCGCTTATCGTCCGCAACCCGGCCCCTATGTTCGAATCGGCAAGACGCTTGCTCAGCTGTTTGAGCTCCAGCAATTGCGCAAGGGCGGCGTTTATCTTTTCGTCAAATTCCGCATCGCCGCTGTTGTGCAAAGGCACCCGGTCGATCGGCTTCTCGGACTCGACCAGTTTCTTGCTTTTGGGAAGGAGAACAAAGGCGGCGACCGCCGCCGCGATTGAAGCCACGGCGACCGCGGCCAGATTTTTTAAATTCGTCAGGTTCAGGAAGGTATAGGCGTTCAGCCATATGCCCGCGAAAATCACCGCCGGAACGGCGCTGAAACTGTTCGCTTCCGTGAGGATCACGTTGCTCTCGACCGCATCCTTGGGCGCTGCGGCGTAATCGAAAACGATCTCCCTGCGCTCGGTGTCCACGGCCGCGCCCGTGATGTAGTGCAACGCGAACATGCGGCCGACATCCGCATAGATGCGCTTGAGCGGTTTCCCGAGATTCCGGGCGACCGTTTCGAGAGGCAGTCTGCCCCCGTAGCCGGTGCGCGCCATCTGTGTGATGTTCTTGGCGTTTCCTGCGAGTTTGAACCGTTTGACCCCGTAGAAGATCATGAGCGCGCATACATAAGCGCAGGAAATCGCAATCCACGTCCCGTCGTAGTCGCGCATGCCGAACAGCCCTTCCTGCAAAATCGCCAATGTCACATATGTTGCAACATACACAATAATGATGGGGATCACCGCTATGAATTGCAAAAACGAAAGAACCGCGGCCATCGTGGACTTCGGTTTGATATTTGGCGTATACATAAACCCTCCGGACTGTTCTTTGAAGAATCGGGCAGGATGCGTGCAAACGCTTTCCTGTCGAATACATTTTACGCTGATATTGAAAACCTTATAACCATTATGCACTTTTTGCTGGCGCTTTGCAACAATAAATCGTGACCATATAAAATTTGACAATGTGTTCTGAAAATGTTAAAATAATATTTCGAGGTTCCGTAAACAGACCCTTGCGAAAAACATGGCGAGAAAGGGGACGAAATGCTCTCCAAATTGATTCTTACGCTCTCGTGCGAGAACGAGATCAATGTTTCGCATCATGCGGGTTCCGCTTTTCAGGGCGTTCTGATGCAAAGCATATCGCCCGCATATGCGGATTCTTTACATTCTATGCGCTCAAATCCTTACAGCCAGTATGTCATGCGCGGCGCGGACGGGTTGCGGTGGACCGTATGCACGACGACGCGGGAAGCGCACGGCCAAATCATCGAAGCGCTTCAAAGCGACGCGTTTCGCGGGTTTCGGCTCGAACAATTCGGTGCGGAACTTACCGTGACGGACAAAAGCGCGGAAACGCTCCCGTTGAAAGATTTGACGCACCGCTTCTACCACGAAGACAGCGATCGTTTTTTTCGGTTGCGATTCTTGACGCCCACCGCTTTCAAGAGCAAGGAGCGCTATGTATTCTTTCCCAATATCAGGCTGATCTTCAGAAGTCTCATGAGCAAGTACAGCGTCGCGGCGGAAGACACGGACGAGGTCGATGAAGATATGCTATCGGAATTGACGGAAAAAGCGGCGATCGTCGAATACAGTCTTCGCAGTGTGCGGTATTCCGTGGAACAGACGAAAATCCCGTCATTCATGGGCGAATTGGCCATAAAGGTGTCGGGCGCGCAGACCTTGGCAAATTATGTGCGATTGTTGTTGTGCTTTGGCGAATATTCGGGAATCGGAATCAAATGCTCCATGGGCATGGGTGCGGTAAGTCTGCTTGATCGGCGCACAGGGGAAAGGCGGTTTTAAATGGAAGAAAAATTGACCAAACTCGCCATAGGGAGTCTGCTCCACGATATCGGCAAGATCGTTCACAGGAGCGGCTTTGATGGAAGAAATCATTCTTCAAGCGGCGGGGATTGGCTCGAATCGGAGTGCGGCGTTTCGGACGGGAGCATACTGCGCTCCGTGAGATACCATCATGCGGGGCGGCTTGTGGGAGCGGATGTCGCGGACGACGATCTGTGCTGGATCGCCTATATCGCCGACAACATTGCGGCGGGGGCGGATCGCAGGGCGCGCGAAGAAGACGATGCGCTCGACGACGAAAAGCCCTTCAGCCGGGACGCGCGCTTTGAAAGCATATTCAATCTCTTGGGCGGAAAACGGGACCGGCCGACGCTTTATTTCGGTCCGCGGATGCTCGCCGGGTCGGATGGGATCAATTTCCCCGTGGAAAGCCCTGCGGATTTCGACGAATCTTTCTACAACAAAGTCCTCGCCGCGATTTCCGAAAATTTAAAAGGATTTGAATTCAATGCCGAATATGTTAATTCGTTGCTTGAAGTTTTGGAAGGCAATCTGTCCTATATCCCGTCCTCAACGGCCGGCCGGGAGCACAGGGATATCTCGCTCTTCCAACACATGAAGCTGACCGCCGCCGTCGCGTGCTGCATTCTGCTCCACGCTGCGGCGGAAGGCGTTTCCAATTTTAAAGAAGCATTTTTCTCAAACAATGCGGACGAATTCTATGCGAAGGAGTTCGCTCTGCTCTATTCTCTGGATATCTCGGGCATTCAGAAATTCATATACACGATACACAGCGAAGGCGCGCTGAAATCCCTCAGGAGCAGATCCTTTTACCTTGAAATCTTCATGGAAAACCTGATCGATACCCTGCTTGCGGCATTGAAGCTGACGCGCGCGAATTTGCTGTATTCCGGCGGCGGACACATGTACATGCTGCTCCCCAACACGGAGGAGGCGAAGCGGACCATCGCGGAATTCGAAAAGGAAACCAACGCGTGGTTGCGCAAGACCTTTGGGACGGCGCTGTATGCGGCGGGCGCTTATGCCGCGTGTTCCGCGGACGCGCTGAAAAACAGGCCCGAGGGCAGCTATCGCGACATGTACGAAACGATAAGCGCGCAGCTTTCCGCCAAGAAACTGCAACGCTTCGGACCCGAAGACATTCGATATCTGAACGGCTTGCGCGCGGAAGGGCGAGAGTGTAAAATCTGCAAAAAAATCGCCGACGTGAATGAAAAGGGCAATTGCCCGGAGTGCGAAGGCCTGATCGCGTTTTCCCGGCAGGTCCAAAACGCCGATTTTTTTGCCGTGCTCAAAGAGAGAGGGCGGAACGGCCTTGCGCTCGGCGAAAACGCGTTTTTGGTCGGCGCAAGCGAAAGAGAACTTCGCGCGCATATGGAAAGCGATCTGTATATACGCGCGTACTCGAAAAACGAATTGTATAGAGGGAGCGCCATTTCGACGGGGCTTTGGGTGGGCGATTACGCGGCCGACAACGAAATCGGCAATTATGCGAAGCGGACCGTCGGCATCGAGCGCTTGGGCGTCCTGCGCATGGACGTGGACGACTTGGGCCATGCTTTCACGCAGGGCTTTGCGCAGGACGGCGGACGCTACAACACGGTTTCGCGGACAGCCGATTTTTCGCGGAGCATGTCGATGTTCTTCAAACGGGACATCAATCACATCCTGCGGAATCCGGTCTTCAACAAGCTCACGGGGAGAAATCCGGGCGAGGCCCGCGCGGTGACCGTCATATATTCCGGCGGCGACGACCTCTTCCTGATCGGCGCATGGGACGATGTCATAGAAGCGGCCATCGATGTGCGCACGCAATTTCTCGCCTATACGCAAGGCAAATTGACGATTTCCGCCGGCATCGGCATATACCGCGCGGATTTTCCCGTGCATGTCATGGCGAGGGAAACGGGAGACCTTGAAGAACAGGCGAAGCTTGCCGACGCCGCAAAAGACAGCGTCGTGCTCTTCGACGCGCGCAACCGATATCGCTGGGATGATCTGATCGACGATGTGATTGGCTCAAAATTCATGGAAATAAAAGATTTTTTTGACAATGACAAAGAAAAGGGTTCGAGTTTCCTCTACGGTCTGCTGTCGCTGATTCGAGAACGGGAAGGAGAGGGAGAGAAAAAGGGGATTGGTTTTGCGCGATGGGCCTATCTGCTCGCGCGCATGGAGCCCGGGAAAGACAGCGAAAATTGGGCGCGCTACAAGCGCTTTGCGGACAGCGCGTTTCGATGGTTCGGCGATTCTGCGGAGAGCGGTCGCTTTGCGATGGCCCTTTGCCTCTACGTCTATTCTATCCGAACGGAGGGACAAGCATGAAAACGATCCATGAAGAAAACTATGTCGAAAAGGCGGAAAGCGTGATGCGCGCGCTCATCCAAACGGGACGGGACGGCAAAAAAAACTTTGCGTTCACGACGACGCAAATCAGAAAGCTGCTTTCGATCAGCGCCGACATATACGACGGCGCGAAAAATGAGCAGGACGACAGGATCAGCCCGAAGCTGAAAGAAAAACTCAACTACTTGCGGGTTCAGATCGTGTATCAGGCCGGCAGGTTGCCCAAGAATGTAAAACCCTTTGTTGAAAAAGCGGAGCTGCTTGAGGTTTTGAAAGAAACGGGCGACGAGAGAAAAAATGTCCTGCTGTTTTGCAGATATATGGAAGCGCTCGTGGCCTACCATCGGTATTTGGGCGGCGAAAATTGACATCGCCTTTTGACGCGAAGATAAACGGAGGAAAACAAAGATGTACGCGAAAATCATCATAAGCGGCGAACTGGAGGTTTTGACCGGCATGCATATAGGCGGAAGCGACGCGTTTTCCGCCATCGGCGCCACCGATTCGCCCATCATCAAGGATCCGGTCGGCAATCTGCCGATGATTCCGGGCAGCTCGCTGAAAGGCAAAATGCGGACGCTGCTCGCCAGACAATACAACGAAGCATTGGCAAAATCGCCGAACGAGGACGACGACAGGATCAAACGTCTCTTCGGAAGCTCCGAAAGCAAGACGTACAAGACGGCGCGTTTGATCTTTTCCGACATGCTCCTGAAAAACGGCGACGCGCTCAGGGAACAACTGGACAGCCTGACGGAGGTCAAGTTTGAAAACACGATCAACAGGATCAGCGCGGAGGCGAATCCCAGACAGATCGAAAGGGCGGTGCGCGGTTCAAAGTTCGACATCGCGTTGATCTACGAGATTTCCCGAAACGCATCGGGCGATTTTCCCGCACGGGAAGAGATCTTGGAGGATTTCGATCTGCTTGCGAACGGTTTTCGTCTGCTCACGTATGACTACATCGGCGGCAACGGATCGAGGGGCTACGGCCGGGTCGGCATAAAGGCTCTGAAAGCCGATGTCGCGGTGGGAGAGCTTGCGGATGGGCTGGATCTTAAAGAGATCAACGAAAAGTTGTATGCCTGTGCGCTGTGATCGCGGCGGAGGAGAAAGGTCTTGTCATGGAATATGCTGTTTTCAAAATGAAATTCAAGGGACTCCTGCACATCGGCGTTTCCTCGCTCGAAGATTGCGGCATCTCGATATGCGCGGATACGCTGTTCTCCGCCTTGGCCGTCGAAACGCTGAAGTCGGGCGGGCAAGAGGCGATCGATGCGTTCGTCGATTCCGTTCGGAACGGCGACCTGGTCTTCTCGGACGCCTTTCCCTATATCGGCGGCGCGTGCTTTGTCCGGAAGCCGGTTTTCCGCAAGCCCGGGCCCGCGCGGAGCGTCACGGACGCGGAAAGCGCTTCCGGAGAGAAGAAAAAATTTAAAAAACTTCAATATGTGCCCATCGACGCGGTCGATGCGTATTTTGCCGGCGACTTTTCGCCCGACGATACGTTGCGCAAATTTTCCCACTGTCTTGGACGATCCGCCGTGCAGACAAAGGCGGCCGTTCGGCGATCCGGCGAAACCTTGCCCTATCGCGTCGGGGTCTTTGGCTTTGCGAAAGATGCCGGGCTGTACGTCATGGCCGGCGGCAAAACGGAAGGGATCGCGCTTTTCGAAGAGCTGATGCGCGGTTTGGCGGATTGCGGGATCGGCGGAAAGCGTTCCGCCGGCATGGGACGGTTCGAATTGCGCCGCGACGAGCTCGCCGGAGGCATGGCGAAGCGGCTTTCGGTGTTTTCAAAAGGGGAAGAATCGGACGCTTCGGGTCTCCATGTGACATTGAGTCCGAGCCTTCCGCGGGACGACGAATTGGACGCCGCCATGGAGGGAGCGTTCTTTTCGCTGTCGAGACGCGGCGGCTTTGTGTATTCCGAAACCTATGCGGACGCGCCGCAACGAAAGAACGATCTGTATGTCTTTGACGCCGGTTCCGTATTCACGAGAAAATTTGCCGGCGACGTCTACGATGTTTCAAATCGCGGGGCGCATCCGGTTTACAGATACGCGAAGCCGCTTTTTTTGGGGGTCAATCCATGAATGAGCATCTGAAGAGATTTCGCGTAATCGTAAAGGCTCTGGCGCCCGTGCACATCGGCTCCGGGGATGAAATCGGCAAAAAAGAATACATCCTATGCGGGGAAAACGAGATCTATTTTCCGAACGTGGCGAAGATGTACGGCTATTTTTCAAAAAAGGGCAAAGCGGAAGAATTTGAGCGTTTTCTGCTGAACGACGGGCGCGATCTGCGCGATTGGTTGCGGAAAAACGATATCCGGCGCGATGAATGGAATTGGGGAGGCTATCGGCTCTCCCGTCCCGCGCCGCAATCGGACAAACGCGGCGTTCCGGTCAGATTCAACGAAATCAAGACCTTTGTCAAAGACCCCTACGGGTTGCCATACATCCCGGGAAGCAGTTTGAAGGGCGCGTTGCGCAATGTCATCATCGGAGAGATGATCCTGCGCGACAAATCCGGCGCATTTTCGAAGCGCAAGGCCGAGCTGACGCAGTTGCGCGGCAACGATCTGCGAAGAAATTCAAGGGAAATCGCAAAGGCACACAATGAGATCGTTCGGCGCGCCCTGTTCAAGCTGGGGCGCGATGCGCGGGATTTCGGCAAGGCCACGAACGACGCCATGGCGGCGGTCAGGATCGGCGACAGCAAACCGTTGCGCCTGTCGGATCTGACGATCTGCGAAAAGATAGACAGTCACATTCTTGCGGAAAAGGGCGAGCGGCCCCTGCCCACGTTCAGGGAATGCCTGAAACCCGGCGTATCGGCGGAATTTTCTTTGACAGTGGACGTCGGGATGCTCGAAGCGGGGACGGGAGGTTCCGGCGCCGCTGTCGCCGAGGGCGGCTTTCAACATTTTTTTTGCCCGTCCCGAGGATTCAAACGCAAAGAGGACGGTGCAATCCTATTCGAGGGCAGCCATCTGCAAAACGCGGTTCGAAAGTTCAATATCCTGTATGACGATGGTTTCCGGAAGAAATTCGAATTCGATGCCGACGCCGCGAATGTGATCTTCCTCGGCGGAGGCAGCGGCTTTCTCACGAAGACCGTGTTGCTCGCGTTGTTTTGGGGAGACGACAAGGGGCGGGTGGATTTTGTGTCGCGGTATATGGAAAGGGCTTTTCCGCAGAATCACAAGCACGATTCGGACAGAACTTGGGGCGTGTCGCCGCACACGGCGAAACTGACCGAATACGACGGCGCGCGTTATGAAATGGGCAAGTGCGAGATGCGCATTGTGCCTTTGAAAGATTGAGAAAATGAAGAGAATATTGTTTTCGCCCATAGGCGGCAACGATCCGATCGGGAACGACAACAACAGGGACGGATCCTTTTTGCATATTTGCAGGCATTACCGTCCCGACAAGGCGTATATGTACATGTCGAAAGAGATTCTGGATTATCAGAATCTGGACAAGCGCTACACCTATTGCCTCGACCGCCTGTGCGAAAGCATTGGCATTTCCGTCGAATGCGAGATCATCGCCGGCGGCGAAAAGGACAACGTGCACGAATACGATTATTTTTACGAAAAATTCGGCGAGGTGTTGCGGGACATTCGGCGGGAAAACCCAAACTGCGAGCTGTTGCTGAACGTGTCGTCCGGCACGCCCTCGATGAAAACGGCGTTGCAAGTCATCGCTCTGCTGGGCGATTACGATATGACGCCTGTGCAGGTGAGCAGCCCCAACCGCGCGATGAATCCCGGAAAAGAGGACAGGAGGGATTACGTTGCCGAGTTGCGCTGGGAATGCAACGACGACAACGCGCCCGGCGCGGAAAACAGATGCGCCGAAGTGAAATCCCCGAATTTGCTCGCGCTCTGGCGAAAGGATCTGATCAAGAAATACGTCAAGGTCTACGACTATGTGGCGGCCTGCCGCATAGCCGATGACATGGCCGGGCGCTTGGACAAAGACGCCGCCGCTCTGTTGCGCGCCTGCAGATGCCGGTTGCGGCTCGACACCGGGGGGGTGGAAAAGGCCTTGCGGGATGTGAGCGACAAGATACCCAAATCCCTTCTTTTTCCTCAACCGTCTTCCGACATAAGGAATGTATTTGAATATCTGCTTTGGCTGGAAATCAAGCTGAAAAACGAGGAATACGCGGATTTTATCCGCGGCGTCACGCCCGTGGCGGACGAGATTTTCAGGATGCTTTTGGCCAAAATCGGGATTGAATTGACGGCGTATTACGATGCGAGAGAATATAAAGAAAACGGCAAACGCAAAACCCGATACACGCTTTCTCCCGAGAAGGTAGGCAAGGATCCCGAGGTGGCCGCTGCGTTCGAAAGTCGATACAGGAACATCGATGCGCGCGCGCTCGGCACGGACAATCTCGGCGTCTTGTTGGATTGCAAATTGAAGAGCAAGACGGAGAAGGACAAACTCCGGATCGTTTCCGAGTTTGCGAAGAAAGACAGAAATTCCTTTGCGCACGAGATCTCGGCCGTGACGGAGGAATGGATGAAAGGCAATGGCGGCGAGCCGAAAAAAGTATGGAAAGCGCTCCAACATTTATTTCATTATTCCGTCGGCGGACGTATCAAAGAGGCGTATTGGGCCTCGTATGACGCCGCAAACGACGAGATCGAAAGGCTATTGACATGAGTCGCCTGTATGTCAACGAGCCTTCGGCGCAGATCGGCTATGCGGAGCATCGCGTCCAAGGCGTATTACGGCGCGCTCGGCAAACTCGTCGATCCGGCATTTCGTTTCAGCGGCAGAAGCCGGCGTCCGCCGAAGGACCCGTTCAATTCCATGCTGAGTCTGTGCTATACCATTTTGATGTATGGCGTTTACGGTGCTTTGGAGGCAAAGGGACTCAGCCCTTATTTTGGGTTTTTGCATGAGGACAGGGAGAAGCACCCGACACTTTCCAGCGACCTGATGGAGGAATGGCGCGCGCCCATCGCGGACGCGGTCGTTATGAGTCTTGTCAACGGACACGAGATATCGCTCTCGGATTTTACGACGCCGGATGGAGAAACCGGTATTTTTCTCACCGGGGCGGGCATGAAAATCCTGATCAACAAGCTGGAGCGAAAGTTTATGGACAAGCATTCGTATCTGCCTTATGTGCGATATTCGGTCACGTTCAGGAATGCGATCAATATGCAGGCAAATGAGATGGCCAAGGCCATAGAAGCGGGCGATGCGGAATTGTATTCGCCAATTTGGATACGATAGCGGTGAGAGGCGGTTATGGAATCGGAATATATGCCGGACACATGGGAATATTCTTTTGATACGGAAGGCGAACAGAAAGACAGATCGGGCAAGTATTTTGTTTTGGTTATTTACGATATCACAGAGAACAAAAAGCGTTCCAAACTTGCCAAAATGCTGATGGGCTTCGGCTTTCGCATCCAAAAATCCGCGTTTGAAGCCATGTTGCCGCCGAACAAATATGAAAAACTGCTGAAAGAGCTGAAGCCGTTCGCGACGGATGAAGACAGCATACGCGTCTACAAAATCCGAGGCGAGGGCGCCATAACGGTATTCGGCAAGGACGATTCGGTGACAGGTGAGGAGGTGATTGTAATATGAGGACGGCAAACATGTTGCGGGTTTTTACCCGATGTTGAAATTGCAACGGATTTTTTATGAATGGCGTGAAATGTGAAACCGCATACGGAATTTTTGTGTTTCCTCCGCAAACAGCCTGTGGAAAGCCCTGTTTTCAACGGGAGCCAACGACAGGTTAGGAAAGTGATCACCCCGGAAGGGGACGGAAACACTATCTTGCCATTTTCCTTGACGAAAAGCATGTCCACTTAGGAAAGTGATCACCCCGGAAGGGGACGGAAACATTATACGACCAATACGGTATGAACGTCTTGCGCGCAATTAGGAAAGTGATCACCCCGGAAGGGGACGGAAACTTTTCTGGCGGCTTTTTCATGCCGTCAAAGGCTTTTTAGGAAAGTGATCACCCCGGAAGGGGACGGAAACTGCCTCGTGCGCGAAGGCGTAGATCATCTTCTCGCGTTAGGAAAGTGATCACCCCGGAAGGGGACGGAAACTAAGCGCGTCCCGTCATAAACGGCGATACTTGCTATCATTAGGAAAGTGATCACCCCGGAAGGGGACGGAAACTAAAAAACGGCGATTAAGAAAGCATGTGCGGTGATATTAGGAAAGTGATCACCCCGGAAGGGGACGGAAACTATGGCCGAAAGGCTTGCATATTCCACAAAGGAATCTTAATTAGGAAAGTGATCACCCCGGAAGGGGACGGAAACGTGACGGCGGAGCGGACGAAGCCTTTGAAGCATATTTGGAAAATTAGGAAAGTGATCACCCCGGAAGGGGACGGAAACGCAATGGCTTCAACCGCGATAACAGAACACCCCGAAACATTAGGAAAGTGATCACCCCGGAAGGGGACGGAAACGCGTCCGCTTCCTGATAGCTTAACGCCGTCTGCTTGGTGCATTAGGAAAGTGATCACCCCGGAAGGGGACGGAAACAATACCTGCCTTGCGCGATACTCAACATCTTAAATATTAGGAAAGTGATCACCCCGGAAGGGGACGGAAACAAAGTGCCGCGATTTCCTCTTTCGAGAGTTTGCCGCTTTTGATTAGGAAAGTGATCACCCCGGAAGGGGACGGAAACATTCCTGTGCGGCTTTCGTTTCGGCGATAACTTCTTCAAATTAGGAAAGTGATCACCCCGGAAGGGGACGGAAACCGTCGCATTGCTTGCGCTATCGCCGTGGCCAGTGACACATTAGGAAAGTGATCACCCCGGAAGGGGACGGAAACGGCTTTCAAACTTACCCTTATTGTATACCCGTTTCGCATTAGGAAAGTGATCACCCCGGAAGGGGACGGAAACGAGCGTCCGCTTCCTGATAACTCAATGCTTTCTGTTTGTCATTAGGAAAGTGATCACCCCGGAAGGGGACGGAAACTGCCGGTATGATAAGATTGTGTAGTCACTTTTTCAAATTAGGAAAGTGATCACCCCGGAAGGGGACGGAAACTCATACATGCCCGTATGATAGCTTTGCGCCGTCACTCTTATTAGGAAAGTGATCACCCCGGAAGGGGACGGAAACTGTATACGTTTGAGTACATTAAAATCGGAAGAGTATTATTAGGAAAGTGATCACCCCGGAAGGGGACGGAAACAAGTGGAGCTTTTCCGAATACTCCGAAAGGGAAATTATTAGGAAAGTGATCACCCCGGAAGGGGACGGAAACGTGCTTACCAAATTTAGCAATAACTTCCTGATTCACATTAGGAAAGTGATCACCCCGGAAGGGGACGGAAACGGCAAGCTCCGCCGCGATTTCTTCCTTGGTTTTTATGGATTAGGAAAGTGATCACCCCGGAAGGGGACGGAAACACCCGATGGGGTATCGGTTCGTATTCCTCATATCCCGCATTAGGAAAGTGATCACCCCGGAAGGGGACGGAAACGCTTGCGGAATCGTAACGGGTACTTGTCCCGCGACACGCTGAATTAAGCAGCAACGACAAGATATTTTAAGCGGCGGATTGAGAGAAACGACAACGACCCATATGCGGCGAC
The DNA here is from genome assembly GCA_031276135.1 of Eubacteriales Family XIII. Incertae Sedis bacterium. GTDB lineage: Bacteria > Bacillota > Clostridia > Peptostreptococcales > Anaerovoracaceae > JAITLA01. The sequence goes on along the minus strand of JAISNR010000156.1, from coordinate 30 downwards.
ACGATCAAATCGTCAAAACGACGCGATGTT
>JAISNR010000152.1 GCA_031276135.1 Eubacteriales Family XIII. Incertae Sedis bacterium | reverse complement strand
CAGCCCCGCGATGGTTTCGGAGTCGCGCTCGTTCATCTGGCAGCCCAGCGTTTCCGTGACATAGGCGGGCGGACGCCCGTACGCCTCGCGGTGCGCGTTCAGATATTCTTTCCATTGATTTGTCATGTCGTCATTGTACCACGGAAGCGGCGCGGAGGGCAACAAAAAAGGGCCGCCGCCGGCAAATGCCGCGATTCTCCGCGCAATTGTAATCAATATGTAATATGGCGAAGGTTTCAAGAAACAGTCGTTTTTGATATAATCTTTTTATGATCGAATACAAAAATGTAACCAAAACCTATGGCGCCAACATCGGTCTCGAGGACGTCAGCGTTCGCATCGACAAGGGAGAGTTCGTGTTTCTCGTGGGTCCGAGCGGCGCGGGCAAGTCCACGTTTATCAAGCTGATGCTCAAGGAGATAAAACCCGATTCGGGCAGTATACACTTCGACAGCCTCGACATCACGAAGATGTCGAACCGGGGCGTGCCCAAGCTGCGCAGGAGCATCGGCATCGTGTTTCAGGATTTCAGGCTTCTGCCCAAAAAGACCGTGTACGAAAACGTGGCCTTCGCGATGGAGATCATACACATGGGGCCGCGCGTGATCAGGCGCCAGGTGCCGCAGGCGCTCAGCCTCGTGGGCATCAGTTCCAAGGCCTCCGAATATCCGGACGAGCTTTCGGCCGGCGAGCAGCAGCGCGTCGCCATCGCGCGCGCCATCGTCAACAATCCGTCCGTGCTCATAGCCGACGAGCCGACCGGCAACCTCGACCCCGAGACGGCTTGGGAAATCATGCGGCTTCTTGAGCAGATCAACCTGCGCGGCACCACCGTCGTCATGGTTACGCACGCGAAGGACATCGTGAACAAGATGAACCGCCGCGTCATCTCCATCAGAAACGGACGCATCACGCGGGACGAGAAAAAGGGCGGCTACGGCGCGGACGACGAGGAAATCGGCGGTGCGGGACTCCTGCTTCAGGGGAGGCTTTCCGGCCTATGAGTTACGCGATCAAACAGGCCTTCAAGCAATTCTTTCGGAATGGCGCCATGTCCGCGGCGTCGCTGTTTTCCATCTCGGCCATATTGCTGATCCTCGGCTTCTTCTTTCTCCTGGCTGTCAACGTCAGCAATCTCGCGGAGAGCGTGAAAAAGGATTTTGACACCATACAGCTGCACCTGCTCGACTCCGCGGAATACGCCCGGTCGGAGAGCATGATGAAGAAGCTCAAGCTCATGCCCGAGGTTTCCGAGGTTCGCTATCTGACGAAGGATCAAGCCATGGAGGACTTCAAGAAGCTGTTTGGCGACAAGGCCTATCTGCTGGAAATGCGGCAAGAAAACCCTTTGCCCAACTCGATCATCGTCAAGGTGCGGCGCATAGAGGACGTGGACGCCGTCGTGGCGCGCGCGAAGAGCTTCGATGGCATCGAGGTGATCAAGTATTACAAGGAGGCCGTGAACCGCCTGATCCGATTCACGCGTTTCATACAGGCCGGAGCGATGGCGCTGATCCTGTTCTTGGTCGTGATCTCGATCGTCGTCGTTTCCAACACGATCAAGCTGACGGTGGTGGCGCGCGACCGGGAAATCGCCATCATGAAGTACGTCGGCGCGACGAACTGGTTTATCAGAGGGCCTTTTCTCGTCGAGGGCATACTGATGGGCGTCATTTCGGCGGCCATTTCGGCGGGCATCGTCGCCCTCGTATATGCGCGGGTGATCGATCTTTTCGGCACGGATTTGGCCGTCATGCTGTCCACGAGTTTCGTTCCCTTGGACTTTATGATCGGCAATCTCGCGGTCATATTCGCGGCGCTCGGCGCCGGCATAGGGGCCTGCGGGAGCATTATATCGATGAGGAGATTTTTGGACACGTAGTTTATGGCATTGGGAGGCGCGCATGGATCGCATAAAATCGCGGCAATCGAATTTCAGCAGACTCATCGCGCGGATTTTGACGGTGTGCCTGCTTTTCTTGGCGACTGCGTTCACCGTCGCTTTTGCGGTCGAGCAGGACGATTTGGATCGCGTCCGCAAGGAAATCAGCGAAACGCAGGCGAAGTACAGCGAGGGCAAAAAGAAAGAAAACGCGCTGAGCTCGCGCATCAAGGAACTGGAAGCGAAGATCAAGGCCACGGAGCGGGAGATTTCCGTCATACAGAGCGATATCAATGAAACGCAGCAGGCCATACGGGGCGTGGAGCAGTCCTTGGCCGAGGCCGAGGCGGAGATCGCCGTCCAGAACGACGACCTCAACAAGCGCCTCCGGGCCATGTACATGAACGGCGAGATGGGCATGCTCGACATCATACTGAGCTCCGCGAACATCTCGGAATTCATGTCCGCCACGGAGATGGTGCAGAAGATCTATGAGAGCGATATACATTTATTAGAGGAAATGGAAGTGCGCCGCGCGGGCATAGACGCGCAGAAGAAGGAACTCGAACGTCTGCGGCAGAACCTCGTGGCCAATCAGACCGCCCGCATCGAAAAGCAGCGGGAGATCACCGCCGACAAGCAGGAAGCCGCGCTCGCGAAGGTAGAAGTGTCCGACGAAAACGAACGCCTTTCCCAAATGCTGGACGAGCTGAACGAGGAAGCCAACCGGATTACGGCGGAAATCCTCAAGAAGATGGGTTCGCAGGACTTCATCGGCGGCGCGATGGGCTGGCCCGTGCCGGGCTATTCCAAGACGTCCTCGCCTTTCGGCATCCGCAACCATCCGACCCTGAAAGTACCCAAGATGCACACGGGCATAGACATCCCCTGCCCCAAGGGTACGCCCATCGTCGCGTCCAACGGCGGCACCGTCATCATGGCGACTTGGAACAACAGCTACGGCAATGTGATCATGGTGGATCACGGCGGCAAAATCGTGACCCTGTACGCGCACAACAGCAGCTTCGCGGTGTCCGAGGGCGCCGTCGTTGCGCGAGGGCAGACGATCGCCTATGCGGGTTCGACCGGAAATTCGACGGGACCGCACTGCCACTTCGAGGTTCGCGTGAACGGCGAGTACCAGAATCCCTTGCAATGGGTGAGCCCGTGACCGGCGTGCATCCCGCCGTCGCGCGGATACTGCGCCGCAGAGGGATTACGGCCCCGGGAGAGGTCGAGGAATTCCTCTCCGTCAAGCCGACGAAAACCTACGATCCATTCCTTCTTTGCAACATGCGGGAAGGGGTGGATTTCATATTGTCCGCGATAGAGGCGAAGAAGCGCATATGCGTGTACGGAGATTACGACGTGGACGGCATCGCCTCGGCCGCCCTGTTGGTGCGCGCGCTGCGCCGCATAGCGGACGATGTGAGCTGGTACATCCCCTCGCGATTTTCCGAAGGCTACGGTCTGAACAAGGAGGCCCTTTCCAACATCGCCGAGATGGGAGGCCAAGTGGTGATCACCGTGGATTGCGGCAGCGTTTCCGCGGAAGAAGTGCTGTTCGGGCGCAGTCTCGGTCTCGAGCTGCTCGTCACGGATCATCACAATATAGAGGGCAGGGCGGCGGACTGCCTGATCATCAATCCCAAGCGGGAGGGGGAGAGCTATCCCTTCACGGGACTCGCCGGCTGCGGCGTGGCCTTCAAGCTCGCGCAGGCCTTGCAGCGCAGGTTTTCCTTGCCGAAGGAGCTGCTGAACGAATCGCTCGATCTCGTGGGTCTCGCGACCATAGCGGACATCGTGCCGCTCGTCGACGAGAACCGCACCTTGGCGAAATACGGTCTGCGAGAGCTGAACCGTACGCGCCGCAAGGGTTTGCGCAGGCTCATCGAAAAGCTAAGCCTCGCGGACAGGACGATAAAGGCCGAACACGTTGCCTTCATCATCGCGCCGCACATCAACGCCGCGGGCCGCATGGGGGAAGCGCGCGACGTGGTCGAGCTGCTGCTCACCGACGACGACGCCGTGATTGAGCGCGTGACCGACGAGCTGCTCGTCCACAACTCCCGGCGCAAGCGCGTGCAGGAGGAGGTGTTCGCGGTCTGCGACGAGATGGCCGCGCGCATATTCGCGAATGGCGCGCCGATCGGGGTGATCAACGCGGGCGACGCGCACGAGGGTATCACGGGCATCGTCGCGGGAAAGCTGAAGGAGAAACACAACAAGCCCGTAATCATACTGACGAACGGCATCGGCGATTCGGCGGGCGCCTATCTGAAGGGCACCGGCAGAAGCGTCGCCGGCGTGGATATGTACGATCTGTTGCAGCGGTGCGAGGACATGTTTGAAAAATTCGGCGGACACGCCATGGCCTGCGGCTTTCTGATGGACGCGGCGCACGAGACGCGCTTTCGCGAAACGCTCACGCGCGGCATGAACGCGCTGCTGGCCGGCGCGCCCGACCTCTTGACGCGGAGCGCGCCCGACCCCGACGCGGAGATCGCGCCGGGCGACATAACGAACGAATTTCTCGAACAACTGAACGCGCTTGAACCCTTCGGAAACGGGAATCCCGCCCCCCTGCTCTTGATGCGCGGACAGTCCGTCTCGGATCTCATGCGCCTGGGAGAGCGCGGGCAGGTTCTGAAATTCAGCGTAAGCGGCGTGCAGTGCGTGCTTTTTAACCGCGTCGACGCCTATTACGACGCGCTCGCTTCCGGCAAGCCCGTATCGCTGTTCGGATATCCAATTCCCGACAATTACAGGGGCAGAGAGCGCATACAATTCAGAGTGGAACACGTGACATGACGGGGGTTTTTCATGCTGATCATAAAAAAACGCAATTTTACCTTCTTGTTGGCGGTGGCTTTTTTAGCGGGAGCGGCCCTGTTCGGGGCCGGCCTCAAGATTTGTTTGGGCGTCGCGGGCAACGCGCACATCGTGCCGAACGCCGTCTACGAGGAGTACGAAACATATAAGGAGAACTACGGAAGGCTGATCGATTTTGACGCGTACATCCGGAAAAACTACTATCAACCCGTGCCGGAGGGCGCTTTGGAAACGGGCGCGTACAAAGGGATGTTCGCGAGCCTGGGAGACAGATACACGGTCTACTACACGGCCGACGAATACCGCCGGCAGGCGGAGACCACGCAGGGTGAATTCTCCGGCATCGGCGCCACGGTCACGATGGGCGAAGACGGCTATATGTCCGTCATCGAAGTGCTGCCCGGCGGCGCCGCCGAGCAGGAGGGTTTGCTGGCGGGCGACGTCATACTCGCCATCGACGGCGCGTCCTACGAAGGTCGGGATTTGAACGGCGCGGTCGCGCTGCTGCACGGCGAAGAGGGTTCGGAGGTCACATTGCTCCTGCGCAGGGGCGAGGAAGAATTCGAAAAGAAACTCGTCCGCGCGAAGATCGTCACGCCGTCGGTCTCGTCCGAGATTTTCGAGGACAGCAATATCGGCTATATCCGTTTGCATTCCTTCGCGAACCGGACGGCGGAGGACTTCGCCGCCGCGCTGCGCGACATGGAAGAGAAGCGGACGCGCGGCCTGATCATCGACCTGCGCGACAACAGCGGCGGGCTCGTCGACAGGGGCGTCGAAATCGCGGACATGCTGCTCAACGCCGGCACGGTCGCGACCCTGCGATCGAACGACGCGGAGGCCGAGTCCAAGACCTACACGACGAAGGACGGCGCCACGAGTCTGCCCTACGTGCTCATCGTGAACGGCGACACGGCCAGCACCTCGGAGATATTGGCCGGCGCGATCAAGGACAACCGTGGCGGGCGCATCGTCGGAACGCAGACCACGGGCAAGGGCATACTTCAGCGCTTGGAGCGCTTCGCGGAGGGCGACGGCGCGCGCATCACCGTGGCGCAGTACTTTACGCCGAACGGCGACGCGGTGAACGGCGTCGGCATCACGCCGGATTTCATAGTGGACGACCCCGACCCAAGCGGCGACGGCGCCGATCCGCAGTTGGAAAAGGCCATCGAGCTGCTGACGGGCGGGGCCGGGGCGACGAACGGCGCCGGGGTGACGGACGAGCCCGGGGAATGAACGGTCCGCGCCGGACGCTTGCCGGCCAAACGCGACGGCCGGCAAGCGTCCGGCATTCGGGATCCGGTTGACCGCCGGGACGCCTCCGGCGGCGCTCAGCGCGCGGCGCCGAATATCTTCTTCGTGTGCGCGGCGTCGAACTTCTTCGTAAACAGGCTCGCGACGGGTACGGCGACGAGCGACGCGGCCATGGCCGCCACGCCCATCTGCGGCGCGACGCTTTTCGCCGCCGCGAAACCCGCGACGGACGTGAAGTAGAGCAGCAGCCCGCCGACCACGACGACGCCCGACAGCAATCCCGCCCATGCGCCGGCCTTTGTGACCCACCTGCCGTACAGCCCCCACAGAAAGGGGCCTATGAAGGAGCCGGCCACGACGCCCCACGAAAACGACATCAGGTTCACGATGAAGGAGATGTTCATCGTGGCGAACACAAAGGAAAGCGCGATGAAGACCACGCAGAGGAAGCGCGTGACGATGAGCTGCGATTTTTGCCCTATGCCGGGCCGTATCTCCTGAATCAGGTCTATGGAGACCGCCGAGCTCGACGAGAGGACGACGGACGCCAGCGTCGACATCGACGCGGAAAGCAGCAGCAGCAGTATGACGCCGAGGACGATGTTGGGGAACACGCCCTCGCCGAGCGCGGCCATCAGCATGGCCGGCACGACCCCGTCGTAGCCCGCCTCCACGGCCGGCGCGCCGCCGTCCGCCATCGGCACGAACAATCTGCCGAGCGCCCCGGAGAAGTATGCGCCGCCGCCGATGATTAGGGCGAACAGCGTCGACACCACCGTGGCGACGCGGATGCTGCCCTCGTCCTTGACCGCGTAATACTTGTGAACCATCTGCGGCATACCCCAGACGCCGAAGCTCGTCAAAAGGATGTTCGGAATCAGCTGTCTGATGCCCGCGCCGCCGAAGAAATCCACCAGGTCGCCGCGGATGGCCGCCAGGTTTTCGATGGCGCCGCCGAAGCCGCCGACCTCCGGTCTGCTCACGAGGATGGCGACCATCGCGACGAGGCCGACCACCATGATCGCGCCCTGAATGAGATCGTTCATCGCCGTTGCGACATAGCCGCCGAGCACGAGATAGACGCCCGTGAGCACGGCGACGATCGCGATGCAGAAGGTGGGCGAGACGCCCGTGAATATCGAGCTGAACAGCACGCCGAGTCCCTTGTACACGCCCGCGGCGTAGGGTACGAGGAAGAGGAAGATGACGACGGCGGAGTAGCGCTTCATGCCCTTGCTGAGGTAGCGGGCCGCAAAGAGCTCCGGGAGGGTGCGCGCGTTCAGAGCGTGCGTCATGCGGCGCGCGGGCCGCGCGAGGACGAACCACGCGAGCATGCAGCCGAGCAGGGCGTTGGCGACGCCGATCCATATGCCGGCGAGGCCTATCGTCCAGCCGAACATGCCGGCGTAGCCCACGAAGATGACAGCCGAAAAATAGGTCGTCCCGTAGGAGAAGGCCGACAGCCAAGGGCCGACCGTTCTGTTGCCAAGCAAAAAGCCCTCGATAGTAAGAGCCTTGCGCGCGCTCATAATACCGACGGCAATCGTAATCAGGACAAAACAAAGCAATACAATTCCGGCAATAACCTGTGTCATTTTATGTACCTCTTTCCTACAAAACCACGTTGTGCAAACTCGCCCCGCGCCTTTCACGGGAGGAACGCACGCTACAAAGAGATTATACAACAGACAGCCGGATATTGTAAAGAGGATATTACGTGGACAGACGTTCTATGGCGGTCCTGTACCCCTCCGCACCATAGCGATAGCATTTGTTTATGCGGCTGATCGTCGCCGTGCTGGCCTTGGTCAAGTCCTCGATCTCCTGATAGGTTTTGCCTTCGGACAGCAGCTTCGCGATGAAAAACCGCTGCGAAAGCGCCCGCAGCTCGTTGACCGTGCTGACATCCTCGAAGAAGCGATAGCAATCCTCCTTGCTGCGCATCGAGAGAATGGCTTCAAAAAGGAGATCCGTTTCGGGGCTTTGGAATTTCGATTCGTAGGCCATGGCGCGCTCCTTTCCTCATATATTGCAGAAGGGCGGTGATTCTCCTGTTCGACAAAAAGCGCCTCCTGCTCTACCTCTGCACCGATCGCGCCCTCGCGATGGGCCGGCCCCTCGCGGCGCTCGTCGAGGCTGCGGTCGCGGGCGGCGTCACGATGGTGCAGCTGCGGGAAAAAGGGCTGAACACGCGCGATTTTCTGGAAGAGGCGCGCGCGATGCGGGCGCTGACGAAACGCCTCGGCGTGCCGCTCGTCATAAACGACCGCGTGGACATAGCCTTGGCGGCCGGCGCGGACGGGGTGCATCTCGGCGGCAACGACCTGCCCGTCGAGGCGGCGCGCGCACTCGCCGGCGGGCGGCTGTTCATCGGCGCCACGGCGCGGAGCGTCGAGGCGGCGCGCGCGGCAAAAGAGGCCGGCGCGGATTATCTGGGCGTCGGCGCCATGTTTCCCACGGGGACGAAATCGGATACGGTCACGATCGGGCCCGCAACGCTTCGCGCGATCAAGGAAGCGACGGGCATGCCGACGGTCGGCATAGGCGGGGTGAACGCGCGGAACGCGGCGCTTGTGACGGCGGCCGGGGCAGACGGCGTCGCCGTCGTTTCGGCCATCCTGTCAAAGCCCGACGCGGAGGCTGCGGCGCGCGCGATCCGGAAGGCCGCAGAAGGGGCTATTCGTCCGGCAAGAGATAATCCCGAATGATGTCGGTCGCTATGTCGTAGATGTTTATGAAGGGCGAATCCCTGTTCACGAGCATGGCGGATATCGCTTCGCCGAGTCGCTTGTCGTCGTACATGTAATCGAGCTTGGCGAAGTAGACGGCGGTCATGGCTATGTAGGCGCCCATGTTGGAATGCGGATGCTCGTCGTGGTAGGCGGCGACGATGACGCCGTCGTCGCATTTGGCCGTCACGATCGTGCAGTGCGCGTCGCGCCAGAGGGTAAAGGGCTCGGACGCCGTGCCATGCAACAATTGCTCGTAGCGGCTCATGGCGTCCACATTGTTCTCGAGCAACGAGATCAGCGTGTGCAGCTCCTCGGGGCTGTACTGCGGGGCATCGGGGCTGAAGGGCGTAAAATTGACCATGCAGAGCGTGTCGGCGCGATCGTTGAAATCGATCTTGCTCATGACGAAGAGGCTGCGCCCGTAGCCGTGCAGCTCGTTGAACAGCTCAAACGCTATCTCGCCCGTCACATTGTTCACGCGGTTCAGATCGATGATCTGAGAATCCTCTTTCTTGCCGGAAAAGGAAACATTGATCAAACCGTCGTTTTGTTTCTGCACATGTATCGCCATGTAAGACTCCTATCTCGCATGAATGTCGTTGATGTTAAGACCATTATACTCGACAAATCCTTCAAATGAAATAGTGAAATATAAATATAATATTTCCGCTGCTCCGTGCGAAACCAATCCCTGCGCTTCACACATTTTTTTCAAACGCCGGAAATCTCAAAAGCCAAAAATCCCCTTGTAACGCACCGAAAACAAGTGTACAATAATGTCGAACACATTCCGGATGCGCGGTGTTCCCTGTGCGCCGCGCGCGAAAAAACACGAATCGGAGGCATACATGAACAAGGTGATGCATCTGCGGGAAGCCGTAGAGCAGTACATTCACGACGGCGACCATCTCGCGTTCGGGGGTTTCACGACCAACAGAAAGCCGATGGCCGCCGTTTCCGAGATCATCCGCCAAGGGAAGGGTTCCTTCATCGCGGAGGGCGGCCCCGCCGGCAGCGAGTGGGACATGCTCATCGGCGCGGGCCGCGTGCGGGCCTACATCAACTGCTACACGGCAAATCCGCGCTTTTCCAACATAGGCCGCAGGTTTCGCGCGGCGATCGAAGCGGGAAAACTGCTGTTTGAGGACTACTCCCAAGACGCCGCGATGATGCTGTTTCACGCCGCGTCGCTGGGGCTTCCGTACCTGCCGAGCAGATACATGTTCGGATCGGGCATGGAGGACATATGGGGGATCAGCCGCGAAGAACGCGAAAAGATCGACAAGCTGCCGAACGAGAAATACATCGTGCGGGAGAATCCCTTCGATCCGGGCGAGCAGCTGCTTCTGCTGCCCGTTCCGAAAATCGAGGCGGCCGTCATTCACGTTCAGGTCGCTTCGGAGGACGGCACATGCCGCATCTTCGGCGACGAATACCACGACGCGGACATCGCGGTCGCGGCGGAGCGCGTCATCGTCACCTGCGAAGAGCTCGTCGGCAACGAAGAAATCCGCAGGGACGCGGAGCGGAATTCCATACCCGGCTTTCTCGTGAACGCGGTCGTGCATCTGCCGCACGGCGCGCATCCGACGCAGTGCAGCGCGTATTACGATTACGACAAGGATTTTCTGCGCATGTACGACGAAGCGGGGCGGACGGACGAAGGCTTCGCGGACTTCCTGCGCGAATGGGTGTACGGAGTGAAGGACCACGCGGAATATCTGGACCGCCTGGGCGCGTCGCGGATGATCGGCCTGCGCGTCACGCCCGGAACGGGCTACGTCAAATGAGGTAAAAACGAAATGAACGCACAGGATTACACAAGCACGGAAATACAGGCGTACACGATGGCGCGGCAGATCAAAAACGGCAACATTGTAATCGTCGGCACGGGCCTGCCCATCGTCGGCGCGATTCTCGCGAAGAAAACCTTTGCGCCCGAATGCGCGCTGCTCGTCGAAGCCGGACTCATGGACTGCAATCCGCTCGAAATCCCGCGCAGCGTCAGCGATCTGCGCATGATGGAGCACTGCGCCGTCAAATGGCCCGCCTACCGCTACCTCGGCGTACAGGCGAACGCGTGGCTGCACCACGACGAAAACGTGATCGGATTCATCGGCGGCGCCGAAATCGATCCCTACGGCAATGTCGGTTCGACGAGCATAGGCGACTACTTCAGGCCGAAACTGCGCTTGCCCGGCAGCGGCGGCGCGAACGGCATCGCGACCTACTGCAACACGATCATATCGATGCCGCACGAGAAGCGGCATTTCCGCGAAAAGATCGACTTCATCACCAGCCCCGGCTGGATCGACGGGCCGGACGGCAGGAAGAGCAGGCATCTGCCGGCGGACCGCGGGCCGAGGATGGTCGTTTCCGACCTCGGTATGCTCGAATTCGACGAAAAGACGAAACGCATGGTCCTGACGGGCTACTACCCCTTTACCTCCCCCGACGAGATCCGGGAGAAAACGGGCTTTGATTTGGACGTATCGCGCGCGAAGGAGCTCGAACCGCCGCCCGCGGAATACAGGAAGCTGATGCGCGAGATCGATCCGCAGCACATATTCATATGAGAGGGACAGAGATGAACGAAAACAAACCGGCGAAAATCGTCCTGCGGGAGATCGTGGATTCCGTCTACCGAAACGCGTGGGAGGCGAAGGAGCGCGGCGAACCCGTCGGCTGGTCGTCCTCGAAATTCCCTGCGGAAATCGCCGAAACGCTCGGATTGGCAGTCTGTTATCCGGAGAACCAGGCGGCGGCGATCGCGGCGAAGCACGGCGGCCAAAGGATGTGCGAGCACGCGGAAGCCATGGGCTTCTCAAACGACATCTGCGCTTACGCGCGCATCAGCCTGGCCTACGCGGACGGCGCGCCCTGCGAGGAAAAACCCATGCCGCAGCCGGACTTTCTGCTGTGCTGCAACAACATTTGCAACTGCATGACCAAGTGGTACGAAAGCATCGCGCGGATGCACGGCATACCGCTCATCATGATCGACGTCCCCTTCAACAATACGGTCGATGTCCCGGACGAACGCATCGCCTATGTCCGCGCGCAGTTTGACGCCGCCGTAAAGAAGCTGGAAGCGATCTCGGGAAGGAAATGGGACGAAAAGAAATTCGAGGAAGTCTGCGCCAACGCGAACCGCTCGGCCTCCGCATGGCTCAAGGCCTGCTCCTACTGCGCGACCAAGCCGTCGCCCCTCAGCGGCTTCGATCTCTTCAACCACATGGCGGACATCGTGACGGCGCGCTGCAAGCCGGAAACCGCGGCTGCCTTCGAACAATTGGCCGCAGAATACGAGAAGTCCGTCAAAGACGGCGAATCCACCTGGCGTTACGACGAAAACCACAGGATCATGTTCGAGGGCATTCCGTGCTGGCCGGAGCTCGGAACCCTGTTCAAGCCGCTGAAGGAAAACGGAACGAACACGGTCGCGGTCGTCTACGCGCCCGCTTTCGGCTTTGTGTACGACGGCTTGGACGAGCTGGCGCGCGCGTACTGCCGCGCGCCGAATTCCGTCTGCATCGAGGCCGGGGTGGCCTGGCGCGAGGACCTGTGCCGCGAGAACGGCGTCGACGGGATCTTGGTCCACTACAACCGCAGCTGCAAGCCGTGGAGCGGTTACATGCTCGAAATGGAACGGCGCTGGCACGCCAAGCTCGGCGTGCCCGTCGTCGGATTCGACGGCGACCAGGCGGATCCGCGCAATTTTTCCGAGGCGCAGTACAGGACGCGCGTCGAGGGCTTGGTGGAGCTGATGCGCGCGCAAAGCAAGGGTGCGCATGCCGGCGGCCCCCCGCGCGCCGCCGCGTCAAACGCCGCAAACGAAAGGGAGGAAAACGCACGATGACGCAACCCGAGGAACTCCTGAAAACGCTGTCCGACATCGCGCACGACCCGGGCGCCCGCCTTGCGGCCTGCTTGGCGGAGGGACGGAAAGCGGTGGGCGTGTTTCCGTATTACGTTCCAGAGGAGCTCGCGTATGCGGCGGGCTTCCTGCCCTTCGGCATATGGGGCGCGCAGGGGACCGTGCGCGAGGCGGGCCGGTACTTCCCCGCCTTTTACTGCTCGATTGCGCGCACGGGACTCGATCTGGCCCTGCGCGGAAAGCTGGACGGGCTTTCCGCCGTCATCATGCCGTCCGTCTGCGACACGCTTCGCCCGTTCACGCAGAACTTCAAATCGGCGAAGCCGGATATCCCCTTCCTGTTTCTGGCACATCCGCAGAACCGAAAAGAGGATTTCGGCGTCGCCTACACCATCAGCGAATATCGCCGCGTGAAGGCGGAGCTCGAGGCGGTCGCGGACAAAAAAATCACGGACGAGGCGATCCGGGGCGCGATTCGCGTGTACAACGAAAACCGCGCGGCGCGGCGTGAATTCGTGCGGCTCGCGGGCGCGCATCCGGAGGCGGTTTCCCCGGCCGGGCGCGCCGCCGCGCTGAAGAGCGCGTACTTTATGGACAAAGCCGCGCATACGGAACTGCTTTCGCGCCTCAACGATTCGCTGCGCGCGCTGCCGTCCGTCGCTTGGACGGGCGTCAAGGTCGTCACGTCGGGGATTCTCGCGGACGGCGACAATCTCCTCGACCTGTTCGAACGCCACGGCATCGCAATCGCCGCGGACGACATCGCGCACGAATCGCGCAGCTTCCGCACGGATGCGTCCGAAACGGGCGATCCGCTGGAATCGCTCGCGCGGCAGTTCGCCGCGCAAACCGACGATCCGCTTCTGTACGAACCGGATCTCGCGCACAGGGGCGCGCACCTCGTCGAACTCGTCGAAACCGCCGGCGCGCGGGGTGTGGTTTTCATCATGATGCAGTTCTGCGATCCGGAGGAGCTGGATTACCCGAACGTCAAGAACGCGCTCGACAAGGCAGGCATTCCGTCCGTCGCGATCGGATACGACCGGCAGATGCGGGATTTCGGACAGGCGGGAACCTCGCTGGAGGCCTTTGCAGACATGTTGAAAAGCTGAACGCGGCGAAACGCAGACGGTTTTGCGGATTGTGTCCGGGAGCTTTCAAAGCAGGGCAAACCGCAAAATACGGTATTTCCATTGGCAGTCGATAAGATTGGTGCCGGAAAATTCATTTGCAGGGAGGGTTTCATCATGAAGTTCAAGCAATACTTATTCCCATATAGCGAAGTAAGTTATAACTCCAGAATAATAATATACGGAGCCGGTGCAACAGGTCGTCAGTTTGTTGAGCAGATTAAACTTTTGAATTATTGTGAGTGTATATTCATTGCTGATAGAGCTTTTGAGTCTATACGGCAATTGGACGGCATAAAAGTTTGCAGTCCAAATGAAATAGCAAGATGTGCGTTTGACAAAATCGTTGTGGCATCCAAAGTATACGGTGATGAAATTTATCATATATTGCTTGGCATGAATGTCCCGGCTTCAAAAATAGTGAACAAAGTGATTGAACTGGTTCATGATGTGAAGTATCGTTCTCCTGCGCCTGCTGCGGAGAACATTAATATGTGGGATGCATATTATGAAAGTGCGGAAAAAGACGCACAGATTCAATTTGACACTCATTTCAAGCCAATTCTGTCTGAATATGAGGACATACGGTTACAGAACGTTATCGATTTTGCATGTGGGCGCGGCAGGATGGCAAATGTGTTTTCACAGTTATCAAAAAACCTCACATGTTGCGATGTTAATCCTACTGCTATAGATTTTTGCAAAAAAAGATTCGCAGACAGAACGGACTGTTCTTTTGAGTTCATAATAAGCGAAGCGGATGATGTTTTCTTAAAGCCTTTGCGTGTCGCAGAAGAAACATACACTTTCTTATACTCATGGGATGCAATGGTTCATTTCTCATATAAATGGCTCGATTTCTATATAAAAGAATTTTACAGAATACTGTCAAGCAATTCATATGCAGTGATTCATCATTCAAATTTCGGGATGTCGATGGAATCAAGTCAGAATTGGACGGACAATCCCGGCTGGAGAACATCTGTCACATATCAAGATGTTGCCTTTATAGCACAAAATCATGGTTTTACTGTATTGAAGCAAAAAGTTTTTGACTGGGGTGAACCAAATCTCGATTGTATTAGCATTATGAAAAAAATTAAATCAATTACTGAAAGTTAGCAGATAAAGAACAAGCCTCCCGAGTTTAATATCAGACAAGCGAAGAAATCCTCTTGAAACTTCAATGTTTCATAGGGGTTTTTTGCCTGTTTGGTGTTAAAGTCGGGCGAAACGCAGACGGTTTTGCGGATTGTGTCCGGGAGCTTTCAAAATGCCCAAAAACAAGGCGAACCTTAAAATACGGTATTTCCTTTGCCCGGCGACTGTGATACAATGGGTGCATGGAATACTGCATCTTGATGGGAAGTCCGCGCAAAAATGGAAATACCTCGTCCTTGCTGCAGCCCTTTGCCGAAGCGTTGCGCGCTTCGGGTGCGGGACATACGCTCATATGGCTGTGCGACAGGCGGATCGAGCCCTGCGTCGCCTGCAGGGCCTGTCAGTACGATTGGTCGGCTTTCGGTTGCCGGCATCGCGACGACATGCAGGAGATCTTCGACGCGGTCTTGGCTTGCGACGTCCTCGTGCTCGCGACGCCCATCTATTCGTGGTATTGCACGCCCCCCATGAAGGCGGCGCTCGACCGCTTGGTGTACGGCATGAACAAATACTACGGGGACGAGAAAGGACCCTCTCTCTGGCAGGGAAAGCGGCTCGCGCTGATCGCCACCTGCGGTTATCGCCCGGAGAAGGCGACGGACCTTTGGGAGGAAGGCATCAAGCGCTACTGCAAGCATTCCGGCCTTCTGTACGCCGGAATGTTGGCCGAGCGGGATTTGGGCTACCGGTCCGCGTTCATGGATGAGGAAAAGGCACAACGCGCGCGGCTGTTCGCGCGACAATTGCGACAATTGCAATGCGGAAAATAGATTTTTCCATTGACAACGGAAAACCCATGTGCTAAGATAATATTCGGCTCATGAAAAGCCTGTGA
>JAISNR010000110.1 GCA_031276135.1 Eubacteriales Family XIII. Incertae Sedis bacterium | reverse complement strand
GAGCCGAACTGCCGCATGCGCTTCTTGCCTTCCTTCTGCTTTTCCAAAAGCTTGCGCTTCCGCGAGATGTCGCCGCCGTAGCACTTGGCCGTCACGTCCTTGCGGTAGGCGCCCACGGTTTCCCGCGCGATCACCGCGCGGCCGATCGCCGCCTGAATCGGGATCTCGAACTGATGCCTCGGGATGATCTCCTTCAACTTCTCGCACACGAAGCGGCCCCGCGCGTAGGCCTTCGACTCGTGCACCATCATCGAGAAGGCGTCGACGAGATCGCGGTTCAGCAGGATGTCCATCTTCACGATGTTCGATTTTTCGTAGCGCACAAACTCGTAGTCCAGCGAGCCGTAGCCGCGCGTCCTCGACTTCAGCGCATCGAAGAAATCGTAGATCACCTCGTTCAGGGGCAGCTCATAGTGCAGGTTCACGCGCGTTTCCATGATGTATTCCATGTGCAGCATGCGGCCGCGCCTCTCCTGACACAATTCCATGATCGAGCCGACGTATTCCTTGGGGATGATGATGTCGGCCTTCACGATCGGCTCCTCGATGCGCTCGATCATCGCGGGATCGGGCAGATTCGTCGGGTTTTGGATCATCTCCTCGGCGCCGCTCGCAAGCACGACCCTGTAGATGACGCTCGGCGAGGTCGTGATGACGGTCAGGTCGAATTCGCGCTCGAGCCGCTCCACGATGATCTCCATGTGCAGCAGACCGAGGAAGCCGCAGCGGAAGCCGAAGCCCAGCGCCGTCGAGGTTTCGGGTTCAAAGCGAAAGGCCGCGTCGTTGACCTGCAACTTCTCCAGCGCGTCCTTCACGCTCTCGTATTTTTCGCCCTCCGCCGGGTAGATGCCGCAATAGACCATCGACTGCATCGCCTTGTAGCCCGGCAGGGCTTCCTCGGCGGGGGCCTCGTCCAGCGTCACCGTGTCGCCCACGCGCGCGTCGGCCACCTGCTTGATGCCGGCGCAGATATAGCCCACCTCGCCGGCCGAGAGCGCGGCGCGCGGCGCGGGCCCCGGCGCGTACACGCCCACCTCCGTCACCTCGTAGCGCTTCTTCGTGCTCATGAGGCGTATGATGTCGCCCTTTTTGACGCTTCCGTCGAACACGCGCGCGTAGATCACCACGCCCTTGAAATTGTCGTAATACGAATCGAAGATCAACGCCTTGAGCCGGCCGTCCGCGTCGCCCGACGGCGGCGGGACGCGCCGCACGACGGCCTCCAGCACATCCTCTATGCCGATGCCCTCCTTCGCGGAGATCAGCGGTGCGTCCGCGGCTTCGATCCCGAGAAGCTCCTCGATCTCGAGCTTGACGCCGTCCGGGTTCGCGCTCGCCAGATCGATCTTGTTCAGCACGGGGATGATCTCCAGATCCTCGTCCAGCGCCAGATAGACGTTGGCCAGGGTCTGCGCTTCCACGCCCTGCGTGGCGTCCACCACGAGAACCGCGCCCTCGCAGGCCGCGAGGCTTCTGGAAACCTCATAGGTGAAATCCACATGGCCCGGCGTGTCGATCAGGTTCAGCACGTATTCCAAACCGTCCTTCGCCCTGTAGACGAGCCGCGTGGTCTGCAGCTTGATCGTGATGCCGCGCTCGCGCTCCAGATCCATATTGTCGAGAAACTGCTCCTTCATGTCGCGCAGCGCCACGAGGCCCGTCTTTTCGATGATGCGGTCGGCCAGGGTCGATTTGCCGTGGTCGATGTGGGCGATGATGCAAAAATTCCTTATATTGTTCATAATTCTAAAATATTCCGCACAGCGTTTTCCCCGTCGTTATATCCATCGCAACCGTCAGGCCCATGTCCGACACGTCGCAGACGCGCAGGATGTCCGACAGCTCCGATTCCGCCTCCGAATCGCCGTATACTTCGTTCAGAATGTTCTCGCGGCCGCTCAGAAAATCGGGATCGTAATACAGCGTCGTGTTCTTGTTCTCGAATATGGACGCATAGAATATATCCGTTTCGACGAGGTCCTGAAAGAAATGGCTGCCGAACGAAAGCTCCGGCATGTAGCCGGCGCCCTCGTAGGCCACCTCGCAGGCGATGCTCATATTGCTGATCTCCGCGAACCGCACGGGCACGCCGAGTTCCGGGGAGGTCGTGCCGAGCCGCCCGGGGACGAGCAGCATGAGCACCTTGTCCCCGTCCCCGTAATACCGGTTGATCGCGCCGATCGCGCGCGCGACCGCCGGCTTCTTGTGATAGGGATATTCGTAATAGAGCTGCGGATCCACGCGCACCACGATGTCCACGCGCCTGTGATACGCACCGCCCATCGTGCCGCCGTCGAGGAGGAAATAGGTCTTTTCCCGTTCGATCTGCGGAAGCTCTGCGCGGACGCCGCCGCCGCCCACCTGCAGGGGTCTGCACTGCAACAGATTGATCATGAAATCGCCTTCCTTCGAGAAGTTCACGGCAAATTCCACGTCCACGGGATAGTCGTACTCCTTTTCCAAAGCCGCCAAAATCCGGCGCATGCCGGTCACGAAATCCTCGCGCCGCAGGATGTTTTGACAGGTCGTAAACACGATCTTCTTGTTGATTCCGAGCTCCCGAAGCTCGCGTTCGCGCGCGTAATCGTGTTCCACCATGAACGCGCGAAACCAATCGGACATCTTCTCCTGCACCGCCTGTATGTCCATCGTGGTCAGGGAATTGGTCGCGAATTCGAGCACATCCACCTTGTGCTGGGCGAATTTCGACAGGTCCTCGGCGCCGCCGGCGCGCAGCTCCGGCTTGTCGAGGGCGGCGATGCGCGGGTAGTCGCCGTCCGTGCGGTCAACGGCGCGCGTGCCGAGGCCCATGACGATGCGGATCATGCCCTTCGTCGGGTCGATGTCCCGGCTCCAGCGGTAGGAATTGTAGGAATAGGCCACGCCCGCGGCGGCCGGCATGTAGAAGTCGCGGAACAGCGAACCCGACACGCGCTGCACGAGCAGGGCCATCTGTTCCTCTCTCTCCGACAGACCCCTGTTCAGCCTGTACGCCAGCACAGACTCGTCCATCGTGCTCGCGTAGACGGTCTTTACGGCGTCCTCAAAGGCGACGAGCCTCTCGTCCAGCGTGCCCACGTTCACGCAGAAAACGGACTCGTACTTGCCCGCGAAGGCGTTGCCGAAACCGTCCTCGAGCAGGCTGCTCGAACGGACGATGATGGGGCTCTGCCCGTAGTATTCGAGCATCCTGCGGAACTGCTCGCGTATGTTGTCGGAGAAACTGCCCTCCATGATCTTTTCCTTCAGGATTTCGGCGACCGTGAAGTAGCCGCGCTTCGTCCGCTGCTTGAGCTTCAGCCCCCAGCAGTTGTTCTTGATCAGGAAGGTATAGTACAGATTCGAACAGATGTAGAACGAATCGTGCGGTTCGAGCGTCTTTGCGATGTCGGGCAGCCGCTTGTCCACGATCATGCGCGACAAAAGCATGCCCGTGGCCTTGCCGCCTATGCCGCCGACGCCGATCATGCGCGCCTTGATTTCGAGTATGTCCTTGAGCGTCACGTTGTTCGTCGCGATGTCCAGGATGTGCTCGTCCGCGCCGAACACCATGCGGCAGAGCGCCCTGACGCCCGCCCGCCCGGCGGCGTCCGCAGCCTCCTCCTCGGCCGCGGGCCGCCCGTCGAACGCGCGCTGCATCTTGATGAAGAAGCGTTCCCAGTTGTCGAGGCGCTGCTCGCTGTCCACATTGCCGCTCGCGCCCACGATCGAATAGAAGCGGCTGATCGCGATGCCGTTCGTCAGGGGTTCGATCCTGTCCGCGTCGTCCTTGTCCACCTTGTGCGGCAGGAACATGCTGAAATGGTATCGGTCCGTCACGCGCAGGGGATAGAGGTACAGATTGCCCTCCGCGTGGAACACGTCGAGCAAAAGCTGCGCCGCTTCGCGGATCCGCGCCACAGCCTCTATGGAGTGCAGGTTCCGCGTGAACGCGTAATAGGCCACGCACTTGTGCTTCACGATGTCCGGCGCCACGACGGCGAAGAAATTGCTCAGCATGAAATCCGCGATCCATTCCTTTTGCAGGGCCGTCATGG
>JAISNR010000071.1 GCA_031276135.1 Eubacteriales Family XIII. Incertae Sedis bacterium | reverse complement strand
ATAGACACGAACTTCAACAGCATCGTGCAAAACATCGCCGCCCTGAACAAGCAGATCAACGAGGAGATCGCGCACGGCAACACGCCGAACGAGCTCCTCGACGAGCGGGACATGCTCTTTGACAAGCTCTCGAGCCTCGCGAACGTCCGGATCAACATCACGCCCAAGTGGCTCTCGAGTTCCCTCAAGGTGGAGGACGTCGAGGTAAGCATCGTGGACGAAAAGACGAACACGAAGATCGATCTGATCAAAAACAACGCCTACAACACGCTCAGCCTTGCGAAGAACGCGAACGGCACGGTCCGCATGGAGGTCAACTCGGCCTTCGGCAACGAGGACCTCCCCTATGGCAAGGATGTCACGCCCTTCTTGACGAGCGGGACATGCTCTTCGACAAGCTCTCGGGCCTCGCGAACGTCCGGGTCAACATTACGCCCAAGTGGCTCTCGAGTTCTCTCAAGGTGGAGGACGTCGAGGTAAGCATCGTGGACGAAAAGACGAACACGAAGATCGATCTGATCAAGAACAACGCCTACAACACGTTCAGCCTTGCGAAGAACACGAACGGCACGGTCCGCATGGAGGTCAACTCGGCCTTCGGCAACGAGAACCTCCCGTACGGCAAGGATGTCACGCCTTTCCTGACGAGCGGAACTCTGGGCGGCGCGCTCAACGTCATCAACGGCGCGGGCGCGGAGTTCTCGGCTTCCTATACCACCTCCACAGCGCTGGTGCCGCCGTGGACGGATGCGAGCAATTCGTTTCGCGGCACACTGTACTACAGGGGAATGCTGGACGCCTTCGCCGCGAACTTGGCGCGTACGCTGAACGGCGTCAACGATTACAACCCGAACGGAGCCTTGCCGCGGTCGGTTTTGGTGTCGAGCAAGGATGCGGGGTACGATACGACCCACGCAAACTATAACAATATATACGACAGCAGCAATCCCGCTTACGACGCGGACCTGTACCGCCAAGCGGTGGAGGATTACCGCAACGCGCTCGCGTCAGGAAACCCGGCCTTGATTGCGGCCGCCAGGCCCGCTTATGAACAGGTCCTCGTGTCGAATCCGGCCAACAAGACGCAATACGACGACAAAGACCCGTTCTATGACCAAACGCTTGATCCTTCCAATACCTCCGGTACGCCGCCGTTTGACAGTACGAAGTATTGGGACACCATAAACGCCTACGTGCCCGAACCGCGTCCCCTGTTCTCGACGATCGACGGTTCGACCACCGTTACGTCTGCCAATATCCGCATATCGCAGGAATGGCTCGACAATCCGATGCGCCTGACGGTCACGCAACCGGGCGACCTCTCCGAGGGTGAGAACGTGGGACGCATGATCGTGGCCATCGAGAAGGGCTTCGCGTTCTACCCGGACGGCGACCCGACAAAGCCGATGCTGTTTAACGGCACCCTGGAAGAATACTTCACGGGGGTCAACGCGACGCTCGGCCTCGACGTGTCGCTCTACGACAACTATTCGGAAACCTCGAAACAGGTCATGACCACGCTGTTCACGGCGCGGGAGTCCGTTTCGGGCGTCAGCCTCGACGAGGAAGGCGTGGCGCTGATGGCCTATCAAAAGTCATACAACGCCGCCGTCCGCTTCTTCACGGTGCTCGACGAGGCGGTGAACAAGATCATCAACGAAATGGGGCTTGCGGGCAGATAGTTTTTACGGGAGGCAAACCATGCGCATCACCAACCGCATCGTAACGGAAAAATATCTCCGTTCGGTCAACAACATATCGACGGAGCTCGACCGCCTCAACAACCAGGTCGTGACGGGGAAAAAGTTCACGAGGGTTTCGGAAGACGCTCCCGCTGCCGTAAAGGCATTCCAAATCAGGAAAGATTTGGCGAGAGTCGAGGGCTACCAATCGAGCATACGGCACGCGCAGAGCACGCTGAACAATGCGGAAAGCACGATCATGAAAACGCAGGAGTTGCTCCACGACGCGCGCGAGAAGATCGTGCAGGGGCTGAACGGTACGCAGAGCATCGAAGAGCGCCGGATCATCTCGACGCATCTCAAGGAATTGCAGGGGCAGATGTTGCAGCTTTTGAACGCCAACGCCGCCGACATCTACTATTTCGGCGGGAACAGCGTGCGGCAGGAGCCCTTCTCCGTCGCGGAGGACGGCAGTCTGCAATACCGTTGCAAGGACGGGGACAGCTTCCGCTGGGTCAAGCTGAAGGACATCGTCACGGAGGATGATCCCGCCACGCCGAACACGGACGAAGCCGCCCTGTACAAGGAGTTGATGAACTCCGGCCTCTTCGTGGACATCGGCATGGGCGTCCGCTCCGAGAACGCGCCGCCCTCGCCAAGCTCCGCGCCCTACGTGGACCGCAATTCCGTGTTCACCTACACCCTGCCGGGCCTTGAGATCACGGGAGCGGGCACGGTGACGACGAAGGACGGCGAGAAGGTTTCGGCGAACATCTACGACCTGCTCGGCGAGATATCGAAGGAATTCGCTTCCACCGAGTACAGCTACAACAAGACCGACGAGCTCTTCGGCTTTTTGTACGGATACGAAAAGGATCAGTTGCCGCGCGCGATCCGCGTGTCGAGCCCGACGCTCCAAAACGGCGACCCGAATCCCGAATACGACGTGACGTCGCCGTATTATGACGGAGCGCTTGACAACAATCCGAGTGTGGGAATCGGGGCCGGGCAAAAGCCGCCCGGTGCCGTAGCCTTTGATCAGGCAAAATACGACAGCGTGTTGGCCCTCTACAAGGACATCTCCGGCGAACACAGGCCCGGAAGCGCGCAGACGGTGCAGTTCGCGATCACGAACATCGGCACGAAGATGCAGTTTTTGAATTTCATGGCCGCTTCGATGACGGACCGCGAGCTCGACGGCCTCACGCAGCAGCAGAACACGGAGTTCGTCGATCCGGCCAAGGCCATCATTTATCACGAATCGCAGAAGGTCGCCTATCAGGCCGCGCTCAACATGGGCGCGCAGGTGATTCCGATGTCGATCTTCAATTATATGAGGTAGAGGCTGCCTTTGCCGGCAACGTATCATTTTTGAGAATAAGCGACATTTTGGGTATTGCATAATGCAATCGACCGGTATATAATTTGTGTGCGACAGTTATATTTGGAAACAGTATTGTTAATCTATGACAAGCAGGTTTCTGCACGGAAGGAGGGAGCCACCCGATGAAGCCGCTTATTTCAATTGAAACGATTCCCATCTCCATCGAGTATACGACGACGAGGCCGCAGCAGAAGGAAGACAGGCGCATTCAATCTGCGGATCTGAATGTTTCAACGGAAAACGACCGCGTCACCATCACGAGCAATCCCATCCGCATACAGTTGCAGGATCGCTTCGAGCAGAACCTTCCGCAATATTATACCGCGACCGCAGAGTATGCGGAGAACGGCAAGTTGCGCATGAACGTGCGGTTTCAGGACGGCCCGGACGAAGCCCTGCGCTATCGCGCGGCGGTCGGCGGCATAGACCGCATGGTTGACGCGCGGCCCAAGGCCGCCCCGCAGACGAAACCCGTGTCCTCCATGCCGCTCATTGGCCTCAAGATCGATTTTGACATGGCGAAGCTCTCCGAATCCCGGAACGCGGAGACCAATTTCATTCCGCCCGATCTGGAGGTGGAGATCGTCGAGTATCCCAAGGTGATCATCAAATACCTCGGCGGGCCGATCTACTTCCCGCGCAGCGCGGATCCGAATTACGAGCCGCCCGCGACGGAAGCGCATTTTAAGGCGATGGCATAGTGTCATGTGTCACCCGGCCGGTTGATCACAGCGTTTAGGTGACGCACGACACCGGCATTGCGTGACAGAGAGGGTATTGCATGGATGTAGCAACGCGAGATTTCGGAATCATCCAAATCGAGGATGATTCCATATACGCATTTCCGCAGGGAGTCTACGGCTTTGAGGACGTCGACTCTTTTGCTGTTTTTATGCACGAAGAGGCGGGCGTGTCCTTCGTGTACCTGCAGGCCGTGCGCTCCGCGCATCCCTGCTTTCTCGTGTTCTCCCCTTGGGACATGCTGCCCGGCTACGATCCGCGCGTGTCCGATGAGGATCTGCGCTTCTTCGGCGTCGATTCGGAAAAGGACCTGATCTTTCTCGTCATCGCCACCGTGCCGGCGGACGATGTCAGGAAGCTCTCCGTCAACGCGAAGAGTCCCGTGGTCCTGAATCCCCTGCGCATGGTCGGCCGTCAGGTGATCCTGCTGAACGAAGAATACACGGTGCGCCACCATCCCTTCCTCAGCGGCGACGCGGCGGCGGACAAGCCGGCCCTCGCGCGAGAGGAGGGCTGACGATGCTCGTAATCAGCAGAAAATCGGGAGAAAAACTCCGCGTCGGCGATTCCATAACCTTCACGATCCTGTCCGTCAACGGCGACAAGGTGGCCGTGGGCATAGACGCGCCGCGGGAGATCGCGATTCTGCGCGGCGAATTGGTCGAAACCATCGAGAGCAACCTGGAATCTTCCGCGCAGGCCCTGCAGGCGGAAGCCATGCGCGGGTTGGCCGCGCTGATCAGGGAGAAGCAGTCGTAAGCGCTGTTGTGGAATGCGTACTTTTGATTAAACCTTCGGGCGGCACTCGGAAATACGAAGTTTTTAAAAAAGTTTTATCATTTGTGTAAAGTATTTTAAAAACGAGCCGAAATAATAGTATTAAACGTTTCAAAAAACCCCGCAACCCGCATGGTTACGGGATTTTTTTATGAAAAATTTTGTACATTCGCTAAAGTCATTCCCATGCCGGACGATACATGAACTGTAAGCAATAGAGCTTGCATGCAGTGCAGAACTCCCGTTTCGAGTATGGCGGGAGGTCGCGCAGGCTCTCCGGACATTCGCCGGAAGCCACATCATTAAGCGGCGCCCGTATGGATATCGGCGCCCGGTCATTTCAACCCGATGCGTTTTCGCTCCCCCGGATGCAGTGAAGGAGCTCCGGACAAGGAAGAGGCGCGGAGGATTGAGTCAAGGAGGAATATTAAAATGATCATCAACCACAACATTCCGGCGCTGAACACCTATCGTTCTCTCAACATCAACAACGA
>JAISNR010000174.1 GCA_031276135.1 Eubacteriales Family XIII. Incertae Sedis bacterium | reverse complement strand
GTCGAGCACGCGATTTTGCATCTGCTCTACGCGCGCTTCTTCACGAAATTCCTGTATGACATCGGCGCGAGCCCCGTGGACGAGCCGTTCACGAACCTGCTGACGCAGGGCATGGTGCTGAAGGACGGCAAGAAGATGTCGAAATCGATCGGCAACGTCGTTTCCCCCGATGAGATCATAAACAGGTACGGCGCGGACACGGCGCGGCTCTTCATCCTGTTCGCGTCCCCGCCCGAAAAGGAGCTCGAATGGTCCGACGCGGGCGTGGAGGGGAGTTACCGCTTCCTGAACAGGGTGCACAGGCTCGTGAGCGAGCTCGCGGACGCGGCCCGCGCCGCGCCCGAGGGCTACACGGCGCGCACGGAGGCCGACAGGGAGCTCGATTTCGCGATGAACCGCGCGATCAAGAAGGTTTCCGACGACATCGGCGGCCGCTTCGGCTTCAACACCGCGATCAGCTCCATCATGGAGTTTGTGAACGCGCTGTACAAATACAAGGAGCTTCCCCGGCCGAACGCGGGGCTTCTGCGCGCGGCCGTGACGAACCTGATCCTGATCTTGTCGCCTTTCACGCCGCACATCTGCGAGGAGATGTGGCGGCGCATGGGCCGCAGCGCGTCGCTCTACGGCGAGAAGTGGCCGGACTGCGACGAGCGCGCGCTGGCGCGCAATCGGGTCGAGATCGTCATACAGATCAACGGAAAGATCAGGGAGAAGATCGAGGTGGAGAGCGGGCTGACCGGGGACGGGCTCAAGGCCGCCGCCTTCGCCGACGAACGCGTCCTGCGGCTCACGGCGGGCATGGAGGTGTTGAAGTCGGTCGCCGTTCCCGATAAGTTGCTGAACATCGTTGTGAATTTTAAGAAATGAAAGGATGATAGATTGAAAATCAAAGAAAGAAATCCGGAAAAGCAGCAACTCAAGCTGATTCCGCTGGGCGGGCTGAACGAAATCGGCAAGAACATCACGGTTTTGGAATACCAAAACGACATGATGATCGTGGACTGCGGCATGTCCTTTCCGGACGACGAAATGTACGGGATCGACATCGTGCTGCCCGACTTCTCGTACCTGATCAAGAACCGCGCGAAGCTGCGCGGCATGATCCTCACGCACGGACACGAGGACCACATAGGCGCGATTCCCTACCTGTTGCAGGAACTGAACCTGCCCATCTACGGGACGCGGCTCACGCTCGGGCTCGTCGAAAACAAGCTGAAGGAGCACAACATCAAGGGGAACCTCAAGACGATCAAGGCGGGAGAGGTCGTGAACATCGGGGTGTTTCGCATCGAGGCTATCCGCACGACGCATTCCATCGCCGATTCGCTCTGCCTCGCGATCGAAACGCCTGTTGGGAAAATATTCCATACAGGGGATTTCAAGATCGACTACACGCCCGTGGACGGGGAGCCGATCAATTTCCAGCGCCTCGCCGAAATCGGCCGGGAGGGCGTGCTTTTGATGATGGCCGACAGCACGAACGCGGAGCGCAGGGGCTACACCGCCTCCGAAAGGGTGGTGGGGACGACGCTCGAAAACATCTTCCGCGGCTCGGATTCCCGCATCATCATCGCTTCGTTCTCGTCGAACGTGCACCGCGTGCAGAAGATCATCGACACGGCCGTCATGTTCGGCCGGCGCGTGGCCGTTTCGGGCAGGAGCATGATCAACGTGCTGAACCTCGCCATCGAGCTCGGCTACGTGAAGATTCCTTCGGGCGTCCTCGTGGACATCAACAAGATCAAGCACATCCCCGACAAGGAGCTCGTCGTGATCACGACGGGCAGCCAGGGCGAACCCATGTCCGCCCTCGCGCGCATGGCGGACAACGACCACAAAGCCGTGCAGATCAAGAAGGGGGATATGGTCATCCTGTCGTCCAGCCCGATCCCCGGCAACGAGCGCACCGTGTCGAACGTCGTCAACAAGCTCTTCGAGAAGGGTGCGGACGTCATCTACTCCGACATAGCCGACATTCACGTTTCGGGCCACGCCTGCGCGGAGGAACTGAAGCTGATCCATTCGCTGATCAAGCCGAAATACTTCATGCCGATACACGGCGAGTACAGGCATCTCCACCAACACGCGGTCATCGCGGAGAGCATCGGCATGAACCGCGCGAACATCTTCATTCTGGAGAACGGCCAAGTCCTGAACCTGACGCAGAACAAGGTGAACATATCGCGCGAGGAGATCCCGGCCGCGCCCGTGTTCGTGGACGGCCTCGGCGTCGGCGATGTCGGCAACATCGTGCTGCGCGACAGGCGTCTGCTCTCGGAGTCCGGCCTGATCATCGTCGTCGCCACCGTCGAGAAGAGCTCGGCTCGGATCGTTTCGGGCCCCGACATCATATCGCGCGGTTTCGTCTACGTGCGCGAAAACGAGGATTTGATCGAATCCGCGCGCACCGCCGTGGAGCAACGCCTTGAAAAGTGTTACAAAAGCGGGATACGCGACCGCTCGGCCATGAAGAACGCCATCCGCGAGGAACTGCGGGACTTCATCTATTTGAAAACGCGCCGCAACCCCGTGATCCTGCCCGTGTTCATGGAGATATAAAGAAGAAGCCCATTGCGGGCAACGGAGGTACGCACGATGATTTACGCAAGCGAATTCAGAAAGGGGATCACCTTCGAGATCGACGGCGAGCCGCACGTGATCCTCGACTTCCAGCACGTGAAGCCGGGGAAGGGCGCGGCCTTTGTCAGGACGAAATACAGGAACATCCTGACGGGGGCCACGCGCGAGGAGGCGTTCAACCCGAACGACAAATTCAACAACGCGCACATCGAAACAAAGACCATGCAGTATCTGTACAACGACGGGGAGCTTTACTACTTCATGGATCAGGAGAACTACGAGCAGGTGCCGCTGATGCCGGATCAGGTCGAGGACGCGATCCCCTACCTGCGCGAAAACGACCTCGCGACGATCAAGTTCTTCAAGGACAAGGCCTTCCTCGTCGAACCGCCGAACTTCGTGAATCTGAAGGTGATCGAAACGGAGCCGGGCGTAAAGGGCGACACGGCGACGAACGTCACGAAGGCTGCCACCGTCGAAACGGGCGCCGTCATACAGGTGCCGATCTTCATCGAAACGGGGGAGATCATTCAGATCGATACGCGAAGCGGCGAATATCTCGGCCGCTCCAAGTAATATAAATAATATATGTAAAGAAAAAGGAACTGTACATGAGATCGGACAAACACACAAAACGCAGGCTCTCGCTTCCCGCGGCGCTTGCGAGCTTCCTCGTGCTCGCCGTATTCGCGGCGGGAGGGCTTTGGTTCTTCGCGGAGATGGGCATGCGGCCCGTGAACGCCGAGGATGCCGCAAGCATATCTGTGACGATTCCGCAGGGCGCGAGCACGCGCGCCATCGCGGAGCTGCTGGAGGAAACGGGCCTGATCCGAAACAAGACCCTGTTTCGCATCAAGTCGAGAATCGACGGGCGCGACGGCAACTACAAGGCCGGCGTCTATCTGCTCGCGCGCGACATGTCCATGCGGCAAATCATGGAAACCATCGAAACGAGTGCAAAAGCCGAGACGGAGCGCTTCACGGTTCCCGAGGGCCTGACCGCAGAGCAGACGGCGGAAACGCTGGAAAAGGCGGGATTCGTCGTCGCGGCGGACTTCCTCGCGGAGGCCGAAACGGGGGATTTCAGCAGCTACCGCTTTCTGGACGGCAACGCGGGCGGCCTCGAGGGTTACCTTTACCCCGAAACCTACGAGGTCTACGCGAACGCGACGGCGCGCGATCTGATCGACCGCATGCTGTCGCATTTCGACAAGTTGTTTACAGAAGAATGTTACAGTAAAGCAGAGGCCATGGGCCTCTCCGTGCGCGAGGTCGTGACCATCGCCTCGCTGATCGAGCGGGAAACCCGCGTCCCCGAGGAACGGGCGCTCGTGGCGAGCGTGATCAAAAACCGCCTCGACAAGGGCATGCCGCTGCAAATCGACGCGACGATTCAATACGCGCTCGGCGAAAACAAGGCGCGCCTCAGCTACGCCGATCTGGAGATCGATTCGCCCTACAACACCTACAAGAACGCGGGCCTGCCGCCGGGACCCATCTGCTCGCCGCGCGCGGAGTGCATCGAGGCGGCCCTGAATCCCGCGGACACGGACTACCTCTACTACGTCCTGCGCCCCGAGCTCGACGGACGGCACAACTTCACGAAGAGCTACGAGGAGTTTTTGAAATTCAAGGATGCGTATTTGAAGGCGATTTGAACTCCGCAGGGGATATTCATATGAAAACCGAATCGATGTACGAAAGGACGTGTTTTTTCTATTTGTTCTTGTAAAGCCCGTAAGCATGACATACAATATTGGCAGGAGAGCATTGCACATGAGAATACCGAAAGTTTATTTGGAAACCACCGTGTTCAATTTCTGTTTTGCAGACGACGCGCCGGAAAAAAAGAAAGACACGTTGAAGCTGTTTGAGGAAATCAGAGAGGGCAAATATGAGCCGTATACATCCAATGCGGTATTGGTGGAACTCGCAAAAGACGCCGAGCCAAAGCGCGGCCAAATGTTGGCGTTGATTGAAACGCACAACGTAGGCGTTTTACCGGCTCACGCCGATGAACTTCGGCTTGCGAGAATATATGTGGCCGAGGGAGTCATTCCCGGAAAATACGCGACGGACGCATTGCATATCGCGTCTACCACCGTGAATGACCTCGACTTTATCGTCAGCTGTAATTTTAAGCATATTGTGAAACGAAAAACGATCATGATGACCGAAAGCATAAATTTGCGCGAGGGATATAAGCGCATTGGGATATTCTCTCCGACCGAGGTGATTGAAAATGAGTGATTTAACGAAATACATGAACGACCCCGATATAGTCAACGAACCGATGCCGCTCCGTGAGGTTCACGCGATCAGACTTATGCTTCACGACGAAACAAAGCATATGTCGCCGGAGGAACACGCGGTGTTTGTCAACGCGGAAGCGCAGGCCATCATCGACAAATACGGCTTGAAAGTCAAGCGTTCCGAACCGCCGTTGCGGCGCAAACCCGTCTGACGGCGCATATTATCCGACGGACACGGACTACCTCTGCTACGTCCTGCGCCCCGAGCTCGACGGCCGGCACAACTTCACGAAGAGCTACGAGGAGTTTTTGAAATTCAAGGATGCGTATTTGAAGGCGATCTGAGATTTGCAGGAGATATTCGTATTGTTTTTTGTTTAAGTTCCGCCCAAAATTATTGGGCGGTCCGCAAAGAGGAGGTCCGGGATGATTGCCGAAATTCACCATAAAGTGGTCGCTTCAGATTCCGAAGATCAATTGACGGGTGATGTATTTGGCGCATTGCGCTATTTGCCTTACAAGGATTTTCGGGAAATTCTTCTCGGTTGCGTGCAACCGTCCATTGTTGATTCGCTCGACCGATTGTTGCCGCAAGACGTTGAGGAATGGGGCAATACTGTCAGCTTTTGGCCGCATTACCACCCGACTTCCCGCACAGAACCTGACATTGTCATCGAATTGGGCGAGGCCGTGATCCTGATAGAGGTCAAATACAACAGCGAATTGTCCGGCGCCGACCAGTTGATCCGCGAAGCCGAATTGCTTGTCGACAATTACAAAGGCGAGCAGGGGGTTTTATTGTTGCTCGCGCGCGAGGAATCCGCGCTCGCCGTTTATAACGAACAAAAAGCGAATATCCCGAAAGAAGTCTTATTCGGATATATGACTTGGCAGGGATTGTTGGACGGCATCCGCAACAACGAGAGCATTGTTTGCGGCGACTTAACCGCACTTTTGGAAGAAAAAGGATTCGGCGGATTCAGGGGGTTTGACATGATGAACGAAGAAACCGTAAATGCGTTCAGCACGGTGCGTGAGGCGCATAAAACCGTGCAGACGTTTATTTCGCATTGCATCGCTCTTGCGAACGAGGCCGGGGAATTTGAACTTGCGCCGATGACGGGAAACAACACCTTTCTCAGATGGAGCGGCGACAGAGAAAGCTATGCTTGGACATATTCCGACTTTTTCGTCGTGTTTCAAAGGTGTGCCGATAAAAAACTGCCAAATGGCTATCGTGACGGGGCTTTGTATATTCTAAACCTTAATTTTGAAGCAAGTGAGTATGATGTGCCGACTGTGAATATTGCCCGGTATGATTATGATGACATAAAGAATTGGTATTCAGACCCCATCTCTCCCGGAGATCATAAGATATTCTACCAACCGATGTATTACGACGGCGTCCTCGATTTCCTGGACGGCCCGGGGGAACTGTATTGTGGTGAAGCCGATGAACCGCTTGAAAAATTTTGGGGATTGAAGCGCGTGATGGGGTACGAAATGCCCATGGCGGAAATAACGCATGAGAATGCTTATGAGCGAATCTTCGGCACATTCGGCAAATTGGCCGGCATGTGATCGGGAAAGAAAGGTTGTATTTATGGGTAATGACAGTGATGCACCCTATATACTTGCATAAATTGTGGTTTTTAATTTCACATGCCTTATGGTGGGCCTGCATTATCAGAGAACGCATTGCCATACAGAAAAGAGCGTGATCATTGCATGTATCCGGTTCGATATTTGACGCGCAAAGATTATAGAAAAATCGCAAGTTTTGCATCCGATAAAGCATAATCGCCGGCCGGGAACCGGTACAACTCTCCGGTCGGGTCGCTTGCGGGCCTGCGCGTGCCCGGAGCAGGGCGAACGGGCATCCCCGTTTGCATTCCTTGCAAACGGCTGGAAGGCCCCATGCGACGCGTCCTGAACGAACGTGAAGGAAAACTCCCCGGCCTTTGGCCGGTTGAGTTGACCGCGTCGCTTGTGCGCGTGGCTGCAAAGGGCGCGGCCCTTGAGTACGCGCAAGCCCGCCTCCGAGCAATACCGGTTCCCAACCTGATGATGAGTATGCGCTGATTGTATAGTCATATTAAATTTTGAGATATACAGCAACGCAAGGGTGACGGCGCCGGACAGAAAAGCCGTTTTCCGAGATGTCGCTTTTGAATACTGCGAATTCGTTTCCGGCGATTGTAATGAGCCGACGGAAGAGTTTGAAGAGTACACGACATGAACGTTATATCTCTTGGAATCGAGCGGGCGTTTTTGGATCTGCTGCCGCGACAAAACCAAGCAACTGTGCATAAAACACAGGCTCAACCCCATCGCTCGGACAATAAAAATTCGCGTATGTTCATGTGCTTCAGTCCGTCCCTGCTCATATCGAATTCATCAAGGGATACGACATACTTGGGAAAATTATCCCCGATCTCGGCGTATGCCCCGAATTCGCGCCGGATCGTTTCCTCTGACGCGAGCAGATACGCCACCTGCACATAGAGCCTTTGCGTTTGCTTTTCGGCAATGAAATCGATCTCCTTCTCTCCCGCTTTCCCGACCGTGACCGCATACCCGCGCCGCCGCAGCTCCATATGAACGATGTTCTCAAAAATAAGGTTGATGTCCTTCATATTCCCGCCGAAAACGGCCTCTCTGATTCCGTGGTCGGCGATATAGTATTTCTCATTGACGGTGAGAATCCGCTTCCCCCGCAAATCCCGTCTGCGGACGCGGTAAAACAGAAACGCGTCCTCGCAAGCCTTAATGTGGTTCAGGATCGTTTCCGGCGCAACGGTGCGTCCCTCGCTTTTGAAATATTTCGAAATGGCCGTGGCCGAGAAGGTCGTTCCGACGTTTGCCGTAATGTAAGCGATGATGCGCTCCAACAGATCGACATCCCGAATGTTGTTGCGTTTTACAATGTCTTTCAGCACAACGGAATTGTATAGATCTTGCAGATACTGGCGGCTCGGCTGCTTCTCATAGCGAAGATTGCTCAAATACGGCATCCCGCCGCAGGTCAGATACCGGGTGAACATCGTTTTTGAATCGGCGTCGGGAAAAACGGTGCGGTACAGCTCCGAAAACTCTCCAAAAGAAAAGGGATAGATCACAAACTCCGCATAGCGCCCCGCAAGGTATGTGGCAAGCTCTCCCGAAAGCAGCTTGGCATTCGAGCCGGTGATATAGATATCGCAGTCAAATTCGACCCGAAAGGAATTGACGCACTTTTCCCAGCCGGCAACCTCCTGAACCTCATCAAAAAAGAGATATGCCTTGCCGGAAAGTCCGTTGATCCGCCGGGCGACTTCTGCGTGCAACGCTTCGGCAGAGCAGAAACGCGCGTTGCGCATATCCTCAAAATTGATGGAAATACATCGGTTTTCGTTCACGCCGGAGGCGGTCAGCTCTCGCCGGATCAAATCCAGCATGACGGATTTCCCGCTGCGGCGGATGCCGGTTAAAACCTTAATGAGTTCATTTCCCATAAAGGGGCGAATGCGGCTCATATACAATTCTCGATGAATCATGTGCGACCTCCTCTTATTACATCCTGGGTCCATATTACCACAGATATACCTTCTAAACAAGCGAATTTATAATTTTTTATAAGCCATATCTTATAAAAAAGAAAGAGAAGGGCGGGCGGTTTAAAATTTTACGCATAGACACGGAGCAAAAAATGCGTTATAATGCAATATCATAAAGTTACAGGCAATGCTTCCGCGCGGCACTCGCGCAGAGGCGCTCGGCGCGGGGGGCCGCCGCGCCGGGTACCCTGTAAACGCCCACAGCGGACTTTTGGGTGTCACGGGATACAGAGTGCGTCATGATGGAGGAACTGCCCTGATGGATTCGGATCCGGGGGACTTACACTACGTACCGCAACTGCTGCTGTTGCTCTTTTTGATCCTGATCAACGCCTATTTCGCGGCGGCCGAAATGGCCATCGTTTCCGTAAGCAAGGTGAAGATCAAATCCCTTGCGGCCGACGGCGACCGCCGTGCCGCGATATTGCAGGGCTTGTTGGAACAGCCGAACAAGTTTCTTTCGACGATTCAGGTCGCCATCACGCTGGCGGGATTTCTGACCAGCGCCACTGCGGCGACCGCCATGGCCGACGACGTGGGCGGCGTCCTGCGCGCCTGGGGCGTTCCCTACGGCTATCAGGTGGCCGTGGTGCTGATCACGCTCGTGCTGTCGTACTTCAACCTCGTGTT
>JAISNR010000172.1 GCA_031276135.1 Eubacteriales Family XIII. Incertae Sedis bacterium | reverse complement strand
TCCTCGAGCTGCGCGGGATCGCACAGCGCGCCCACCGTCGCGACGGGCGTCTTGACGTGTTTTTTGATCTCGGCGGCGTATTTGACGTTCACGCCGTCGGGCGCGAACATCGTCGGATGCGAAACCATGCTCGCGGCATCGTCCTCGTGGTGGCCGGCGGATATGTGCAGGAGATCGACCTTGCCGTCCAGCGCCTTCGCGATGGCCAGCCCCTCGTCCGAATCGTAGCCGCCCGGCACGCATTCCACGGCCGAAATGCGGATTTCTATGGGCATGGCGGGCCCGATCGCGCGCCGCACCGCATCGATGACCGCCAGCGTGAAGCGCATGCGGTTTTCGAGGCTGCCGCCCCAGCGGTCGCGGCGCCGGTTGTCGCGCGGGGACAGGAACTGCGCCGGCAGCCAGCCGTGGCCCGCGTGGATGGTGATCATGCCGAAGCCGCACTGCTTCGCGAAGCCGGCCGCGCCTGCGTAGCATTCGATCAGATGCTCGATCCACGCCTCGTCCATGGCGCGAATCTCCACGCCGTCCGCGCGCAGCGCATCGACCGGGCCGTAGATGAAGCCCTCGCGCGCGCCCATGATGTTCCCATTTTTGCCGGCGTGGTTGAGCTCCACGGCCGCCACCGCGTTGTGGCGCGCGATGGCGTTCGCCGTGCGCGTGAGGCTCGTCCTCCCGCGGATGTCGTCGCCGCGCAGCTGGAACGGATGGCTGTGCCCCGAGCGGGAATCGATCATGAAATCGCCCAGACAGACCGAGGCGAAGCCGCCCAGCGCCTTCATCTCGTAAAAGGCCGTGGCGTCCTCGTTGAGGAAATTCTCGGAGGTGAGTTGATAGATGTCCTGCGGCGAGGAAAATATCCTGTTCCGGAACAGCGTTTGCCCCAATCGGATCGGTTCGAAGATACGCTTGTATTTCAATGCACCCATGCTTTATGTCACCCTTGTTTCGCGGATTCCTCCGCCGCCTTTCCCCTGCGGCGCTTCGGCGCGGAGAGGCCCGCGCTCCTTCTGCCCGTATACACGTTGAGCGTGATGGCCGCCAGTATGATCATGCCCTGCACGAACTTTTGGAAATCCGCGCTGACGCCGAGAAGCGTCATCAGATTCGTGATGATGCCGGCCAGCAAGGCGCCGAATACGGCGCCCGGCACGCCGCCTTCGCCGCCGGCCAGGTTGATGCCGCCGACGATCATGGCGAGCAGGACGTTGCCCTCGTAGCCGTTGCCCGTGGTCTGCCCCGCGATCATGTTCATGGAGCAGAGGACCATCCCGCCCAGAGCGGCCGTGACGCAGGAGATGATGTAGGCGATCTTCGTATCCCGAAACACGTGTATGCCCACGAGCGCGGAAGCCGTCGGGTTGCCGCCGATCGCGTACAGCCTTCGGCCGAAGGTCGTCCGGCTGAGTATCAGCCCGCAGATCACGGCGACGACGAGGAAGATGACGATCGGCATGGGGACCCCGAGGACCTTCGCGTTGCCGACTTGGTACATGAGGCCCTCTCCCGTGATGTAGATGAAGGCGCCGCTCGTGATCATCGGCATGAAGCCGTACAGGATGTATTTCGTCGCCAAGGTGACGACGAAGGAGGGCATATTGATCTGCGTGACGAGCACGCCGTGCAGCCAGCCGACGACGACGGCCGCAGCAAGCGCCGCGAGCAGGCCCGTCAGGACGCCCCCTGTTCCAAAATTATCATTTTTTGCAAAAAAGCTGATAATTACCGCCGACAGGCCCGCCATGGAACCGACGGACAGATCGAGGCCGCCCAAAAGCACGACGAAGAGCATGCCGCAGGCCATGATGCCGTAGACGGATATGGCCAGAAAGATGCTCGAAACATTGCCCGGCGTGAAGAACTTCCGCTCAAAGACCGCCATGACGATGAAGATGAGGAGCAGGATCAGGGCGCGCTGCCCCCATTGGCCGCCGATAAAGCGCGTGATTTTGCTGTTCATAAGGCCCTGCCCTCCTCCGTGTGCTCGCCGGAGGCGGCGAGCAGGACGGACGTCTGCGACGCGTTGTCGTGGGTGAACTCCTCAAAGAACCGCCCGCCGTGCATGACGAGTATGCGGTCCGATATATGGGTGAGCTCGAACAGATCCGACGAAACCATGATGATGATCGCGCCGCTTTGGGCGAGCTTTCGCATAAAATCGTAGAGATCCGCTTTCACGCCCACGTCTACGCCGACCGTCGGCTCGTCGAGCAGGAGCAGCTTGGGATCGCGGGAGAGCCATCTGCCCAGCACGACCTTCTGCTGGTTGCCGCCGGAGAGGTTCGCGACCGGCATATGCCTGTTCTTGGGGCGTATGTCGTAGTTTTGGATCGCGTCCTCCGCCCAGCGCGTTTCCTTTCGCGCATTCACGATGCCGAGCCTCGACAGCCTGTCGTGGCTCGCGATGGCGATGTTCTTCTCTATGGACTGCACGGGAATGAAGCCCTCGACGCGCCTGTCCTCGGGCACGAGGCCGAAGCCCATGCGGATGTTCTTCGCGATGCGCTTCGACACGGGTCTGCCGTTGAACAGGATCTCGCCGCCGTCCTGCTTGGCCGCGCCGTAGATGCAGCGGACCAGCTCCGTGCGCCCGGAGCCCACGAGCCCGCCGATCCCGAGGATCTCCCCGCCGTAGGCCGTAAAGCTCACGTCCTTCAGCAGCTTGCCGTAGGAGAGATGTTTCACCTCCAGATAATTGTCCTTGAACAGATCCCTCCCCGAGCGAGCGCGCGACTCTCTCGGCTCACGGCCGATCATCAGCGTCGTCACGGTCTTTGCGTTGATCTCCGACCTGTCGAGCACCGCCACGATCCTGCCGTCGCGCATGACGGTGAGCCTGTCCGAGAGGCGGTAGACTTCCTCAAGCCTGTGCGAAACGTAGAGGATCCCCGCGCCCTTCTCGCGCAGTCCGTCTATCGTGTCGAAGAGCTTTTCGGATTCGGCCGCCGAGAGCGAGGACGTGGGCTCGTCCATGATGATCAGCTTCGCGTCCATGGACAGGGCCTTCAAGATCTCAACCATCTGCCGCTGCGCCATGCTGAGCGAATCGACCACGGCGTCCGGGTCGATCTCAAACGCATACTTTCCGATGAGCGCGCGCACGCTTTCGCGCATCTTCTTCTTCGACAGGAGGCCGCGATGCTCGATCTCCTGACCAAGGAATATGTTTTCTGTAACGGTCAACGCGGGAACAAGGGACAATTCTTGGTATATGACGGAGATGCCCCGCGCGCGCGCGTCCTGCCTGTTGTTGATCGCGACGACCTCGCCGTCCACGAAGACATCGCCCCCGTCCTTGGCGTACACGCCCGTGATGATCTTGATGATCGTGGATTTGCCCGCGCCGTTTTCGCCCATCAGCGCGTGTACCTCGCCGTATTTGATCTCCAGATTCACATCGTCGAGAACGGTGACTCCGTTGAATTGTTTGAAGATGCCTTCCGTCCGAAGCAGTACCCTGTCTTTTTCCATATCGCCCCGCTCCTTTCCGTCAAGCCGCGGTCCGCGCCGCGCTTTCGGCGGCGCGCCGCTTCTGCGCGAATTTCGCGAACTGCGCGTCAAACGCCGTGGCGATGATGATGATCGCTCCCTGAAAGATGTACTGCCAATAGGTCGGCAGGTTGAATTTGTAAAGACCGTTGAGCACGAGCAGCATGAAGATCGAGCCGATAAACGCGCCGATCGTGTCCCCTTTGCCGCCCCCGAGCACGAGTCCTCCGACGACGCAGGCGGCGATGGCTTGAAATTCGTAACCCGTGCCGAGACTCGCCGCCGACGCGCCCATATTCGCGACGACCATGACGGAGGCCAGCCCCGCGCACGCACCGCTGATCACAAAGCCCAGCGCCTTTTGCCGCGCGACGTTGACGCCGGACATCTCCGCCGATTTTTCGTGGGAGCCCATGGCATAGGTGTGCAGACCGAATTTCGTGCGCACCATCACGAAATGGGAGAGGACGCTCATCGCGACCCACACGATCGTGATATAGTAAAGGCCGTTTATGTGCTTGCCCATGGCCAAAAAACTCTTGTTCGTTATGGATTTGGAAATCAGATTGCCGCTGATCCTGCCGTTGCTGCGATAGGCGAACAGCAGACCCATGCCCGTGAAGACAAAGCCCGTCGCCAGCGTCGCAACGAATTCCGTGAGATGCACCGCGGCGATCAGAAAACCGTTCGCGGCGCCGCAGACCGCGCCGAGTATGACGCCTCCCGCCAGTATGACGATGCCGGGAAGTCCCGTAAACGTCAAGCGCGACGTCAATATGCCGACGACGCACACGATGCCTCCGCCGGAGAGGTCTATGCCTCCGCCGATGATCACGATCGAAACGCCCAAGGCGATCAATCCGAGATAGGCCGAATCCTTCAGGAGGAGAAACAAATTCCTCGGACTGAGAAAGGCTTCGGTGGACAGGGCGAAAAACAGCGCCAGCGCGATCACAAGGCCGATGGAAACGAGTCGTCTGACGGTCTTGTTTCGGATCTTGAATTTCATGCGCGCCTCCGTTTGCGAATTGCCGTTGCGGCAGTACAACAACATCCGGTATACGTATTATGCATACGGGACCCCCACCCGAGAGCGAAGGTCCCGCACGTTAAGCGGACAGATCGGGCGACGGACCTATTTGAACTCGAACAGTCCCGTCGTTTCCCAGCGCGAATCCTTTATGACGTTTTCGACGTTCTCCGCGGTGGTGGGTACCGTCGGCATATCGATGATCGGCGTGGCCGCGTAGCCGGCGGACGCGGACGTGATGCCGGTTTCGATGAGGTGAAGCGTCAGGTACAGCGCCGTCGCATACTCCAGATAATTGTCGGAGAAATAGGTGGCGAACACCGTGCCGTCCTTGATCGCCTGAAGCGTTTCCGGATAGCCCATGCTGCCGTACACCTTGATCCCGGTCCGTCCGGCGGTGTCTATGGCCTGAAT
>JAISNR010000024.1 GCA_031276135.1 Eubacteriales Family XIII. Incertae Sedis bacterium | reverse complement strand
TCCTCGATCGTCGTGGGCATGAACATGGTCAAGAGCGGCGAGGGCGGCGTGTTCGTTTCCGCAGGCAACACGGGCGCGCTCATGGCGGGCGGCCTGTTCATACTCGGCAGGATACAGGGCATAGACAGGCCGGCGATCGCGAGCACCTATCCGATCCTCGGCAAGGGCGTTTCCCTGCTCGTGGACACGGGCGCCAACGCCGAATGCAAGCCGAACAACCTGCTGGAATTCGCGCTGATGGGCTCCATTTACATGGAAAAGGTCCTGAACAAGAAGAACCCCACCGTCGGCCTCGTCAACATGGGCACGGAGGAGAACAAAGGAACGACCGTGCTGAAGTCGGCCCACGCGCTGCTCGCGCAGAACCGCGACACGACGGGCGGCGTCCGGTTCGTGGGCAACATCGAGGCGCGGGAGATTCCCCACGGCGCGGTCGATGTCGTCGTCTGCGACGGGTACGTCGGCAACGTCATTCTGAAGCTGACGGAGGGTTTGGCCTGGAGCATCTTCCGCTTGATCAAACAGAAATTCACGGCGGGATTGCTTCCCAAGGTGGGCGCGCTGTTGCTCTCGGGCAAGATTTCGGAACTGCGCGACGCTTTCGACTATTCCGAGTACGGCGGCGCGCCCATACTCGGCGTCCGGGGGGCGCTCGTGAAGATGCACGGCTCGTCGAACGCCAAGGCGGTGAAAAACACGATTGTCAAAACCCTGCCGTATATGAAAAACGAGGTCGTGCGGCATATCGAGAATGCCATTCTCAATCTGGAGGTGACGGGCAACCTTGAATGAAGCCGTGCTGGTCGAGAAAATAGGATATCGATTCAAGGACGCGGCGCTCTTGGAAACGGCCCTCAACCACAAGTCCTATGTGAACGAAAACGGAATGTCAAAATCTTACAGCAACGAAAGGCTTGAATTCCTCGGCGACGCCATTCTGGAGGGGCTGATCAGCGAAGAGCTGTACAAGCGGCTTCCGTCGGTGGAGGAGGGTGTGCTGACGCGGCTTCGGGCGTACATCGTCTGTGAAAAATCGCTCTTTCGCGTGGCCGGCGCCTTCTCGCTCGGCGATTTTCTGAACCTCGGGAAGGGCGAGGAGCAATGCGGGGGCCGCAACCGTCCCTCCGTCGTTTCCGACGCGCTCGAAGCCCTGATCGGCGCCGTCCACCTGGACGGCGGCGCGGAAGCGGCGCGGCGTTTCGTCATGAGCGCCTTCGCCGAGGTCATAGGGGAGGCGGCCGCGGGCTCCGCTTCCTCCGATTACAAATCCGACCTGCAAGAACGTCTGCAGGCGGACGGGCAGGTGGATATCCGCTATCTCGTGGACAGGCAGGAGGGGCCCGACCACGACAAGCTGTTTCACATCAGCGTGTTCCGAAACGGTGAGCGAATCGGCAGAGGCTCGGGCCGCAGCAAGAAACAGGCGGAGCAGGCGGCCGCGAAGGACGCGCTGGCGCGCGCGGCGCGCTGAAGGCCGCCTTGCGGACGAAGCGCGGGATTCCGGACGGACAGAGGACGACAGGTGTATTTTAAACGAATCGAAATGCAGGGCTTCAAGTCGTTCGCGGAGCCTGTGACAATAGAATTCCGAGAGGGCATCACCTGCATCGTCGGACCCAACGGCAGCGGCAAGAGCAACATTTCCGACGCGATCCGCTGGGTCCTCGGCGAGCAGAGTCCCAAGGCGCTGCGCGGCGGCAAGATGGAGGAAGTGATCTTCGCGGGCACCGCGACGCGGAAGGCCAAGGGCATGGCGGAGGTCACGCTCGTGATCGACAACAGCACCGGCTTCCTGCCGATCGATTACGCCGAGGTGGCCATTCGCCGCAGGATGTACCGCACGGGCGAAAGCGAATATTCGATCAACGGCACGCGCTGCCGTCTGCGCGACGTCCGGGAGCTGATCATGGACACGGGGATCGGCGTGGACGGCTATTCCGTCATCGGTCAGGGCGAGATCTCGCAGATCGTAAGCAGCAAGCCGGAGAACCGCCGCGAGCTCTTCGAGGAAGCGGCCGGCATCACGAAGTACAGGGCGCGCAAGGAGGAATCGGAGCGCAAGCTTGAAGCCACCTCCGCGAACCTCGAACGCGTGAACGACATCGTGGACGAGATAGAGGCCCGCATCGACGGCCTGCGCGAGGACAGCGCGAAGGCCAAGGAATACATCGCCTTGCGCGACAGATACAAGGAACTCGAGATCAACATCACGCTGAAGAACATCGAAAGCATCAGCCTCAAGAACGAGTACGTGAAGGATGAGATCATGGAGTTTTCCGCGCGGATCGACGACATCCGCGCGGAAAAGACGGCGCTCGACGCGGAAGCGGCGGAGAGCCGGCGCCTGAGCGAAGCCCTCGAAGCGGAGGACGGCGCGCTTCGCGACCGCGTATTGCTCAATATCAACGAAACGAATGAAATCCGGAACAAAATCCGCATAAGCGAGGAGCGCCAGCAGGCGTTCGCGCGCGACAGGGAGCGGCTCGCGGAGGAGATCGAGGCCATCGGCGCCAAGCTGGAAAGGGAGGCGGACAACCTGAAAAGCCTCACCGCCGGCACGGCGGAAACGGAAGCGAAGCTCGTGCGGCTGCGGGAGGATTTGACCGCCGCCGCCGCGCGCGCGGCCGAAAAGGCTGAGGCCGCCCGCCGCGCCGCCGCAGAAACCGACGCGCACAAGAGCGCCATCTTTGAAGCCCACCGGCAGCGCGCCGCGAAGGAAAACGAGATCGCGGGCATCCGGAACCTGAGCGAAACGCTCGCGCAGCGCAAGGAGCAGATCGAGGCCGAAAGGACGCTCGCGGACAGCGCCGCCGCAGAAACGGAAGCGGCGCTCGAAACGGCGCGGAGGCGGCTCGCGGAAACGGCGGAGAGGGCGGCGGCGCTCGGCGAAGCGCGCGCGCTGGCCGAACAAAAGCAGCGCGCGCTTTCGGAAGAGGAAGCCGCGCTCTTCTCGTCCGCGCAAAGGGCGAACCTGCGCCGCGAACAGCTTTCCGCGCGGAAAAAGACCATCGAGGAGATGGAGCACAACTACGAGGGCTACAATGCGGGCGTCCGCTCCGTGATGAAGTCCGGCATCAAGGGTCTGCGCGGC
Source organism: Eubacteriales Family XIII. Incertae Sedis bacterium (assembly GCA_031276135.1). Lineage (GTDB taxonomy): Bacteria > Bacillota > Clostridia > Peptostreptococcales > Anaerovoracaceae > JAITLA01. The sequence continues at coordinate 3,830 of JAISNR010000024.1, read as the reverse complement.
GTCGCGGCCGAACTGATGCGCGTCCCCCCGGGGCTGGAAACGGCCGTGGAAACGGCGCTCGGCGCGGCCCTGCAGAACATCGTCTGCGACGACGACGAAAGCGCGAAGGCGGCGATCCGCTATCTGAAGCAGAACAAGGCCGGCAGACTGACCTTCCTGCCGATCCGCAGTCTGCGCCCGCCGGAGGGGAAGCGCGACGCGCGCGTCGCAAACGCCGCGGGCAGCCTTGGCTACGCGGCCGACCGCGTGGAATACGACGCGGAGTTCGCACCCGTGTTCGAATACCTGCTCGGCAGGGTCGTCATCGTCGATACGCTGGAGAACGCCGTTCGCATATCCAAGGAGAACAGGGGCGGTCTGCGCTACGTCACGACGGAGGGCGAGGTAATCAACGCGGCGGGGGCCATGACGGGCGGCGCTTTCCGAAACAAGACGGCCAACCTGCTCGAACGCCGCGCCGAGATCGGCAAGCTCGCCGCAGAGCTCGCGGCGGCGGACGCGGAGAGGGCCGAAGCGGAAAATGCGCTCGCCGCTCTGCGCGCGGAGAAAGCGGCGGGCGCGGAGGCGCTTGCGCGGACCGAAAGCGCGCTGCGCGAAAAGGAGATCGAGAAGCTCAGCCTCGAGAACGAGGCCGCCAATCTGAAAGCCCGAAGCGAGGAGCTTTCGAAGCGCAGGGAGAGATGGGCCTTGGAGCTTCGCGGTCTCGAAGGCGAGATGACGCGTTCCTCCGGCGTGACCGACGCGATGGAGGCGGAGGCCCGGGCCCTGAAATCCGCCGCGCTCGAGGCGGAACGCCTCGCCGAGGCCGCCGCCGCGCGATACGAAGAGGAAAAAGCTCTGCTCGACGCGGCGAACGAGGATCTCACGCGCATACGGATCGAGGCCGGTGCGGCCGAAAGCGAAAAGAACAACGGCGACGCGATCATGCGCCGCATCGAGGAGAGCATGGCGGAGCTCGCGCGCGACAGGGAGGCGCGGCAAGCGGCGGCGGACGCGGCGACCTCCCGCGAGGCCGAGCGCATCGCGGGCGATTCGGACCTCGAAAACCGCGCGGCCGAAAGGGTGCGCGAGAAGTTCGAGCTGGAAGCGGCGCTGTCCCGGCTCCGCGAGCGGCGGGCCGAAGCCCTGCGCCTTGCGGATGAGCTCGCGAACCGCAAGACGGCGGCGGACGCGGAGCTCGAAAAGGCGCAGGGCGGGAAATACGAGGCCGAAATCAGGCAGGCCGGCAACGAAGCGCGGCTCGACGCGATGAAGGACAAGCTGTGGGAGGAATTCGAGATCTCTTACGTGCAGGCCATCGAGTTCAAAAAACAGGATTTTGTCATGGCCGCCGCAGTCAAGGAGAGCCGCGAGATCAAGAGCCGCATGAAGGGACTCGGCGAGGTGAACGTCGGCGCGATCCGGGAATACGAAACGGTCGGCGAGCGGCATGCTTTTCTGACGGAGCAGCGCGACGATCTGCTTCGGGCCATAGGCGATCTGCGCAAGACCATCGAGGTCATGGACCGGACGATAAAGGACAGCTTCAAGGCCAATTTCGACAGGGTGGTGGACAATTTCAGCGAAACCTTCGGTCTGCTGTTCGGCGGCGGCAAGGGGGAATTGCGGCTCGAGGACGAGAGCAATCCGCTGGAATGCGGCATAGAGATCAACGCGCAGCCGCCCGGCAAGCGGCTTCAGAACATGAATCTGCTCTCCGGCGGCGAAAAGACCATGACGGCCATCGCGCTGATGTTTTCGATTCTGAAGGCGCGGCCGACGCCTTTCTGCATACTGGACGAGGTGGAAGCCGCCCTCGACGACAACAATATAAAGCGCTTCGCGGAATATCTGTCGAATTTCGACGAAACGCAGTTCACGCTCGTGACGCACCAGCGGGCGACGATGGAGTACGCGGACGCGCTCTACGGGGTGACGATGCCGGAGCGCGGCGTGACGAAGGTGCTGTCGCTGCGGCTGGGCGAGGCGGAAACGGAACGCTTCGCCGAAAAATTGACGGGTGGCAATTGAATTATCGTTCAAGGGATAGGTGTTCGTCTGAGGTATTAAGGCCGCTTGGGTCGGCCACGAACATTCGACCATAATTTATCCGGATAAATAATAAGCGGAAAGGAAGCGACAAGTTGGCGTTTGGAATCAAGAAATCATTTTTCGGGCGGTTGCAGGAGAAGATCGAGGATGTGCTTTTCATGCGGCCGGAGATCGACGAGGAGATGCTCGACGCGCTCGAGGAGGCGCTGATCACTTCGGATATGGGCATGGATACGACGATGCGCGTGGTCGCGGAATTGCGTTCGGCCATCAAGACGGAGCGGCTGTCCGATCCCGCGCGGGTGAAGGACCGGATCGTGAAGATCGTCGAAGGGATTTTGGACAAGGGCGAGCGCCATCGTGTCAGCGCCGCGCGGCCGCTGATCGTCATGCTGATCGGCGTCAACGGCGGCGGAAAGACCACGACGACGGCCAAGCTCGCGCATCTGTACGTCAAGCAAGGGGAATCGGTGCTGCTCGCGGCGGCGGACACCTTCCGCGCGGCGGCCGGCGAACAGCTCGAGGTCTGGGCGAAGCGCGTGGGCGTGGGCCTCGTTCGACACAAGGACGGCGCGGATCCGGCCGCCGTCATATACGACGCCATCCTGTCGGCGAAGGCGAAGCGCGTCGATGTGCTGCTCTGCGATACCGCCGGACGGCTCCAGACGAAGAAGAACCTGATGGCGGAGCTCGCGAAGATGAACAGGGTGATCGAGCGCGAATTCCCGGAGGCCGCGCGGGAAATCCTGCTGGTCTTGGACGCGACGACGGGCAAGAACGCCGTGTCGCAGGCCGGCGAGTTCAACGGCGCCGCCGAGATCAGCGGCATCGTGCTGACGAAGCTGGACGGAACGGCCAAGGGGGGCGTCGTCGTCACGATCGCGGACGCGTTCGATCTCCCCGTGAAGTTCATCGGCATCGGCGAGAAGCCGGAGGATATTGCGGTGTTTGATCCCGCAGAATTCGCGGCGAGCATATTTATGGAGAACAATGAATAAAAAACCGATCATCGCCGTCGTGGGCAGGCCCAATGTGGGCAAATCCACATTTTTCAACCGCATCGTCGGCAAGAGAATCTCCATCGTGGAGGACACGCCGGGCGTGACGCGGGACAGGATCTACGCGGAGGCCGAGTGGCGCGGCGTTTCGTTCGCGCTGATCGACACGGGCGGCATAGAACCCCAAAGCGAGGATGTGATCTTCTCGCAGATGCGCGCGCAGGCCGAAACGGCCATGGACACGGCGGACGCGATCGTGTTCATGCTGGACGGGAAGGACGGGCTGACGACCTCCGACCGCGATGTGGCGGACATGCTGATGCGGACGCGGAAGCCGGTCATTCCCATCGTGAACAAGGTGGACACGGCGGCCTTGCCGGACAATTTCTACGATTTTTATGAGCTTGGCCTTGGCGAGCCTTTGGCCGTGTCGGCCGCCAACATGTTCGGCCTCGGCGAGGCGCTGGACCGCATCGCGGACGCCCTGCCGCGCGGCGGGGCGGACGGCGCGGAGGAGGAGGCGATCGGCTTGGCCGTCATCGGAAAGCCGAACGTGGGCAAGTCCTCGCTCGTCAACGCACTGCTCGGCGAGGATCGCGTCATCGTGTCGGAAATCGCGGGAACCACGCGCGATTCGATCGACACGCCCTTCGAGCGCGACGGAGAGCGCTACGTCCTGATCGACACGGCCGGCCTGCGGCGCAGGAGCAAGGTGTCGGACGACATCGAGCGTTACAGCGTCATACGCGCGGTCGCGGCCATAGAGCGCAGCGACGTCTGCCTGCTCATGCTGGACGCGCG
>JAISNR010000004.1 GCA_031276135.1 Eubacteriales Family XIII. Incertae Sedis bacterium | reverse complement strand
GCCGGCGTCGTGATCTCGAAGCGGAGCATCGACGAATACGTGCCGCTCTACAATTCCGACAAGGGCGTCAGCACGCAGTTCCCGATGGGGACCATAGAAGAGCTCGGCCTTCTGAAGATGGATTTCCTCGGTTTGCGCAACCTCTCCGTCATCCGCGACGCCTTGCCGCTCATCGAAAAAAACCATGGCGTTTCCATCGATATCGATTTTACGCATATAAAGCCGGACGATCCCAAGGTGTTCGAGCTGATAGCGAGCGGCAACACGCAGGGCGTTTTCCAACTGGAAAACTCGGGCATGATCCGGTTCATGAAGGAGCTCAGGCCGGACTGCTTCGAGGACATCGTCGCGGGCGTATCCCTGTACCGGCCCGGTCCCATGGCATCCATCCCCGATTATCTCAAAAATAAAAACAATCCCAAAAAAGTACAATATGCCCATGAGCGCCTCGTCCCCATCCTGTCCGTCACCTACGGCTGCATGGTCTATCAGGAGCAGGTGATGCAGATCGTGCGCGATCTGGCCGGCTACACCTACGGGCAGAGCGATCTGGTGCGGCGCGCGATGAGCAAGAAGAAGATGGACGTCATGCTGCGCGAGGAGGAGAAATTCATCTTCGGCGAAACGGATGCGGACGGCAATGTGACGGTGGAGGGTTGCGTGCGCAGGGGCGTGCCGGAGGCTGCGGCGCGGGAAATCTTCCGGCAGATGATCAGCTTCGCGGAATACGCGTTCAACAAGTCCCACGCGGCGGCTTATTCGTTGCTCACGTATCGCACGGCATATCTGAAAGCCTATTACCCCGTGGAATTCATGGCCGCCCTCATGACGAGCGTGATGGGAAACGCGGACAAAATCGCAATATACGTGCGAAACTGCGCGGAGATGGGCGTTGAGGTGCTGCCGCCCGACATCAACGAGAGCGAGAAGAAGTTCAGCGTCAAGGACGGCAAGATCCGCTTCGGTCTGCTCGGCGTCAAGAACGTGGGCGAGGGCGCGATCGACGCGATCCTGCGCGCGCGGACGGAGAAGGGCGTTCCGACGTCCATCTTCGAATTCATGGACAACATAAACATCAACGAGATCAACAGAAAGGCCCTCGAGAGCCTGATTCTGGCCGGCGCGCTGGACTGCCTGAATCCCAATCGCGCGGCGCACATCGCCGTCTACGAGAAGCTCATGGAATCGGCGAAGGCGAGCGCGCGCAAGACGGTCGAGGGCCAGCTGTCGCTGTTTCGGACCAACGGCGAAGAGATGCGCGGCGCCGCAGAGAGCGAAACCCTGCCGCTCGTGGAGGATTTTTCCAAACAGGAGCGCATGGCGCGCGAGAAGGAGATGCTGGGCATCTATCTGACGGGACACCCGCTGTCGGATCGCCGCAAACTCATCGAGAAGGTGTCGAACATAACGACGGAGGAGATCATCGCCTTTCGGGACAATCCCAATGTATGGGACAAGATGGAAACGCTGATGGTCGTGATCATCAACCGCAAAAAGACGCAGATCACGAAAAGCGGCAAGATCATGGCGTTTCTGGACATCGAGGATCTGTACGGCGGCGTGGAGGCGATCGTCTTTCCGAACGTGTACGAGCGCTGCGCGCAGGAGATCTTTGAGGATGCCGTCGTGGTGCTGCGCGGCAGACTGAGCTTCAAGGACGAGGAAACCCCGAAGGTCATCGCGGAGAAGATCACGCCCGTGTACGTGGCGGAGGAATTCTACCGCCGCAAGGAGCGCGAAGCCGCAGAGCGGACCGCAGTCTAGGGAACCACCAAAGGAGGATTTTGACCATGAAACGAATCGGCGTACTGACCAGCGGCGGCGACTCGCCCGGCATGAACGCGGCCATCCGCGCCGTCGTGCGCGGCGCCATCTACAACAACATGGAAGTATATGGGATAGAACGCGGCTACGAAGGACTGATCGCGGGCGACATCAAGGAGCTTTCGGTATCCTCGGTTTCGGACATCATCCAGCGCGGCGGCACGATGCTGCGCACGGCGCGAAGCGCGCACTTCATGGAGCCCGAGGGCTTCAAGCGCGCCGTAGACATGCTGGAGAACTTCGAGATAGAGGGGCTTGTGGTGATCGGCGGCGACGGCTCTTTAAAGGGCGGCCTCGAACTGTCGAAAACGGGCATCACCGTGATCGGTCTGCCCGGCACCATAGACAACGATCTTCCGTACACGGATTTCACGATCGGCTTCGACACCTCGGTCAACACCGTGCTGCAGGCCATCAGCAACATCCGCGACACCTCGTCGTCGCACGAGCGCAGCACGGTCATAGAGGTGATGGGCCGAAGCTGCGGAGACATCGCCCTCTACGCCGGCCTCTGCGGCGGCGCCGAAACGGTGCTGATTCCCGAGGTCGAGCCCAACATCAACGCGATCTGCCGCAAGCTGATACAGGGCAAAAACAGGGGCAAGCTGCACAGCATCATCATCAAGGCGGAGGGCGTGGCCGTCAGCACACAGGAATTGGCGGACACCATCCACGACCGGACGGGCCTCGACACGAAGGTGGTCGTGCTCGCCTACATCCAGCGCGGCGGTTCGCCGACCGGCAGGGACAGGATGCTCGCGAGCCGCATGGGTTACAAGGCGGTCGAGCTCCTGCGCGATGATTCGAGGAGCCGCGCCGTCGGCATACGCGGAACGGAGATCGTGCACTACGATCTCGAGGACGCGCTGCGGATGACGCGCGAGTATACCGGCGACATAAACGATCTGGCGGAAATCCTGTCGATCTGATCGTCGCCGCATTTGGAGGAACCACACGGACATGAATGAGAAACGCACAAAGCTGATCTGCACGATCGGCCCCGCTTGTACGGACAAAGAGATATTGCGCAATATGATGCTGGCCGGCATGAATGCCGCCCGGCTGAATTTTTCCCACGGCTCATATCCCGACCACAAGGAGAAGATCGATCTGATCAAAGAGCTCCGCGCGGAGCTCGGATTGCCCATCGCCGTCATTTTGGACACGAAGGGGCCGGAGATCCGCACGGGAACCTTCGCGGGCGGCAGCGCCGAGCTGAAAGAGGGGCAATCGTTCACGATCGTGACCGAGGATTGCGTCGGCAACGCCGAATGCTGCAGCACGAGTTATGAGGCTCTTGCGCGCATCGTGAAGCCCGGGGACAGGGTCCTGATAGACGACGGACTCATCGGTCTGACCGTGGATGAGAGCGACGGCGTGCGCGTGCGCTGCACCGTGCACAACGGCGGCACCGTCAAGGACCGCAAGAGCATCAACCTGCCCGGCGTGCATTTGGATCTGCCTGCCCTGTCGGACCGCGACAGGGACGACATCGAGTTCGGCATCGAGCAGGAGGTGGATTTCATCGCGGCTTCGTTTGTCCGCACGGCCTCGGACGTGCAGGAAATCCGCAAATTCCTCGCGGTGCTGGGCGGACAGCAGATCAAGATCATCTCCAAGATCGAGAACAGGGAGGGCGTGGACAACATAGACGAGATCATCGCGGCCTCCGACGGCGTCATGGTCGCCCGCGGCGACCTCGGCGTGGAGATACCGCCCGAAGAGGTCCCCCTGATACAAAAGGAGATCATCCGGCGTTGCAACAGCAACGGCAAGTTCGTGATCACGGCCACGCAGATGATGGATTCGATGATCCGGAACCCGCGCCCGACGCGCGCGGAGGTGGCCGACGTCGCCAACGCCGTCCTCGACGGCACGGATGTGATCATGCTTTCCGGCGAAACGGCTTCCGGCAAATACCCGCTTGAAGCGGTGAAGATGATGGTGGACGTCGCCGTCGCGGCGGAGGGGGCCATCGGGCACAGCCGGCTCTACAGGGATCGGCGCAACGGCAGGGTCCACGACGTGACGGGCGTGATCGGCTTCTGCACCGTGAACAGCGCCGACAGCCTGCGCGCGAAGGCCATCGTGACGCCCACGTCCTCGGGCAATACGGCGCTGATGATCTCCAAGCACAGGCCCAAATCCAAGATCATCGCTTTTTCGCTGAACGACCGTGTGGTGCGGCAGCTTTCGCTCGTCTGGGGCGTGACCGCCTACCGCATGGAGCGCTTGGACGACCAGCAGGAATTCTTCCGCGACGTCATACGGCACTGCATGCGCCTGAAGCTCATGAACGAGGGCGACATCATAGTCATAACCGCCGGCGTGCCGCTCGGCATCAGCGGCGGCACAAACATGCTGCGCATCCATGAGATCGGGCAACCGTTTTGACGCATTTCCGCCTGCGCGGAGCAGGCCCGGATTGGAAGGAGGTCAGGGACTTGTCGGATTTGAAATCGAAAGACAAAACGCCAATGGAACAACACAAGATCGGAGAATTTCTTCAGGGGCAGTCGTCGAGGATTCTCACCTCGTTGGCGGAGCATGACAGGATCTCCTATGTGCTCAAGTACGGAAAGCCCTTTGTCGTCGTCATGTCCTACGAGCGCTATGAGCGGCTTCTGCAAGCCGGAATCGACATCAACGATTACTGAGTTGCCCTTGCGGCGCGCGCCTCATGCCGGTATCACGAGCAAGCGCGCGCCGTCGGCGAGGTGTTCTTCCAATTTCGCGACCATGTTGGACGTGGAGAAGCCCTCCCTTGACTCTCCCAGAACCACGATGTTCACGCGGTTCTTCTTCGTCTGCTCGACCAGCGTCGCGAGGACGTCGTCGGATTTGAGCACCGTCAGGCTCGCGCCGTATTCCTTCGCCTTTTCGTACAGGTAATCGAGCGCCTCGCCCTCCCGGGAGCTGCCCAAGATGTTGCACCGGCTGTCGGTCACGTGGATGACCAGAAGCTCGCCCGTTTCGCCCTCGAGAAGTTCCCTGCCGTATTTGATCAGCCTGTCGCAGGTTCTCTGCTGTGTTACGCATACCATTACGTTTTTCATGATTGACTCCATCGCGCTGCATTGCTCCGACATTTGTAATACTTACCGAATAATACTGCTTTTCATTTAAGATTCCGCTCCCATTTAGGGAGCGGGCAATTGAAAGCAGTATATACTGATTCGCCCTTTGTCATTGTATTTATTGCGAATCAATATAAATATTACCCTTTAAGTATTACCCTTTTCGCCGCCGGTCTAATCAAGCGCGGCGCAATTGCGGATCAAAAATTCAGACAATCGATGAACAGCTCGTTGAATTCCGCACGGTTCGCGAGCTCGACGACCTCCGCCTCCCGCACGAGCGCGGCGATCTCCGCGCGGTGCGCGCGGTTCAGGAGGAAGGCCCGCCCGCCGGACTGCGCGGTATTGCCGAGGAATTCGATCCTTCCGGCGAAAGCGCGGGGCAACAGTCCCGTGTTTATGAGGCTCTCGGCGCGCAGATGATAGCCGAAGGAACCCGCGATCAGCACGCGGTCGAGTTCCTCCGCGCGCAGCCCGACGATCGCGAGCAGGGTTTCGACGCCGGCGCGCAGCGCGCCCTTGGCCAGCTGCACTTGGCGGACGTCCCGCTGCGTGAGCGCTATGCCGGGCGCAACCGAAAAGGCGGGCATTCCGTCCTCTCCGATCATGCGGGCGGCAAGCCGGGGCGGCAGGGCGGCAGGGCTTTCGAATTTGCCCGTTTCGTCGATGACGCCGGCCTTGACGAGCTCGCCCGCGATGTCGATGAGACCGCTGCCGCAGATGCCGCAGGGCGGCGCGCCGCCGATCGTGCGCAGCGCGACGCCGCCTGCGGCATCGAGCTCGAAGCGCTCGATCGCGCCCGTCGCCGCGCGCATGCCGCATCGGATGTTCATGCCCTCGAAGGCGGGTCCGGCAGCCGTGGATGCGGCGCAGAGCCTGCCGTTGTCAGCGACGATCATCTCGCCGTTCGTGCCGATATCTATGAACAGGCTGCGCCCCGCGCGTGCGTGCAGCCGGGCCGCGAGGATGCCCGCGCTGATGTCCGCGCCCACGTAGGCGGAGAGGATCGGCGGCAGGTACGCGAGGCCAAAGGGCGAGATATCGAAGCCCTTCTCCCCGGCATCCGCGCTTTCTCCGCCCCGCAGCCGCGAAACGAAGGGAACCTTGCTCAAGGACGATGGATCGACGCCCATGGCGAGGTGCAGCATCGCGGTGTTGCCGCAGAGCACGAGCTCGTAGACGCGGTCTGCGCGCACACCCGCCCCTTCGCAGAGGGCCGCCGTCATGGCGTTGATTTCCCGCACGATCAAATCGCGCAGCGCGGCGAGCCCCTGCGGGGTCGAGGCGAACGCGATGCGCGACAGCACGTCCTGCCCGTATGCGGTCTGCGGATTCACGGCGGAGCGCGTCGCCAGGGTCCTGCCGCTCGTCATGTCCACGAGCTCAGCCACCAGCGTGGTCGTGCCGATGTCCGCGACGATGCCGCAGAGCGCGCCGCGCGTATCCCCTCTTTCGACGCCGCGCAGCGCGCCGCCCGCGCGCACGGCGGTTTCATCCCTTTCGGGCGCATATTCCTTGCCGATTTCGGGCGCGAGCCGCACCTCGAAGGAAACGCCTTTTTCCATTATTTGGGTTTTTGTTTGCGCATCGCCGCCGGTCTCGCGCGTGACGCGGATGTCCCCCAGGATGCCCGCGGAACAGGCGAGGACACAGCCTTCGGCCCTCTCGGCCTCGCTCAGGAGAGGCGCGCCGCCGCGAGATATGCGCGCCAAGTCGCCTTCCGCGAGCCGCACCCTGCATTTGCCGCAGATCGAGGCGCCGTTGCACGGTGCCTCGATCGGAACGCCGGCCGCGCGCGCGGCTTCCAATATGCTCGTGCCGTGCGCGACGCGCACGGTCTTTTCCTCCGGGAGAAATGTTACCTTGTGCATTGTGTTGTCCTGTTTCCGTTTATAGGCGCGTTTCCTTGACGAAACGCGCCTTTCCGCCCACGAATACGCGCGCGATCTCTCCGTTCTCCGCTTCGATTCGAACCGTGATCTCGGAGGGCGCGCCCAAGGAATATCCCTGCTCCATGCGATATTCACTCCTTTTCAGTATGCCGTGCCTGTGCAGGTAGGCGGCCAGGGCGCAGTTCGCGGTGCCCGTCGCCGCCTCCTCCGGTATGCCGTAGCCCGGCGCGAAGTTGCGGCACAGTATTCTTTCGCCCCGCAGGGTGAAGGCGTGAATGCCAACCGCGCCGCATCAGCGCGAACGCGGCGATCGTGGCGTGTCCGCAGAGAGGTACTTCCCCGGTGGGCGTGAAATACGCCAGTCGAAAGTCCGCGCGCTCCGCGTGCGCGACGAATACCGTTTCCGAATAACCCAGCTTGCGCGCGATCGCCTGTTTCCGCTCGGTGCGCAGATCGTCTCCGAACAGCACGACGCCCGCCTCGTTCCCGCCGTTTCCGTCCTTGCAGAACGCGCGCACGATATAAACCTTTGTGGGCATTTGCATCCCCTCCCCGACCGTACAGAAAAACGAAAACCCGCAAGCCGGCGCGCATGGCCGCGTTTTCTTGCGTCCCACGGGAACAACCCAGACAAAAAACCCTTGCAATCATTGAAATTCCAAGGGTTTTCGTGGCGCGCCCGAGATGATTCGAACATCCAACCTGCTGATTCGTAGTCAGTTACTCTATCCGTTGAGCTACGGGCGCATCGTGAACGGCCCGGGGACCGAACAATGCTTATTATAACGTATGTTTTGGGTTTTTGTCAATCGGAATTTCAGTGGCCGAAGCTTCGGATACAGCCCCTTAATTGAAAAGTCCAACGCACCCCCCTGCCGACCGACCGGTTGCGATGAGTCTTTCGGGAACGCAGGTTGCGCTGAGTCCTTCGCGGCCTCGGTGCGCGACGACGTCCTTGTCTGCAAAACCGATCGGTTCCGGCGGGTTCGGGATGATCGATATTCGGGATTCATTTCTCAAGGTTGCCCCCGGAGCAGGGGGCGGAACGCCTTCGCCCGGATCGCGCCGGCCATAAGGCGATTTTATGTCGCATTGCGTGGCGTTGCGGAGGCCAAGCCCGTATAATCGCATCGGACGCGATTGCAGGGATTTTCTCCTTCTCACGGAGGAGTTCCCCGACACGGGCGTCGTGCAGACGGACACCGTCATCGGGAAGAAAGGCGGAGGCGAGAAATGCCTTCTTACGATTCACTTCCCGGTCTCGCGGTTTATGTTGGCTTTTCTGAGAGACGCCAACACCGCGAGATCGGTGACGGAAGCGAGTTTTCAAACCCTTCGGCGATCGAAACGGACGGTTGTCTTGTTGTTTTTCGCTTTGATTCATGCGGATCCCGGCCGGTTTCAAAAAATCGCTCCGGGGGTTGCGTTGAACTTTTCATTTAAGCACTGCTCACCTATGTCAGATGCAAAAGTAAGTACGGCACCGCAAATATCGATGCGCCGCTCAACAACAAAGCCTTTGCCGCCGGTTTGATCAAGAATTTCTTTATGCCGGTATTCACTTTATCGTTCCGCCGCCGAAGTCGGTGGCAAAAACAGGGATAAAACCACCGTCTTGCGCCGACATTCATCGGCTGATTTGCTTTGGCGCTTTGCAGTCATAAGGTAAATCAAGGCAAGTTCAACCAAAATCCAGGAAGCAAGCATTCTTTATACGCACTGCTGCCCGGGAATTTTTCGATCAGACAGCGTTTGCAGGATGCATTGTCTTGAAATTCAATTAATCCGCCTGCCATCTCACTGTAGCATCCTTCGCCATCTCATCCGCAGCCCGCCGAAATCATTTCGGGCGCGGCCGTGCCGTCCAAGCGAACGCGATGCACCGAAAACCAAGTGTCCAAGGAGTATGATTGATAATACAGCCAATCGCCCAAGACCTTCGGTGCGAAGTATATAAGATCCGACGGGCTTTCTTCACCCTGAGCGAACAGCAACTCCGTACTCCCGTCCGCGATCTCCGTCCTGTATAAATCTTTTTCTCCCCTAAAATAATAGATTCCGCCGTCGAAAATCGTGTAATTCACAGCCCATTCGGCATTGATTCTGACAAGCGACGATTCGCCCGTTTCGAGATTGAGCTTTTCCAAATCCGCATATCCCTTCCATTCGCCGGGTTCTGCAGGGAAAAAGACGGAATCGCCCGCAATCAATGTGGTTCCGCTGAACCGCATTTCCGATTCTTTGACTTCGGAATAATCGGCATCGACGACTTCAGATTCCCGGGATCCCTCTGACAGGGCCTTTTCAAAACCGAATCGGTAAAGCCCGCCGTAATAGTCCTCGAGCAGTTCTTCGTTTGAACCCGTAAGTTCCGTATAATACACATCCGTGCCGCGCATGCCGAGAAACTTGCCGGGGCTTTGAACGGCTTCCTCATTCCCTGCAGCGTCCCTCCGATGCAGTTTTCCGTCCGTTTCATAGTACAGCCATTTTTCATCCGCGTGCCACAAAAGCGTGTTTTCCGAAAACGTACGCAACACCTCCCATTGCTTCGGACATTCGCCGATCCGCGACAATTCATAACGTGACAGGTGTTCTCGGACAAAATAAACCCGTCCGTCAAAGACCGCCATATAGTCCATCCGTGCCGTTGATCCGAACAACATTTCGGTTTCGGCATCCTGCGCGTCGCTTATCCTGAGCAACATGCTTCTGTAGGGCGGCGTCATCTGCCCGTCCTGTGTAAAATAGGTGTACCCGTCATTGTATACGGCCCATCCGACATCTCCGTGCGCGTTCGGTTTTGCAATGCCGACGGCAGAATCGCCATTTTTGAAGGAATCTCCCGGGGTTTCAATGCCGGTTTCGCCCGTATCCGACATCGCATCCGGGATCTCCGTTTTTGGCGCAAGCGCTTCCTCCGCGGCATTTTCGCTCGACGGGTGCGCGTTGCAACCCGCGGCAAGAATGAGGCAAAAACCGATCGTCGCCGATAAAACAATCGCCCTGCGCATACAAACCGTTATTCCGATGCATTTCATGATACCCGCCTCCGCAATCGACGCGATCGTCGCTCTCGGCGAGTCGTTTTGACGATTCGATCGCGTCGCCGTTGACGGATCGGTGTCGTTTCTTCGGATCCGCCGCACAAAACATCCTGTCGTTGCCGCCTGATTCAGCGTGTCGCGGGACACGTTTCCAAAACGATCGTCTTGTTCGCCTCATCCCACTCCACGCGGAAAGCCAATAAGTCGGCAAGGTCGCGCAGCTTAAAGTAGTTGTTGCCCTCGATGGTATACGCGGCCGGGCGCGCTTCATTGCCGTCGAATACAATTTTTGACGCAATGGGGCTTGCCGCCCTGTCCCCGGCGCCTTTGCCGGACATCTCACCGCCGACCGCCGTATAGGATGCGCCGCTTGTCAGCGTTATCGCCTTTGCAACGCCGTCGTAACCGACTTCGAATTGTTTTTTCGTGCCGTTCAGTGTATAAGCCAGGTCACGCAGCTTGAAGTAGTTGTTGCCGTTTATGTTGTATGCGTCGAACGCAACGGCCTTGCCGTTGACGCGCACAGGGGACGCCGTCGGTTTCGCCGTGAGCGGGGAAGCGGGCAAGCTATTCGTATCGTTTGTTTCGCTCCCGAGCACCTTGCCCGCTTTGTCTATAAAAGCGTATTTGCCGACGAAACCGTAGCTGCTGTCTTGTTTAACCATAGCAAAGCCCTCGGAAAAGGATTCGGCAATGTCGTATTCCGCCGGTATCGCTTGGTTGCCCGTTTTGTCGAGGTAGCGGTATTTGCCGTCCTTGTAAACAACGGCCAAACCATCGGAAAAGGATTCCGCGGATTCGTATTCGAACGGGATCGCCGCATTGCCCGTTTTGTCTATAAAACCGTATTTGCCGCCCTTGCAAACAAGGGCCAGTCCCTCGGAAAAAGGTTCTGCGGATTCATATTCGAACGGTATCGCCAAATCGCCGTTTTTGTCGATAAAGCCCCATTTGTCGCCCTGTTCATCCTCGCCGCGTTTTGAAACTCCGGCCATGCCCTCGGAAAAATCGGCGACGGAGTATTCGGGCGATATCGGCGATATTGCCGTGTTTCCGTTTTTGTCGATAAAGCTCCGTTCGTCGCCCTTCCGGACGAATGCCAGACCCTCGGAAAAACCGCCGGCGTAGTCATATTCAAACGGTATTGCCGTATTGCCCGCCTTGTCGATATAACCCCATTTGTCGCCTTTGCGAACGGCGGCAAGACCCTCGGAAAAAGGCAGAGGACGGCCGGCATCTCCAAAGGTGTCATATTCGAACGGTATCACCGATTTGCCCGTTTTGTCGATATAACCGTATTTGTCGTAGTTTCTGGCTATGGCCAAACCCTCTGAAAAGTCGGGGAGGTAATAATAATCGTATTCAAGCGGTATTGTCAACTTGCCGGTTTTGTCGATATAGCCGATTCTTTCGTCCTTGTGAACGGCGGCCAAGCCCTCTGAAAAGGGGAAAACTGAGTAACCCTCTTCGACCGAAATTGCCCGGTTGCCCGTCTTGTCGATGTATCCCCATTTTCCGTTTCTGTGAACGGCGGCCAAGCCGTCTTTAAAGCCGCCGACGTAGTCGTCGTATACGAAGCCCGCAGGCGAAACCGGATCTGCGGCCTTTGCCGCGCGGCCCGGCATCATGACGTCCACGGCTTCTTGTTTTGGCGTTACCTGTCTGCGCTCGCGTTCGATCACCGCGTCACCTTTTCTTGACGGATAAGCCCAGGCCCACAGACTGCCGTCCTCCTTGATCGCCAGCGGACTCGAACCCGAGCTGACCGCCGCAACGCCGTCCATCACCTTCCTCGGAACGGATTGATACGCATCGGTCGTTCCGTTTTCTTGATCTCCGCCCTCAAAACCGAGCCAACCCCATCTGTTCCAACCCCAGCCCCACAGGCTGCCGTCCGTCTTGATCGCGAGCGTCCCGTGGGCGGTACTGATCGCCGCCACTTCATCCATAATTTTCCTTGGGGAGGTTTGGAGCGATCCGGCCGGGTGCTCGCCCCCGCCGTCGCCGCCTTCAAAGCCTAGCCGTCCCATCTCGTTGTGGCCCCAGGCCCACAGGCTGCCGTCTTCCTTGATCGCCATGAAAGAATTCGCTTCGCAAGAAACGGCGGTCACGCCTTTTTCCATAAGCATCTTGGGGGCGATTTGCAGGTTCCCGTGTGAGTCATGCCACGCGTCCCCGCCTTCAAAACCCAGTTCGCCATTTGTGTTCAGTCCCCACACCCAAAGGCTGCCGTCCGTCTTGATCGCCGCGGACTGTCCGAGACCCGCGCAGACGGCAACCACGCCGTCCGTCACCTTCTTCGGAACGGTCTGAATCGGACCTCCGTTGTAATCCGCATTGCCGCCCGCAAAGCCGAGCTGTCCGTAATCGTTCCAACCCCAAGCCCACAGGCTGCCGTCCGTCTTGATCGCCAGCGTGTGACCGTCCCCCGCGCTGACCGCAGCCACATTCTCCGTCACCTTCTTCGGAACGGTCTGAATCGGATCTCCGTTGTAATCCGCATTGCCGCCCGCAAAGCCGAGCTGTCCCATCTCGTTATGGCCCCAGGCCCACAGGCTGCCGTCTTCCTTGATCGCCATGGCGTATCCGTAACCCGCGCTGACCGCCTTCACATCGCCCAACACCTTCACGGGCATGCACTCTCCGTTGCCGTCGCGCTCCAGCCGCCACAGGGCGCCGTCCGTGCGGATTGCGTAAGAATCGTCGCCGGAACCCGCGGCGATCTTCGGGTACAGGCCGACCTTTCCCATGTCGTAAGCGCACGCGGAAGCGGACGACCCGAAAATCAAAAGCAACGTCAACCCGCAGGTCAAAATTTGTCGACAAAATTTCATGACGTTCATCCCTCCGTCAATATCCTGTATCCCAATTCGGCAAGACCTCCCGAAGTTCGGCGATCCGCTCGTCCGTCAGCGGATTCATAGAATTTCGTGACACCCGCATTCCAATTCCCGTTTCCCGCATACACGCCTGTTCTTACGGTAAGGTTCTTAATGCGTATTTCCCAATGTACTCCTCTGTTTTTTGGGTTTGCGCGCCGCCCCTCCCATGTATACAGTTTACTTTGTTTCCAAAGTACTGTCAATCATATCGAAGGGATCGTCAATAAAACAGAAATACCGATTTCAGATAAAACGAATCCCCGACCTTTTCAAAATACGCCCAATCGCTGAAGGCGAGCCAAGAGCCTTGAAGCATTGCGAACACGAAGCCGTTCTCACCCACGCGGATGATCACGTCACCCACAAAATCCGAACCGTATTCCTCGATCAGCGAATCGCATTGTTCCAGAATCTCGGATCCGAATTTCCCGACTGTATAAAAAGCATCCGTCGATTTTACTTTTAGCGGCGACGGTTCATAACGTGAATTTCTTTCGGGCAGACGAAAGAATCGGGCATTCAAATCCGACAACTGATTTTTCCCTCCAATCGGGAAATTAAGAGAGGAAATGTCTTTCAAGTCGATTCTTTGCGAAGTCACGCTCTCGCCCCTTGCATCATCAATATTGCCGAAAGTGAAGATGCGTGAAATGCGGAAAGAATCATTGAGAACCAATTGCGACAACGCCTCCACGCTGTCCATTCGCAAAGCCCTCAAAAATTTCACTGTTTGCATTTTAAATTGTTTTTCCGCAGTTTCGTTTCTCTCCTCTTGTTGCGCTTCTTGCTCCTCCGTAATACGCTTAAACTGCAATGCGCTCTTCACCTCTTGTTGCGCTTCTTGCTCCTCCGCAATACGCTTGAACTGCAATGCGCTCTTCACCTCGGTGTTCGGTTGGATACCGCACCAAACGGTATCGATATTCTCTCCGTTTTTCACAAAACGCAACAGCAGATCCCCCTTTTCGAACGAATCGAATACGAGGACATTGCCGGGCAAATATTCTTCAAACACAAAGGATATCTCGTCTCCGTCGCCTGTGACCCGCGCTCTGTATCGTTTCTCCGTCAGAAACCCGTCTATGGCGATATCCGCCGTAAGATTTCTGCCGTCTTCATAGACGGCTGTCCGATATTTCCACGTGAATTCGTGATCTCCGTCGCTCATCGGAAGCGCGTATTCAAAGAATTCGTACGCTCCGGCCCAAACATCGGCGGAGCTTTCACGGAATGCCGAGTCATCCCGGCTTGCGTAAAAAATCAATACGCAAAAAAGAAGAACGCCGGCAAAAAAAACACCCGCAAATACTTTTTGGGAATTTCTCACAGCTCTCCTCTGTTGTCAAATCATGCCCCACATTTTCATTACGCTTGTGATTTTTTGAACATACTCGGGATCGCCCGCATATTGCTTGCCCGAGCCTTCCGAGATCATTCCTGGAATGTCTTTCACATAAAGAACCGGATCGGACGCACTCCGAAGCGCATGGGCGACGTTCATGGCCAACACAGTAAGTGTCACGCGACATAATATAATCTTCAATTCCAAAGACATAACGTCAAATTGAGATCAGCAAAGCGTTTTCGCGCATAATAAGTTCGTGTCGCCCTCCGCGACAGGTTTTTTTCGCAGAAACCTTGGCGCGCGTATTCGCAACAGACCCTAGGGGCTGTTGCGCACGTACTTCACGACGTACTCCTCCAAACTGCCGATGCCGCGCTCGTGCATGATCGCGGCCGCCTCCTCCCCGACCCACGTGATGTGCCAAGGCTCGGGCGTATAGCCCGTCACGTCTTGGTTGGCCTCCGTATAGCGCAGGATGAAACCGTAGCGCCACGCGTTTTCCGCCACCCATTCGGCCTCGGGCGTTCCCGCGAAGCCCTCCGTCGTCCCGGCGCTTCCGGCGAGATCGATGGCCGTGCCCAAATGGTGCTCGCTGTGGCCGGCCCGCGCGACGAAATCATCCGCCGCGTCCTTGCCGTAGTCCATGACGTACTTGTTGTAGACGCCCTTTTGGTATTCGACGGATTTGTACGCGGAAAACGCGCTTATGCGGCACCCCGCAACGCCGGCCGCGTCCCGCAGCGCCTCATAGGCCGATTTTGTTCCCGCCGTCATCTGCTGTCCCGAGGAGGTGTTTACGAGATCCGCCGGCACATAGTCATCCGGAATTTTTCTGTATTTGTTCAAAAGTATGGGCGGAGCAAAATCCGTGACGGTCACGATGTTTGTGTACGCGATCCGGTCGAGATCCGCGTCCACCCGCCAGACGACCTCCTCCGGACTCAGCTTGGGCCGGTTCGCCGCGTAGTTCTCATAGCGCGCCTGCCTGTCCGATTCGTACCAGTAAAACGCTGCAAAGGGGTTCTCCGCCGCTTCGTCGTCCGATCCGGCCCGCCCGGGCGGCGCGTCGCTTCCGGTTCCGGACTGCCCGGGAAGCGCATCGCCGGCCCCCGCCGGCGGATCCTCCGCCGAGGTTTCCCCGTTCCCGTTCGCCTCATACATGTTCATGGAAAGGACAAAGACGCCGTAGGCGATCATCGAAACAAACAGCAACATGAGCGCCAGCCGCAGATAGTTGATCCGAAATCTTCTCTTCGCTCTCATGGAAGGCAATCCCGGACCTCCTTTACGATTCCGATGTCGCGCCTGTATTGCGCGCCGTCAAAGCGGAT
>JAISNR010000229.1 GCA_031276135.1 Eubacteriales Family XIII. Incertae Sedis bacterium | reverse complement strand
AATCTCTGCACTATGCAGTTTTCAAGGTTCCCTTCCCACAGGTCTCCCCTCCCTTTCGGAAAGCCGACCCCCGCGGGACCCTCCGCTCTTTTGGGCGGAGTGTTTTTTATTATACGCCGATTTTATGCCATTTGTCAATACTTTTTGTGCCCGCGCGCTCCGTTTTTTGAATTTTTTCCGAAACACGCTTTTCCATGTGGCATATCTTGCGCAACTCGCTTAGAATACCATACGACATCTTGGCTGTCAAGCGCTTTTTGTTGCCTTTTTTGAACTTTTTAAATCCTTTTTTTGACTTTTTTTACTTTGTGTCCAAGAAATCCTGCGCGCGAACGCCCAAGACCGCGCAACTGCGCCCGGCAACCGTTATAAATGCTTGCCCTCGGGATCAAAGAACACCTTGTCTGCTATTTCGACTTCCACGGACGTTCCCTTTTCCGGCAACAAACGCATGCGGCAACCGAACACGGCATGTTCGGATTTGATATATGCCATCCCTATGAATTTGCCCACAGACCAACCAAAACCGGCGGATGTGACCTTGCCGATTTCTTCGCCGTCCGAAAACACCGGCGTTCCGGGCACGACGGCCTCCGGTCTGCCGGGGGCGACAAAGCCGACCAGCGTGTTTGCGGGACCGCGCTCTTTGATCTTCTTCAGCGCCTCGTTCGCGACACAGGGCGTGTCCTTGTCCGGCACGACGGTCCAACCGAGTCCCAGCTCGTAAGGGTTTGTCGAGTCATTCATTTCTCTGCGCGATATGTATCCTTTTTCCAGAGGGAGCGACATCAGAGAAACCTGCGTGCCACAAAGCTGCATTTTGAATTCTCTGCCCGCATCGATGATCGCATCCCATACATCACAAGAATCTTCCGCGCCCACAAAGAGCTCATAGCCCCGTGAGCCCGTGTACCCCGTGCGGGAAACCAACACATCGCATCCCGCGATTTCAACCTTCTTAAAAAAGAAATATTCGATGTCTCCGATGGCGGGTTTGCAGATTTTGTCCAGCAGGGGCGTCGAATTGGGACCTTGAACGCACAGTATGCCTGTACCGCTCGTGATATCGGTTATGAAAACTTCTTTTCCTGCCGCATGGTCTGCGACATACCGCAACGTGCGAAAGCGCCGCGCGGTACTGGTCACGATCATGTAATGGCGTTCATCGAACATGTAGACCGTCGTGTCGTCGAGCGTACCGCCGTCCGGATTGACGATGGTCGTGTAGAGCGCCTTGCCGGGCACGAGTTTGTTCATGTCGTTTACGCAGACCCGCTGAAGGGTTTCCTTGACACCTCCGCCCTTTAGGTCAATATTGCCCAAGGACGAGAAATCGAACATGCCCACATTGTTGCGCACGGCAAAATGCTCCGTTTTGGCATCGGCATACCCTTCGGCAAGGCCCCAAGCGCCTTTCGTCATACGGGCGCCCGCTTTTTCGTGCAGGAAATAAAACGGTCCGGCTTTCATGATCAAATCTCCTTATATAACATATTAAAATTGAAATCAGATATACTTTTGCCCCCGGTTGCGTTCGAAACCGTCGCGCGCCGCCCGTTCCGCCGGAAGCGTGAACCTGACCGCGTTCGGCACGATTTCGAAAGAAACGCTCCGCGTGAAGAACACCTCCCCGTCCACGGCTATATGCATCCACTCGCTCGACGAAACGCGCAGACCCCCGCAGCGCCGGTACAGCAATATATCCTTCGCGCGCGGTTCCGTGAAGTGCTTGCCCGCGTGGTATTTGGGCAGGAGCGACAGAAATGTCCGCCTCGTCACGTCCTTCGCCATGAACACATCCAGAATGCCGTCCCCGGGATCGGCGTCGGGCGCACCCTTGAAACCGCCGCCGCAATACGCCCCGTTCGCGACCGCCGTCAACAGGACACGCTCCTGCAAGACCTCCCCGTCGTCAAACGCAAGGCGCAGGTTCAGGCTGTTCTTGTGCAGAAGCGCGATGCCCACGCCGCCGATGTAGGCCGCAACACCGCCGATCAAGGGGTATGTCTTTAGGCGCTCCGCCCATGCCACCGCTTCCGAATCAAAACCGATGTTGCACATGTTCGCCGCGAATTTGCGTCTGTCTGCGCCCGCTTTTTCATCATAGAAGGCATAGGCGATCGCATCCATCGGGACCGCCGCGCCGGCGATCATCCGCCCGACATCGCAAAAATCGCGCACGGGCGCAAAGCTGCGAACCAGATCGTTGCCGGTTCCCGCCGGCAGAACGGCCATCTCCGCGTTCGGAAAGCCGTATATGCCGTTCAGCACCTCGTTCGCCGTGCCGTCGCCGCCGCAGGCATAAAAGCGCAACCGTGCGGACTGCGCTTCGGCGCACCGTTCGCGGACGTAGAATTCGGCCTCCCGCGGACCCGTGGTGCGATGCAGGACATAATCGATTTTCGCGGATTTCGCGGCCGCAGAAATGGCGGGCAGACATTTCTTGATCGCGGCTCCCTTGCCGGCGGCGGGATTTAAGATAAAGATGTGCTTCATTTGCTTCCTTCCTTATGGAACAATATAACACATTCGGCTTTGTTATACAAGCAAATAAAGCGCCGCTGTTGAAATCCGATGGTTTTCGATGATTCTGCGCAAAAGGGCGGCATGCGCGCCGCCCTTTTGACAAGATATGAAATGAAGAGCCTGTTCGAAACACGCAATCGGGCAAGATATCTTTCGCCGCTTTCGAACTAATTCGACAAGGGACGATCAGGAGATTTTTTCCGGATGGTTTCAGGCAAAAACGCCAACGGTACAAGACATGCCAAATACATGAACGCGCTGGCCCCGATGGCAAAGGAGAATGATGTCGCGGCTGCGAGGCCACCCAGAACGGACGGACCCCAAAAGCTGAACACGCGTCCTATATTGTAGATGGTGTTTACGCCTGTTGCTCTGATGTCGGTGGGGAAGAGCTCCGCCATGTAGCCTCCGAACAAACCAAAAACGGGATATGTGATAAAAGAATACACCGGGGAGAACAACAGCAAGGCTGTATTGTCATTGATATTGACAAAAATCAGAACCGCAACGAAAGATGCGGCCAAAGCGACAAACGCGGGTTTCTTTCTTCCCCAGCGGTCGGCGATAAACGCAAACAAAATATATCCGATGACGCCGCCGATATTCAAGAACATCATGTAATTCATGGATTTGATGATATCCATGCCTTTGTCGGACGCCAGCCAACTGGGAATCCAGCTCATCGTGCTCCAATAAGCGATCAGCGCAAAAACCACCAGGAAAAACGCACCCAAGGTGTTTCGTCTGATGCGGGTCCCCGTAAAATCATAGGTTTCCTTGCTGAACAGCCGTTTGACGCTTCCCATGGCCAAGCCGCTTTCTTTTGCCTCCGCTCTGGTTTTGATCCATGCTTCGGGTTCCGGAATGACAATGACCGCGAGAATCGCCACCACAATGCCTATGGCGCCGAAATAGAACAGCGGCCTCCAACCAAAATCCGGAAGGATGACCTTTGCCAAAAAAGCCGCAAGCATCGGCCCGAAGGCAAAACCCGTCTGTATGACAGCCGAACACATGATGCGGATTCTTGCCGGCAAGCACTCGGCCACCAGGGTATTCCCCACGCCCCACTGCGCGCCCAATCCGATACCGACCAGCAGACGCAGAATAACCATAGTCGTTACGTTTGATGCCCATGCAAAGGCGATTGTAAAAATCGAATACCAAATCAAGCAGACGAACATGACCTTGACTCTTCCGAATTTATCCGATAAAATGCCCGAAATCAGACCGCCTACGCCGGCGCCGAGCAAAGGCGCTCCCAAAACAAGCCCCATCATCGATGACGGAATGTCAAATTCTGCCGAAATGGCAGTGGCCGATACGGACACGAGCTGCCAGTCGAGAACATCCAACACCAGAGCTATCCAGGCGAACACCCAAATGGCGATCATTTTTCCGGTGAGTGGCGCGTCCCTGTCCGGTACGGGCATAAACCTTTGTGTGCGCATAGCTGATCACCTCCTCAATAATCAGATCTTTACAGAACGCATCAAATCCGCTTCAGCGGTTCATCCAATGTCTATTTCTTTTCGGCGCGTGTGATGAAGCCGTCCCCGATCACTCCGTCGGACAGCAACCTGTCGATGGTGCCTTGGTCGTAACCCAGTTCTCCGAGCACCTCCGGCGTGTGCTGGCCTTTGAACGGCGGCGGCAATTCGGCGATGGCTTCGCAGACGCCGAATTTGATCGGATTGCCGGGAACCAAAACCTTTCCGGCCGTCGCATGATCATATTCCAACAGCATATGGCGTGCCTTGGTGTTTTCGCCGCCGCAGATCTGCGGCACGTCGAGAATCGGCGCCACGGCCACCCGCGCTTCACGGAGCATCGCGACGACTTCGTCCACCGTGTAATCTTTCATCCAATCGTTGATGATCGCGGTCATCTCTTCGATGTTTTCCATTCTCGTCATATTACTGTCAAATCTGGGATCTGTCGCCAGTTCCGGTTTTCCCATGCGCTTGGTCATGTTGCCCCACAGCTTCTCGTTGGACGCGACGACGCAGACGAAGCCGTCTTTGCATTTGTAGGCATCGTAGGGCCCTCCGTCCGGGTGCCGGCTTCCCTGCCGCTTGGTGGGCCGCCCCGCGATGGTATAGGCCGGCACGTTGTTCTCCAGACAGGTGAAGATGCTGTCCACCAACGAAACATCGATGTGCTGCCCTTCCCCCGTGTTGTTTCTGTACAGGACGGCGCCCAAGACGCCGATGGCTCCGTACAGCCCCGCAATCGCATCGCCCAGCGAAGATCCGACCCGGATGGGCATATCGGGGAACCCCGTAATGCTCATCAGACCGCCCATGGCCTGCGCCAGCATGTCGTAGCCCGGAAGCTTGCTCAAAGGGCCGTACTGCCCGAAAGCGGAAACGGAAAGATAAATGATATCGGATTTTATGTTTTTGCAGTCCGCATACCCCACCTGCAGCTTGGCCGCCACGCCGGGCGCGAAGTTCTCCATCACGATGTCGGCTTCTTTGACCAGCTTATAGAAGATCTCTTTGGCTTGGGGCTGTTTGAGATTGAGTTCGATGCTTCTCTTCCCGCGGTTCAGACCGATGAAATAGGTGGATTCTTCCGTCCCGGGAGCAAACGGAGGCCAACTTCTTTCGTTGCTGTTGGGACCGTCGTCCTCGACCTTTACGACCGACGCACCCAAATCCGCCAATATCTGACTGCAAAAAGGTCCCGTGTACACCCTCGTCAGGTCGACGATTTTAACGCCTTCCAATATTTTTTTGTTATTCATGTGGGATTCTTCCCTCCTTATTGGGCGACCCATCCGCCGTCGACGCTCAACACGACCCCCGTGCAATAGCCGGATCCCGGCGCGGCCAAAAACAAAACCGCTGTTTTCAATTCATCCTCGCCTCCAAAACGCCTTTGCGGAATGAATGGCAACATGATCTCTTCGCTTTTTTCGAGTGTTCCCGCCGTCATCTTGGTGCGAAACCATCCGGGTGCAATGGCGTTGACCGTGATGTTGTGCTTAGCCCATTTTACGGCCAAATCCTTGGTCAGTCCGGCAATGGCGGCCTTGCTGGCCTGATAGGCCACGGTATCCATGATTTCGGCAGGGGCCCCGACAAAGGCCGCCAAAGACGCCATGTTGATGATCCTGCCGTAGTTCTGTTTGGCCATGATCTGCGCGGCTTTCTGCGCCATATGCCATGACCCCGTCAGGTTGGTGTCGATCACCTTTCTCCATCCGTTGATGGGAAATTCAAGGGATGGTGCGCCCCAAGTGGCGCCGGAGTTGTTGACCAGAATATCCACCCGCCCGTATTCCTTCATGACGCTTTCATACAACGCATCCACGGTCGCGTCCTCTTTGACGTCCACTTGGGCCGGAAACACCTTGATGCCCAACTCCGATTGCATCTTTTGTGCAGCTTCTTTGCAACGCTCCAGATTTCTGGCCGCAAGCACCAAATTGGCGCCTGCCTCACCGAGCGCATAGGACATCTGTGCGCCAAGTCCTGCGGCGCCGCCCGTTACGATGGCCACTTGTCCCGTCAGATCCCACAGTTCTTTATTGTTTCTCAAAGACCGCACACTCCTTTCTCATAACCTGATGCTTCAACGCCGACACACTTCAATACAGATGACTTACATCCGGGTTGTCGTTGTTGACAATATTGTCGAATCGTTTTTTCAACCAGGGACCGTACATCTTATCCGTGGCTTCCGTCTTGATGTAAAAGCGCTTTTCTTCAATCGCCTGAAACACGATTTGCGCAATCGGATCAACGGGTTCCCCCGTGGTGATGAACTGATCCACAAGCGCAACATTCTTTTGGTAGATTGCACTGTCATAATACGGATCTTCCGCTTTATACCGCTCCGGCCTGTGGCGTTCGCAATTGTGCAGATCCGTTTTGACGAATCCGGGACAAAAAACAGAAATGCCTATATGGGCTTTTGCCTTTTGCAAATCCAACAAAACGGATTCGGACAGGGCTACAACGGCGTGTTTGGTCATATGGTAAGCGCTCATGCCTTTCGCCGCGATACACCCGGCTATGGAAGCCGTGTTCAGTATGTGACAAGGTGTCCCCTGCCGCATCATGACGGGGATCGCTTCTTTCATCCCGTAAACGATCGACAGCACATTCACATCGAGCATCCAACGGTAATCACGAAGCGGCATATCCCATATGTTCCCCACAAAATAGACCCCCGCATTGTTGATCAGCAGATCCAAAGTCTTGTATCGATCAAGCGTCATTTTGATGGCCCTTTGCACTTCTTCGTATATCGATACGTCGGCGCAAACGGTCAGCGTATTGGGATTGTGTGCAGAAATTGCTTTGTCTGCCTCCGACAGCCTCTTTTTGTCGATATCCACGAGCACGGTATTCATCCCGCGCTTTGTGCATTCTTTCGCGAATTCATAACCAAAACCGCTGGCCGCGCCTGTGATCAGCGCAGTCTTGTTTTCAAATTCCGTCATGTGACGCAATTCTCCTTTCCGCTGCTCAATAAGCGTAATCGCTCTTCATGACAAAACGGCCGATGACCAGATTCTGAACCTGATTCGTCCCCTCGTATATCTGCATGATCTTGGAATCGCGCATGAAGCGCTCAATATAATT
>JAISNR010000228.1 GCA_031276135.1 Eubacteriales Family XIII. Incertae Sedis bacterium | reverse complement strand
ATAGCGGCGAAGAACCACGCGGCGGTCGAGGAATTCGAAGCCGCAGCCAAGCAGTGGGAAATGGTGTATGAAAGGGGCAAGTACACCGAAGGCCCCGCGCAAAACGAATCCGCCGGGGCGCGCGCCGACCTCGAAAACGAGATCTGCGACCTGTTCTACCACCTGCTCGTCCTGATGGCGCACCGCGATGTCCCGCTCGAGGACATCGCGGGCATCCTGCGCGAGCGGAGCCAAAAGATCGGCAATTTGAAACCGCCGCGCGCGCCGGATCGCGATACGTAGGTCCCGGCACGCACCGAGATAAGCGGAAGGCTTCCGATTCGATGCGGACCGGCATCGGGAGCGGCGGGCCTTGCTTGGCCGTCGCTCCCGGCGGATGCCGCAGTGGCGTTAAATCTTGGTTTTAAACCTTTTTTCGAATTCCTCCGCCAGTCCATCCCGCATCTCGGGGTGGGCTATGGCAATCAGATTCTTCGCGCGTTGCCGCAGGGAATAACCCTTCAACGGCGCGATTCCGAATTCCGTCACGACGTAGTCGACATCGGTTCTCGATGTGGTTACGGGTGCGCCTTGGTCCAGAAAAGCCACGATCTTCGATATCTTCGTTCCGTCCTTCTTGACGGCGACAGAGGGCATGGCTATGATGGATTTGCCGCCTTCCGCCATTCCTGCGCCTCTGACGAAGTCCAGCTGTCCGCCCATGCCGCTGTACTGGCGCAAGCCCATCGCCTCCGCGTTGACCTGCCCCTGTATGTCAATCTGGAGCGCGGAATTGATCGCGACCATCTTGGACTGCTGGCTGATCACGATCGGATGGTTCACATAATCGACGGGCCTGACCTCGACTGCGGGGTTTCTGTCCGCGAACTTGTACAGCTTATTCGTCCCGAGCAGGAAGGTAACCGTCATTTTGTCCCGGTTCATGGATTTTTTGCGGTTCGTGATTACGCCGGATTCATACAGGGCCATGGTGCCGTCCGAGATCATCTCAGAATGGATGCCCAGATCCTTTTTGTCCTTCAAAAACAGCATCACGGCGTCGGGTATGGCGCCGATTCCGAGCTGGAGCGTCGATTCGTTCTCCACGAGCGACGCGCAGTGTTCTCCGATCGCTCTTTCGACATCCCCGATCTCCGGCGGCTGTATCTCGAACATCGGTGTGCTTGCCTCCACGATGTGATCGAGTTCCGAAACGTGTACGAAGCCGTCGCCGTAGGTGTAGGGGAATTGATCGTTCACCTGCGCGATTACGGTCTTGGCGCTTTTGACGCCCTGCAACGTATAATCGACGGAGGTTCCGAGATTGCAGTATCCGTGCTCATCGGGCGGCGTCACCTGAAGCATGAGCACATCCAGAGGCAGCCGGCCCGAACGGAACAGTATGGGCGCCTCATGGAAGAACGCAGGCGTGAAATCACCCCATCCGTCCGCAACGCAGGCCCTCAGGTTTGCGCCGAGAAATATCAGATTGGGGCGGAAATGCCCTTTCATCTCGGGACGACCGTATTTCCCGAGCCCGAAATTCACCCCGTGCATGATCTCGACGTTCTCAAGACGCGCGGCGTCCGCAGCCAATGCGTCCGTCAGCGCCGGCGGTTCGCCCGCGCAGTGCGCCATCCATATCGTATCGCCCGATTTTACGTGCTTTACCGCTTCTTCTGCGGTGCAAAGTCTGCTTTTGTAGATATCCTGCCAGCCCATTTTGTTACCTCCGAAATCACAAAATGCAAACGCCCGGCCGCCCCAAGACGATCGGGCGTTTGCACGCTCTCAGATCAATCGATTTTGCGGAACTATTTGCAGTTTTCGGCGATCAGCGTCATGCCCTGTCCGCCGCCGATGCAGAGAGAGACCGCGCCGTACTTGGATCCTCTCTTCTTCATCTCATAGATCAGGGTCGTCAGAAGGCGCGTGCCGCTGTTGCCGAGCGCGTGCCCGTGGGCGATCGCGCCGCCGTTGACGTTCACCCTCTTGTAAAGCTCTGTGCCCATGTCCATGTTGAGCTCCTTGAGCACACCCAGACTCTGCGCCGCGAAAGCCTCGTTGAACTCGAAGAGGTCGATGTCCTCGAGCTTCAGGCCGGCCTTGGCCAGCGCCTTCTTCGTCGCGGGCACGGGGCCGAGGCCCATCACGCGCGGATCGACGCCGGCGGCGCTCACGGACAGGATCTTGACCATGGGCGTCAGGCCGAGCGCCTTGCACTTCTCCTCCGACATCACGACCACCGCCGAGGAACCGTCGTTCATGCCGGACGAATTGCCGGGCGTTACCGTGCCGCCGTCCCTCTTGAACGCGGGCCTGAGCTTCGCCAGAGATTCCAGCGTCGTGTCGGGTTTCGGGTGCTCGTCCTTGTCGAAGATATAACTCGATTTCCTGAGCTTGACTTCGAAGGGCACGATCTCTTCCTTGAACTTCCCTTCCTCCTGCGCCTTCTTCATCTTCATCTGGCTGTCGTAGGAGAAGCGGTCCTGTTCCTCACGCGTGATCTTGTGCTTCTCCGCCACGTTCTCGGCGGTGATGCCCATGTTCACGCCCGGATAGAGGGAGTTCGGCTGAACGATCGTCACCCCGTGCGTGAAGGTGTCGTAGAGGGGTTTGTCGCCGAGGCGCATCGGTTCGGCCCGCACCGACGGATCAAGGTAGTAAGGCAGACGCGACATCACTTCAACGCCGCCCGCGAGTACGATTTCGGAATTGCCGGACACGATGTCCTGCACGGCGCACATGACCGCCTGCAGGGAAGAAGCGCACTGCCTGTCGACCGTGAACGCCGGGGTTTCGATCGGAATGCCGGCGAGCAGGGACGCACACCTTGCCACGTTCGGCGTGTAACCGAACACATCGCCCAAAATCACCTGATCCACTTGATCGACGGTGATCTTCGACCGCTTCATGGCCTCCGTGAGAACCGCCGCCGCCAAATCCTGTTCCTCGACGGATTTCAGACTGCCGAGATAGGCACCGACTGCGGTTCGCGTGGCTGCCGTTATTACACAATTGCTCATAATCGTAAATCCTCCTGCTTTCGGTTCGCGTGCGGTCATCTGTTTTTGAAGTCCGCCTTGCGCTTGTTGATGAAGGCGTCCACGCCTTCCTTCTTGTCCTCGCTGCCGAACACCTGCCTCGTGACGGCGAGCTCTTCCGCGAGGCCCTGCGCGATGGTCATGTTCCTCTCGCTGTTGACCGCCCGCTTCGTCCCCCTGACCGCGATCGGCGCGTTCGCACAGATCTTCTTTGCGATCTCAAAGGCTTTGTCCATGAGGGATGCGAGCGGCAAGACCTCCTGCACCAGACCGAGCTGCAAGGCCTTGTCCGCCTTGATCATCTCGGCCGTGTAGATCATCCGTTTCGCATCGCCCGGATTGATGGTCCTGCTGAGCCGCTGGGTGCCGCCGTATCCCGGGATGATGCCGAGAGATACCTCGGGGAGTCCCATCCGCGCGTTTTCGGAAGCGATCCGGATGTCGCAGCTCAGCGCGAGTTCAAGACCGCCGCCCAGCGCAAAGCCGTTGATCGCCGCGATGACGGGCGCGGGGAAGTTCTCGATCTGCGAGAATATCCTCTGCCCCTTCTCGGCCAGATCCTCCGCCATGTCCTGCGTCCACGTGGGGAACTCCTTGATGTCCGCACCGGCGACGAAGGCTTTCTCGCCGGCGCCGGTGAGGATCACGGCGCGGACGCTGTCTTCCTTGAGAAGCAGGTTGAAGCTGTCCCGGAGCCCGTCGATCGCATCCTTGCAGAGCGGATTCATCGGCGGATTGTCGATCGTGACGACCGCGATCCCGTCCGAAAGCTTGCACTCCACCACAGAATTTTTATACATTGAACCCTCCGTTCGCGTTTGTCGGGCATTCGCCCGCAACGCTCAATAAGCGTAATCGCTCTTCATGACAAAACGGCCGATGACCAGATTCTGAACCTGATTCGTCCCCTCGTATATCTGCATGATCTTGGAATCGCGCATGAAGCGCTCAATATAATT
>JAISNR010000067.1 GCA_031276135.1 Eubacteriales Family XIII. Incertae Sedis bacterium | reverse complement strand
CCTCGGGGTTGGAATAGCCCACGACGTTGTCGAAGCCGCCGCTGAAAGCCCCCTCGGAATCGAGCAAGGAGCGGATGACCGTCGGGCTGTATTGACCGTATCCCCACACGACGCCCGCCGTGCTCGAGCGCGCCATGATCTCGTCCCAGCTCGACGCGTGCGCGTTGATCTTTATGCCGAGCGCCGCCGCGTCCTCCGCGAGCGCTGCCGCCAGCACGTAGCGATCCTCTGCGGCGAGCACGTCGAATTCGCAGGCGACGCCGTCCTTTTCGCGGAAGCCGTCGCCGTCCGCGTCGATCCAGCCCGCGCTTTCCAGCAGCGCGTTCGCTTCCTCCTTGCGGTTGTCCTCATAGGATGTGCCGCTCGCCCAGATCAAATTGCTCGTGAATCCGACCGCGGGCTTGCCGATGCCGTTGAAGGCGTTTTGGATGATCGTCTTGCGGTCTATGCCGACGGCGAGCGCTTCGCGGACGCTCTTGTCGGCGGTCACATCGTTTCCGACCGTGACGCCGTCGCGTTCCTCGGCGGGTTGCACGGGCAGGCTGACGTTCCGCACGTCCATCGTTTCCAGCGGGAACAGGGTCATGCCCTCCACGGTTTCGGAGGCGTAATTCGGGCTGACCATCACGACGTCGAGCTCCCCGGAGCGGGCGGCGGCGAGCGCCGCGTCGCCGTCCATGTACACGAGCGTGACGCGGCCTATGGACGGGGCGCCTTCGTAATAGTGTTCGTTGGGCGTTGCGATGATCTGTTGGTTCGCGTCGTACTGCGCGATCGTCCACGGCCCCGTGCCGATCGGGTAACGATCGAAGGCCTCGCTGTCGTAGGCGTCGCTCGGAACGATGCCGAGCAGGGCCGTCGTGTCGAGGAAGGGCGAGAAGGGCTCCGAAAGCGTGAACACGACCGTGCGCTCGTCCGGCGCGGAGACGGAGGCGAGCCGCGTGAGATCGACGTTCTCGTTCTCGGCCTGCCGCGCCTTCACCGTCTCGTAGGTGAACACGACATCCTCAGCGGTCATGTCGGAGCCGTCGCTGAACTTCACGCCCTCCCGCAGCGCGAAGGTGTAGACGAGCGCGTCCTCGCTGACGCGCCAGTCCGTCGCCATATCCCCGACGTATTCCGAATCCGGGTTGACCTTCAGAAGCGCCGCGTTCGTGAACGAATAGCCGTAGCTCATGGCGCCCTTCACGGGATCGAGGCTGCCGTCAAAGACCGTCGTGCCCACATAGGCCACGATGCCGCCCTCCGCAGAAGCCGCGTCCGCTTCGCTGCCTCCTTCGGACGCGCCCGCGTCGGAACCGCCCCCGCAGCCGGCGAGCGCCGCCGTCAGGCAAAACAACAGCGCGATTGCAAAAATAAATCTCTTCATGATTCCCTCCCAAACAAAAAGAAAGCCGCGACGGAAAGAAAGCCGTTTTTCCGCGGCCTTACAAACCTTCGTGGCTTGTGTTCATCGTTCCTGCGACAATATCTTCAAAAGCGAACCTTCTTGATTCGCGGCTACGGGCGATTATACCACGCACCGCCGGGGCTTGTCAATCGGAAAATAATTTATTTAAATGAAATTTTTAACATTTCAAAAAACTCTCTCTCTCGGGGTTAAATAATTTGCACTTGCCCCGCGATTGGTGTAGAATAAATAGTAATGGCTTCGGCTTTTGCATCGCGCGGGGTTTCCGTCGCCTCCGGATGCGCGGGTTCTCTGTAAGGAAAGGATTTTATGAATGAGCGCCGATCGAAGAAACATCCTGATTGTGGACGACATAGAATTGAACCGAGAGATTCTTTACGAATTGTTTCACGAGCAGTACAACGTGCTTGAAGCGGAGAACGGCCGGGTCGCGCTTGACCTGATCGCCGAATACGGACAGACGATCGCAATCGTGTTGCTCGACATCGTCATGCCCGTCATGGACGGCTTCGGTGTGCTCAAAAATATGATTCTGGACAAATCCATAGAAACCATACCCGTCATCATGATCACGGCGGAAAGCGATGAGGAAAAGGCGCTGATGGGCTACTCCATGGGCGTCGTCGACATCATCAACAAGCCGTTCAACCCCGACATCGTAAGGCGCCGCGTGCAGAACACCGTGGATCTCTTCCTCCACAAGTTCTACCTGGAGGACATGGTGGAGCGGCAGACCAAGGCGCTCGAGCTCCAAAACGAGCAGCTGAAGATGTCGAATACCTTTGTGATCGATGCGCTGAGCACCGCCGTCGAGTTTCGCGACCACGAATCCGGCCAGCACATCATCCGCATACGCGCGCTGACCAAGATCCTGCTGGAAACCCTTTCGGAGCTCAACGAGAAGTATCGCCTGTCGCCGGAGGAAATAAACGACATCGCCAGCGCTTCCGCCATGCACGACATCGGTAAGATCGCGATATCCGACCTCGTGCTTTTGAAGCCCGGCCGCCTCACGGCCGAGGAATTCACCGTCATGAAAACCCACACGACGGAGGGCTGCGCGATACTGGAGAGCATAAATTTCACAGGAAATCTCGCTTATTACAAATATTGCTACGACATCTGCCGCCACCACCACGAGCGCTGGGACGGCAGGGGGTATCCGGACGGGCTCAAGGGCGACGAGATACCGCTTTGGGCGCAGGTCGTGTCGCTGGCCGACGTCTACGACGCGCTCACGAGCGACCGCGTGTACAAGCCCGCGCTCAGCCACGACGTGGCCGTGAAGATGATCGTGGACGGCGAATGCGGCGTGTTCAATCCGGAGATGCTCGCGTCCTTCGAGAAGATCGCCGTTCAATTCCTCGATCCCGAAAAAATCAAGGAGAAGTCCGTGCTGACCTCTTCGGCGCCGAGTGTGCAGATCGCGGATTCCGACATCCTGCTCCTCTCCGACGCCGCGAATCTGGCCGATCTCGAACAGGCGAAGCGCCGCATCATCACAAAGCTCACGGACGACGCTCTGGTCGATTACGACATCAAGACGGATACCGCCAGCCTGTCCAAGGGTTTCCGGGAGATGACGGGCCTTGGCGACGAGAGCATATCGGGTTTCCGGCATTTCCTGCTGAGCTGCGAGGAGATCGATGCGAAGCACCGCGAATATTTGCTCGACGCCGTTCTGAAGCTGAACCGGCAGACGCCCGACATGGAGGCGGATCTGGACGTGAAGCTCGCGTCCGGCGCGGCCACGCTGCGGGCGCACATCACGACCGTGTTCGAACACGAGGCGGAGGACGCCGCGAAGGCGGGCTATATCGCAAAGATCGTCCGGCTTTGATGCACGTCCCCCTCTTTTTGCCGTTCAAAGCTTGAATCAAAAGTATTCAAATGCCGCGATACCCGCCCCGCTACAGGACCTCGATCTGACAGGTGCGCATCGCCTCAAGCGCGCGCGTGTGGCCCTCCGGCGTGATGCCGGCGCAACAGGAGGCATCTACCGCGATCTCCGTTTCCGGGAGAAATGCCTGCAACAGCAGGGCGTTTGAAATGACGCAGATGTCCGTGCACAGTCCCACGAGCTCCACGCGCCCGATGGGCGTTTTTTCGTTTTCGAGCATCAGATACGCGGCGAGCTCCCGCGAGCCGAAGGTCGTCTTTGTGAACGCCTTGCCCCCGATCTTGAAGCGCACATCCTCCAGCTCTCCGTGCAGGCGCCAACCCTCCGTCCCCTCGACGCAATGCGCGACGGGCAGCTTGCGCCCTTCGCGCGTCTGCGGGTAATCCGCGCCGTGGGTGTCGTAGGTGAAGAGAACGTCGCCGTCGAAGCTCCATATCTTTTCGACGACGGCGGGCACGATCGCGGCGGCCTCCGCGCTGCCGAGCGCGCCGTTCACAAAGTCGTTTTGCATGTCGATCACGATCAGATAATTGCGCATGTCCTTCTCCTTACGGGCAAGCGGTCAAACGCCGCACCGTTTTTAAATTTTCAAATGTCCTCGATCTGCCAATCGATCGGCCGGACGCCGTTTTCCTCAAGGAAGGCGTTGGCCTTGCCGAAATGTCCGCATCCGAAGAAACCCCGATGCGCCGACAGCGGGCTGGGATGCGGCGCTTCCAGCACCAGATGGTGCGGGTTGTTCAGCATGCGGCGCTTCGCCTGCGCGGGCCGACCCCACAGGAAGTATACGATCGGCCTGTCCTGCGCGTTCACTGCGCGGATCACCGCGTCCGTGAATTCCTCCCAGCCCTTGTCCCGGTGCGAGTTCGCCAGATGCGCGCGCACGGTGAGCACGCTGTTGAGCAGCAGCACGCCTTGGTCGGCCCACTTCTTGAGATAGCCGTTGTTCGGTATGCG
>JAISNR010000100.1 GCA_031276135.1 Eubacteriales Family XIII. Incertae Sedis bacterium | reverse complement strand
GTCGGCGCGCTGGACTCCATCGTCGATATCGTCGGCGCGGCGATCTGCGTGGACATGCTCGGCGCGGACGAGATCCTGTGCTCGCCGGTTCACGACGGCAGCGGATTCATACATTGCAGACACGGTATGATACCGGTGCCCGTGCCGGCGGTGATGGAGATGCTCAAGGGCAGCGGCATCAGCATCGTCGGGGAGGACGTGAACACCGAGATGGTGACGCCCACGGGCTTCGGCATACTGAAGGGGCTGGGCGCCCGTTGCACGCGCCTGCCCGCGATCAACGTCGCGGGCGTGGGCTACGGCTTCGGGAAGCGGGACACGGGCAGGTTCAACGCGTTGCGTGTTATACTGGGGACGCTCGCGGAGTGATGCATTGGGAGGTTACTACTCGAACGCCACGCCATTTTTGCCCATCTCGGAACCTGCCGCCCCATATTGGCTTCCTCACGTACGTCTTGTGTACGCTCCGGGAGCCAAATGGTTCGGCAGAACCCGATCTGAACAAAACTGACGCGGCATTCGAGTAGTTTTGATTGATATCAACATTTGGAGACAGAACATGAAACAAGACGCGAAGCTTGCAAAGAATTACGATCCAAAGGCGTTTGAGGAGAGAATCTACGCCGCCTGGGAAAAGAGCGGCGCTTTTCACGCGGTGATCGACCGCGCGAAGAAGCCTTTCGCCATCGTGATGCCGCCGCCGAACATCACGGGGCAGCTGCACATGGGGCACGCGCTCGACCAGACCTTGCAGGACGTGCTGACGAGATGGCGGCGCATGCAGGGCCGTTGCGCGCTGTGGCTCCCGGGAACCGATCACGCGAGCATCGCGACGGAGATGAAGGTCGCGGAGGAGATTCTGGCGACGGAGGGCAAGAGCAAGCACGAGCTCGGCCGCGCGGAATTTCTGAAGCGGGCTTGGGAATGGAAGCGCGTCTACGGCGGCAAGATCACGGAGCAGATGCGCAAGCTCGGGAACTCGTGCGACTGGGAGCGGGAGCGCTTCACGATGGACGAGGGCTGCAACCGGGCCGTGCGCGAATACTTCGTCCGGCTTTACGAAAAGGGTTTGATCTATCGCGGCAACAGGCTGATCAATTGGTGCCCGCGCTGCGGCACCTCCCTCTCCGACGCGGAGGTGGAACACGAGGACAGGAAAGGGACGTACTGGTATTTCCGCTACCCGGGTGCGGACGGCGGCGAGGGCATCGTCGTCGCGACCTCGAGGCCGGAAACGATGTTCGCGGACGTGGCGATCGCCGTGCATCCCGACGACGCGCGCTACGGCGCGCTCGTGGGCACACAGGTGCTCATCCCGCTCACGGACAGGCGGATCCCGATCATCGCCGACGCGTATCCCGACCCCGAGAAGGGGACGGGCGCCGTCAAGATCACGCCGGCCCACGATCCGAACGACTTCGAGGTCGGCGAGCGGCACGGGCTCGACATGCCCTCCTGCATAGACGAGAACGCGGCCATGACGGGCCTTGCGGAAAAATACATGGGCATGGATCGCTTCGCCTGCCGAAAGGCGTGGGTGGCGGAGCTCGCGGAGGCGGGCTTCCTCGTAAAGACGGAGGAAAAAGTCATACCCATCGGCGAATGCTACCGCTGCGGCGCCGTCATAGAACCCCTGCTTTCGGACCAGTGGTTCGTCCGCATGGAAGAACTGGCGCGGCCCGCGATTCTGGCCGCGAAGGAGGGGCGTTTGACGCATGTGCCGGAGCGCTTCGAGAAGATCTACCTGCACTGGCTCGCGGAGGTGCGCGATTGGTGCATCTCGAGGCAGCTCTGGTGGGGACACAGGATACCCGCCTGGCATTGCGACGCCTGCGGCGGCATCGCCGTCGCCTCCGAGACTCCGCGCGCATGTCCGGACTGCGGCGCGACCGAACTGCGCCAAGACGAGGACGTGCTCGACACGTGGTTCAGCTCCGCGCTGTGGCCCTTTTCGACGCTGGGCTGGCCGGAAAACACGGAGGAACTCGCGTATTTTTACCCCACGGACGTGCTCGTGACGGGCTACGACATCATCTTTTTCTGGGTCGTGCGCATGGTGTTTTCGGGACTGGAAATCATGGGAGACGTTCCCTTTGAACGGGTGTACGTACACGGTCTCGTGCGCGACGCCGAGGGGCGCAAGATGAGCAAATCCCTCGGAAACGGCATCGACCCGCTGGAGATCATCGAGCGTTACGGCGCGGACGCCCTGCGCTTCACGCTGATCTCCGGCGTTTCCGCCGGCGGCGATATGCGCTTTCAAACGGAAAAGCTCGAGGGCGCGCGCAATTTCGCGAACAAGCTGTGGAACGCCTCGCGTTTTGTGCTCATGAACCTTCCTGCGGCGGACGGCGAGGACGGCGCCACGGCCGGCGATTCGGCGTCCGCAACCGGCACACGGCCCGACGGCGACTCCGCGACCCCGGCCGGTACTCCGGCCGGCGGCGAAGACGGCGCTCTTGCCGACGAAGACCTGTGGATGCTGCGCAGGACGGCGGAGGCCGCCGCCGAAATCACGCGCAACATGGAAAATTTCGAGCTGTCCGTGGCGGCGCAAAAGATCTACGAGCTGACATGGAGCGACTACTGCGACTGGTACATAGAGCTCGTCAAGGAGCGGCTCTATGGCGGCGACGAAGCCGAAAAGGCGCGCGCGCTCTCCGTGCTCACCCGCGTGCTGCGCGACATATTGAAGCTTCTCCACCCTTTCATGCCCTTCATCACGGAGGAAATATGGGGCTTCCTGCCGCCCGAAGGCGGCGCGCCCGCCCAAGCCGGAACGCGGGATGAGACTTCCCCGGAATCCTTGCTCATCCGGGCGGCTTGGCCCGAAACCGCGCCCCCGGACGGCCCGGATCCGGCCACCGAGCGCATAGAGAAGGCGAAGGAGGTCATACGAAGCATACGAAACCTCCGGGCGGAGGCCGCCGCCGCTCCGTCAAAGCTCCTGAACGCCGTCATCGTGGCCTCGCCCGAAAACCTCGAGGCCCTGCGGCGCGAAGAAGGCCATCTGAAAAAGTTGGCCGGCCTCGCCGCAATCGAATACGCCTCGGACAAATCGGGGCTGCCCGAGGAAACGGCTTCGGCCGTGACGGGCGCGGCGGAGATCTTCATCCCTCTGGATGAGCTGATCGATTACAAAGCGGAATTTGAGCGCCTGCACAAGGAAAACGCCCGCGTCGCGGACGACGTCGCGCGCATAAGCGCGAAACTCGCGAACCCCGGCTTTACGGGCAAGGCCCCCGCCAAGGTCGTGAACGCGGAGCGGGAGAGGCTCGCGGCCTGCGAGGAAATGGCGGCGAAGCTCGCCGCGCGCATCGCCGTCGTCGAAAAGAAGCTCTCATGACGAAAACGGAAAACCCGGTGGAGCTGATACACCGCTTCGAACGATTCGGCAGCAAGCTCGGGCTCGAGCGCATAAGCGCCCTGATGGCCCGGCTCGGCGACCCGCAGGACGGCATGCGCGTCATACACGTGGCGGGTACGAACGGCAAGGGTTCCGTCTGCCGCTACATCTATTCCGTGCTGCGCCGGCACGGCATCAAGGCGGGGCTGTACACCTCGCCCTTTGTCGTCGATTTCTTCGAGCGCATCGAATTCGACGGCAAGCGCATCACGGAGGAGGAGCTCGCGGAATGCACGCGCGAAGTCATGGAGCGGGTCGACGCGATGCTGGCCGAAGGCGCGGAATCCCCGACGGAATTCGAGGTGCTGACGGCCGTGGCATTTTTGTATTTTTCCAAAAATGGAACGGAATTCCTTGTGTTAGAGGTCGGCTTGGGCGGCAGGGGCGATTCCACGAACGTCGTCAAGCGGCCCGAGCTCTGCGTGATCAGTTCCATATCGCTCGATCACACCGACAGACTGGGAAGCACGCTGCCCGAGATCGCGCGCGAAAAGGCCGGCATCATCAAACCCGGCTGCCCCGTGATCGTCAACGTGGCGGACGCGGAGGCGGCAAAGGTCATCGCGGGCGTGGCCTACGAGCGGGGCGCGCCCCTGATCGACGCCCACAGGATAGAGGCGCGCGGCGTGCGAAAATCCCCTCGCGGCTACGCCTTCAACGCGAGCATTATGGGAAAACATTACAGCGACATCCGCGTGTCGATGCCGGGCATGCACCAGGTCGAAAACGCGATCTGCGCGCTGTGCGCGATCGAGCTGCTGCGCGGGAAGGCGCTGCTCGCGACCGACGGCGTCCTGCTGCGCGAAGGGATGGAGGAGGCCCGTCAGCCCGGACGCTTCGAGGTGCTTCCGGGCGAACCGACCGTCGTCCTCGACGGCGCGCACAATCCGGCCGGCGCCGAGGCCATGGCCGAAACCGCGCTTGAACTGTTTCCCGGCAAGCGGATTCTGCTCGTCGCGGGGGTGCTGCGCGACAAGGCGCTGTCGCCGATGATCGATTGCTTCGACCGCGTGGCGGATGCGTACATCGCCACCGAGCCGAGGAACGAGCGGCGGCTTCCGGCCGCCGAGCTTTGCGCCGCGCTCGAAAGGACGGGAAAGCCCGTCGCGGCCGTCGCCGATCCCGCGCGCGCGATGGAGGAGGCGTGGCGCCGCCGAGGGGATTTCGATGTGATCGTCGTTTCGGGATCGCTGTACCTGCTCGGAGCGGTCAGGGAGGATGTGTATGAAAAAACGAGACAAGGTTCTGCTGTTTTATAATCCCTACGCGGGAAACGGCGTGTTCAAGGACAATCTCGACGTCATCATAGACCGCTTCCAGAGAAAGGGGATGTTCGTCGTTCCCGTTCGCGCGGAACGCGGCGAAAAACTTCTCGACGAGGTGTTCCCGCGCATGCGCCCGGGCGAATATCGCAAGCTCATCGCCGCCGGCGGCGACGGCACCATCCATTCCATGGTCAACGCCATGATCCGGCACAACGCGGAGCTGCCGCTCGCGATCTTCCCCGCCGGAACGGCCAACGATTTCGCTTCCTACATGGATCTGCCGAACAGGCTCGACGACATGATCTCCATCGCGCTCGGGGAAAAATACACCTTGGCCGACGTCGGTCTCGCGGGCGAGCGCTGTTTCGTCAACGTGTTTGCCATGGGGATGCTCGCCGACGTGAGCCAGAAGACGGATCCCGCCCTAAAGAACACGCTGGGCGTGATTTCCTACTATCTCAAGGGCTTCAGCGAGCTGCCGAACCTGCGCCCCATCTTCGTGCGGGTCACCTGCGAAGCCTTCGATTTGGAAGCGAACATATACTTCATGCTCGTCATGAACGGCCGCTCGGCCGGCGGTTTCAGGCGGCTCGCGCCGGACGCGCTGATCAACGACGGCCTCCTCGACGTGATCCTATTCCGGGAGATGCCCATCGTGGAGCTCGCGCCGCTTCTGATCGCCGTCATGACGGGCCAGCATCCCGTGAACAAGAACGTCATATCGTTCAAAACCGCCGCCCTGCGCATCGAGTCGAATCAGGATATCGTGACGGACATGGACGGCGAAACGGGCGGCAAGCTGCCCGTCGAAATATCGGTATTGCACAGGAGGCTGCGCGTGAACACGCGGAGCGACGACATGGAGGCGTCCATATGGTAGAGATTTCTAAAAATGAGCGGGGTGTCGCCCGCGAGGGCGCTGAGGCGGCCGGGATGCCCGAAATCTCCGAAATGGACGATTACGACGCCCTCGTCGCGCTGTTTATACGGAACGAGCTTGAATTTTCGGTGGACGACGAGATTCCGACGGATATTATAAAATGTTGGAAGGCCGTGGCGGCGCGCGCGGACGCGGGCGGCGAACGCGGCGCGCGGAACGAGGGAGAGGACAAGGCGCGGCCCGGCGGCGGTGGCGCGGCTTCGGACAAAGGCGAGGGGCGGCTCGTCGGCGGCTGCGTGCTGGCGCTGCGCGAGGGCGCTTTCATCATCGACGGCATCGCCGCGGAACCCGAATACCGCGCGCAAAAGCTGGGCTCGAAGCTGCTGGGTCTCGCCTTGGGCGAGGCGAAGGCGCGCGGCGGCCGGGAGATGTTCCTCGTCGCGCGGGCGCCGGGCTTCTTCCGCAAGCACGGCTTCGTCACCGTGCCGCGCGACGGCGCGCCGACCTTTTTTGAGTGCTTCGGCTGCCCGCAGTACAACGTGAGCTGTTTTCCCGAGGTCATGCGCCTGGCGCTGTAGCGGCGCGCGGGAATTCGCACGGCGGCTGCGGATTTCGCCGGCCCGCCGGCCGACCCTGTGTGACCGCGCCGCCTCCGCGCGACGCCGGCCCGTCTGCCCCGGGAAAGCTATGTCGCGTCCGGGCCTTGCGCTTCGCTCCACACCGAATGCGCCGCCGCAAACAGCCGATTGTCCGCGTTGCTTCGCATCGTGTGCAGGAAGACGCCCGGCGCCGGTTCTTCGCGGTAAATCCGTATCTTTTCGCCGTATTTCGCCTCCGAGTAGAAGCGCGCGTCGATGCGGCGCAGAAACAGGCGCTCCGCCGTTTCGTCGGGCAGCGATTCGATCAGCCAGTGAAAGTATCGGATGTTGTTCACGTGCTTGTTGCTGTCGATGTCCGATTTGTACACCG
>JAISNR010000089.1 GCA_031276135.1 Eubacteriales Family XIII. Incertae Sedis bacterium | reverse complement strand
AAGCTTGCCGCGACCATCCGCGAGAACGTGACCTCGGATATGCCCATGAGCAAGATGCTGTATCTGGCGCAAAAGGCGATGGGCATGTCGGAGGAGAGCATCTCCACCTATACGCTGCCGCACAAATCCGACGCGAAATATCTCTATCCCGACACGATGGGAATAGAAGAAATAATCCGCGAGATATATTCCGTGCAGCCGGAGCCGATCGCGCCGGAGGGCGCGCCCGGGGAAGAAGCCGACGAAGAAGGGACCGGGAAAGAGGCGAAGGAAAACGCCGCCGAGGGACAAGGAGAATAGTATGGATGAATCAACACTGAGGTCCAAGAAGATTGCGGAGCTGCGCGAAATCGCGCGGGCGTTCAAGATCCCGGGCTATGACAAGCTGAAAAAGGCCGAGCTCCTGTCGGCGCTTACGGCGAACGGTTCGGACCCGGGAGGCGGGGATGCGCCTGCGGCACCCGCGGCGGGCAGGCCCGGGCCGGCACGACGATCGCGCAGGACTGCGGCCGCAGCGGCGGAAGAGCTTGTCACGCAGGCCGAAGCCGCGCCGCCGCCTCTTGCGGACGACGCCAAGACCCCGCCGAGGGGCGCGGGAGCGGAATCGCAGCCCGCAGCCCGCCAGGGCGAGGCCGCGAAGGAATCCGCCGCCGAAAGCGATGAGCGCAAGAACCGCTACGAGGTGGACGGCATACTCGAAATAGCCGACGGGGGCTTCGGATTTCTGCGTTTCCACAATTTCCTGACCAGCGAAAAGGACGTCTACGTTTCTCCCTCCCAGATCAGAAGATTCAACCTCAAAACAGGCGACAAAATAAACGGCGTTTCGCGGCGCCCCAACGAAGGGGAACGCTTCGGCGCGCTGTTGTACGTGTTCAAGGTCAACGGCGACGAGCTGAAGATCTCCATCGAAAGGCCGGATTTCGACAGCCTTACGCCCATCTTTCCGAAGGAACGCCTGAATCTCGAGGACGGCTCGCGGGACCTGTCGATGCGGCTGATCAACCTCGTGGCGCCCATAGGCAAGGGGCAGAGGGGTCTGATCGTCGCGCCGCCGAAGGCGGGCAAGACGGTGCTTTTGAAGAAGGTCGCGAACACGATCGAAAAGACGCATCCGGAGGTCGAATTGATCGTGCTCCTCGTGGACGAACGCCCCGAGGAGGTGACGGATATGCAGCGTTCCATCAGCGGCGAGGTCATCTATTCGACCTTTGACGAACAGCCGCAGAACCACGTCAAGGTCGCGGAGATGGTGCTGGCGCGGGCGCAGCGCCTCGTGGAGCACGGCAAGGACGTCGTGATCCTCCTCGACAGCATCACGCGGCTCGCGCGGGCGTACAACCTCGTCGTGCCGCCGTCCGGCCGGACGCTCTCCGGCGGCCTCGATCCGAGCGCGCTCTACAAACCCAAGAAGTTCTTCGGCGCCGCGCGCAAGATGGAAGAAGGCGGCAGCGTCACGATCCTCGCGACCGCCCTGGTCGAAACGGGCAGCCGCATGGACGATGTGATCTTCGAGGAATTCAAGGGCACCGGCAACATGGAGCTGCATCTGGACAGGAAGCTGTCCGAGAAGCGCATCTTCCCCGCCATCAACCTGAACAAATCCGGCACGCGGCGCGAGGACCTGCTGATGGATCAGGAGGAGCTCGAAGCCATCTGGATCATGCGCAGGGCCATGGCGAACCTCGGCACGCAGGACGTGACCGAGATGATCATAGATCACCTCGCGCATACGAGGTCGAACGCGGACTTCATACGCGTTATACGGAAGGTGTTGGTGGACCGCAACGGCGCCCACTGATATAAGGTGACAGGTTTTGATTTGATTTTTAAATGCCGGCGCGAAGGGATTTTTGATGGGATTGGAAATAAAGGAGCTGTTGCGGGTGGCCGAAGCGCGGCTTGCGGACGCGGGATGCGAGGAAGCGAAAGCCGACGCGGAAGAGCTGCTCTGCTTTTTGATGAAGCTGGACAAGACGCAGCTCTTCGTGAATCGGAGCAAGGAGCCGGACGAGAAGCTCTGCGAGGCATATTTTGAGCTGCTGGACGTGCGGGCTTCCCGGAAGCCCCTGCATTACATCATCGGCAGGCGGGAATTCATGGGCCTCGATTTCGCGGTGGACGCGCGCGTCCTCATACCGCGCCGGGATACGGAATGCCTCGTGGAGGCCGTGCTCGCGTACATGGAGCGCGAGAAGAGCCCGCCGCACGGTTGGCGCGCCCTAGAAATCGGCGTCGGAAGCGGCGCGATCGCCGTCAGCCTGTGCAGGCACAGGGCGGACCTGCGCATGAAGGCTGTGGACATCAGTCCCGCGGCGCTCGACGCGGCGCGGGAGAACGCCGCGGCCTTGGGCGTGCATGGCCGCATCCGCTTTGCCGAAAGCGACATGTTCGACGGGTTGCGGACGGGTTTTGGCAGCGCCAAATATCACATCATCGTGTCCAATCCGCCGTACATACCGAGCGACGCACTGCGAACGCTGGCGCCGGAGATCAGCGAGCATGAGCCCGCAGAGGCGCTGGACGGCGGCGCGGACGGCCTGGACGCTTACCGGCGGCTCATGGAAAAAGCGCACCTCTGTCTGAAGAAGGGCGGCGCGCTTTTCTTTGAGATCGGCTTTGATCAGGCGGCGGCCGTCACGGCCCTGATCGAGGGAACGGGACGCTATGAAACGCCCGCGATCGGCAAGGACCTGTCGGGCAATGACCGCATCGTGTTCGCGCGCCTTTTATAGCGCGCGTCTGCGTTTTACAGGCCCTTCTGTTGATTTTTTTGTTAAGCACAATCAAAAGGTTCAATCGAAGCACGGTTCTTTCCGATTTTCGGGATTGCTTTGCATCTGATGCGAAATAAGGTGCTGTTTCATTCGGAGGAGATCAAGGAGGCGGGAATATGAACGCAAGCAAATACGGAGTCTGCAAACGGGCATGCTGACGATCTGCACGGGGCGCGCGAACGCGGACCGGGAGGCTTTTATGTTCGCCCGCATCGGCGAGCGGCTCGACGCGTTGGAGCGGGGCCTTGAGCGGGGGAGCATCGCGGTGATCGTGCCGGATCAGTTCACGCT
Source organism: Eubacteriales Family XIII. Incertae Sedis bacterium (assembly GCA_031276135.1). GTDB lineage: Bacteria > Bacillota > Clostridia > Peptostreptococcales > Anaerovoracaceae > JAITLA01. The sequence continues at coordinate 3,751 of JAISNR010000089.1, read as the reverse complement.
GCAGGCCGAGCGCGACGCCTTTGACCACCTGAAGCGGAAGGGTTTCATGCGCCTTGAAATCATCAGCCTGTCCGGGCTTGGCCGCAGGGTGCTTGCGGAAACGGGGCGCGACGCGCGGACGCCCGTCGGCCGCACGGGGCGGCACATGCTGCTCTCCGTGATCCTGAAGCGGGAGGCGCGCGCGCTGGAGGCGTTTGCGGGGCAGGAAAAGCAGAGGGCCTTCATCGAACGGATGAACGACCTGCTCTCCGAGCTGAAGCTGCACAATGTTTCGCCCGCCGATCTGGAGGCCATGGTGCGCGCCGAGGAGCAGCCGATCCTGAAGCGCAAGCTGGCGGACGTGCTGCGCGTGTACGGCGCGTATGAGGAGATGATTCGCGGCAAATATCTGGACAGCGAGGATCATCTGCGCGTGTTCGCGGACGGCATACCGCGTTCGGACTTCGTGCGGGACGCCGAGATATGGATGTACGGCTTCGATTACCTGACGCCGCGCGATCTCGACATCGTGCAGGCGCTGATCGGCCGCGCGCGCGGTGTGCACATCGCGCTCACGGGCGAGATTCCGCCCGCGTCCGGCCGCGACAGGGAGCTCTTTCGCATCACGGAGCGCATGATTCACGGACTCCGCGAACGCGCCGCAGCCGCCGGCCGGCCCTGCGCATTGCAGGACATAAACGGCGCCGGCGCGCGCCCGCAGACCGGCGCACCCGTCCGTCCGCCGGCCGCGGCGCACATCGAACGGGAGCTCTTCAGCTATCCGTTCGAGGAATATGAAGGGGAAGCACCGGAGTTGACCTTCCTCGCCGCTTCCAATTATTATACGGAGGCCGAAAGCGCCGCCGCTGAAATCTCGCGGCTCATCCGCGAAGAGGCTTACAGATACCGCGACATCCTCGTGATCTGCAACGACATGGACGCGCGCGCGGCGATCATCAAGCGCGTGTTCTCGGAACACGGCCTGCCCGTGTTCATGGACAGGCGGAAGAGCCTGCTCCACAACCCCGTGCTCGAATACATCGCGGCACTGGCGGAGGTCACGGCGGGGGATTGGCGGGTCGAGGACGTATGCCGGCTCATGAAGACGGGCCTGTCGCCCGTCAGCCGCGAGCAGTGCGAAATGCTCGAGGAATACGCGACGGAGTTCCGCTTCCGGGGCAAAGGGCCGTGGATTCGGGATTTCGAGCGGCTCAGCCCTTACGAACGCGCGGATGCGGTCCCGGATCCGGTCCGCGCGGGGGGCGAAACGGACGCCGGCGCGGCGGACGGCGGGAGGAAGCTCGCCGCGCTGAACGTGGCGCGAAGCCTGATTGCGGCGCACATCCAAAAATTTGCGGACATGACGGCGGAGGATCGCGGCGTGCGGGGCAGGACGGAGGCGTTCTACCTGTTCCTGCGCGATGAGGCGCGTCTGCCGGAGAAGATAGAAGCCGGCGTCGCGTCGCTGCGGGCGCGCGGCCGGCACGAATACGCGGACGAGCTGTCGCAGGTATGGGAGAGCGTGGTCGGCGTGTTCGACCAGATGGTCGCGGTACTGGAGGATGCGTTCCTGTCGCGGGAGGACTACGCGGACATGCTGGCCGCCGGACTCGCGAGCATAGAGATCGGCCTGTTGCCGAGCACGCAGGATCAAATCCTCGTCGGCACGATGCAGCGCACGCGCGCCGGCCGCGTGAAGGCGCTGTTCGTGCTCGGGGCGAACGACGGCGTGCTGCCGGCCGCAGGCGTTCGCGACGGCGTGCTGAACGAGGAGGAACGCGCGCGCGTGCTCGGGACGCGCGGGGATGCAGCGGACTCTGTTGCGGTCCTGCGCGCCGCAGAGGAGGAGCTCGCGATCTACAGGAATCTGTCGCGGCCCGAAGCGAGGCTTTGGATCGGCTGCGCCGTTTCAAGCCCGGAGGGGGCCGAGCTCCGCCCGTCGCCGGTATTCGAGCGGCTTCGGCGGATCTTTCCGAAGCAGCCTTTGAAAACGGACATTCGCAGCCGAAAAGACGCCTTGGAGCAGGTGACGACCGCAGACGGCGCGCTCGGCGCGCTCACGCGCGCGCTGCGGGAAGCGCCCGGGGACCGCGCGCCGCATCCGATCTGGAAGGCGGTGTACGCGCACTGCCGCGCGCATGCGCCGCAGGAAACGGAGATGCTGGAGAAGGGCTTCGGCTTCTCGAACGGCAGGGCCGGCATCGGGCGCGATTATGCGGGGCGATTGTACGGGACGGACGGAACGCCCTCGATTCGGCTCAGCCCTTCGTCGCTCGAACGCTACGCGCGCTGCCCGTTCTCGCATTTCATCTCACGCGGATTGCAGCCGCGGGAATCCCGCGTCGTCGAGATCGGCGCGCGGGAGAGGGGAGATCTCTTCCACAGGGTCATCATGGCTTTTTGCAAGGCGTTGACGCGCGCGGACGTGCGCGTCTGCGACGCGGATTCCGCGTGGATGCGGCTTACCGCGTCGGATTGCGCGGAATGCGTCGATGCCGTGTTCGCGTCCCTGCGCGAAGAGGCGGAAGCCTTTGGGAACGGCAAACCGGAACAGTACAGGCTCGAACGCATACGGGCGATCGCAGGGACGGCGGCTTGGATCGTCGCGGAGCAGGTCAAGGCGGGCAGCATCGAAACGATGTACTTCGAGGAGCGTTTCGGCGAGGGCGGACGCTTTCCGCCCATCGTCCACAGGCTTGACGGTGCGCGCGCGATCAGCATAGAGGGGCGCATCGACAGGCTGGACGTGCTGCGCGGCGGCCGCGCGAAGATCATAGACTACAAATCGGGCGCCGAGCGCTTCGACGAGGAGGAGGCGCGCGCCGGCCGGAGTCTGCAACTCATGCTGTATCTCGCGGCCGTGACGGGCGCGGGCGCGCCCGCAGAGGCGCGGGGCGGGGAGGGGATCCCTGCCGCTCCGGCCCCCCTGAAGCCCGCCGGCGCGTTTTACTTCAGGATCGCCCGGCCGCAGATCGATTGCGCCGCGTGGCCGGGCGGAGAAGAAGCGCTCGCGGAACGGGCGGAGCGGGAACTGCGCAAGCGCTTCCGCCTCGACGGCGTGGCGCTCGACGACCAGGAGGTGCTGCGCGCGATCGCGGGGGAGCGCATCGAGGAACCGCACTACGAGAACAAGCGGTCCAACATCCTCCCCCTGCGCGTGTGCGCGGACAAGGAAACGGGAGAGCTTCGCCTTGTGAAGAGCGTTCCCGGCACGCGCGGACTGCTGGACGAAGAAGCCTTTGCGCGCCTGCGCGCGGAGGTCGCGCAACGCGTGCGGGAATGCTGCGAGAATCTGGCCGAAGGCGTGATCGACGCGCATCCCGCGCGCACGGACAAGGCGAGCGCCTGCGCGTACTGCCGCTACGGCGGCGTCTGCGGCTACGATGCCGCTTTCGACTGAGGCGCGCGATTTGTCAGACCTGCCGCACAGCCCCGTATTGACACGAACAGAATGATTTCAGCGTCGCGGGACAAGGAAGGAACGCCTTCGCCTTTGTCAAAGCCGTGTCCTTTCCCAATCGCCCAATATCCTGTATAAAAGTTGATGAAGCGTCGCCGCGTCTTCGGGTGCAATGCTGATACAAGTTCCCATTTTTGCGGGAATATCAACCGCGCGTTTGCGCAGCTTCCTGCCGGCAACGGTTGGCGTCACGGTTAGGATGCGTTCGTCTTCGGCAGAACGCGAACGCGAAACCAATCCCGCCGCCTCCAGTTTTTTCAGCACGGGCGTAAGCGTTCCCGAATCCAAGTACAGGCGCTCGCCGAGAGTTTT
>JAISNR010000045.1 GCA_031276135.1 Eubacteriales Family XIII. Incertae Sedis bacterium | reverse complement strand
ATATGGGTAAAAATTGCACGGCGTTATTACATGTTGCAGGCGCCCCCGTCGATCACGATCGTACTCCCCGTAACCCAATCCGCCTCGTCCGAGGCGAGCCACACGGCCGCGTAGGCGATGTCGTCCGGCACGCCCAGCCGCCCCACGGGGCAGGTCGTGCGTATGATTTCATTCTGTATCTCGGCGCTGTCGCGCACGTACTTGGGCGTCAGGTTGGTCTGCACCGGCCCCGGGCAGATCACGTTCAGCCGCACGCCGCGCGGCGAAAACTCGCGCGTCAGATCGCGCGTCATCTTGTTGATCGCCGCCTTCATCGCGCCGTACAGATAGGCGTTCGTTTCCGGCTTCATGACGGAGATGGAGGCCACGTTCGTGATCGAGGCGTGCCCGTTCTCGACAAGCGCAGGCAAAAAAGCCTGCATCATCCAGTAATAACCCCGGAAATTCGTTTCGTAGACCTGCGCGAGATCCGCGTCCGTGTGCTCCATAAAGGGCGCGTGCACGAGTATGCCCGCGCAGTTGAACAGCGTCGAAACGCCGCCGTAAGCCTTGAGCGCCTCCGCGCGCAGCTTCTCGATATCTTCCTTTCGCCGCACGTCCGTCGGCACGTAGACGCCCGCGCCGCCGGCCGCGCGGATCATCTCCAGCGTCTTTTGCCCGTCGGCCTCCGTTCGGTTCGCGCACACGACGCGCGCGCCCTCCTTGGCGAACATCACGGCCACCGCCCGCCCTATGCCGGAGCCCGCGCCCGTGACCACGGCCGTCTTTCCGTCCAATCTGCCCATTTTGTACATCTCCTTTTTCTCAGTTCGCCGCGCCGTTATGCTTACGGTCATCCGTTCGGGGCAGGGGACGGGGTATTCCGCGCAGCGTCATTGCGGTATTCCAGGGCCGCGCCCTTTGCGGCCACCGCAGCGAGCGTAAACGCCGCGTTCTTTGCGGCGTTGCGAAGAGCGGAGCGGACTGCCCCGTCCCCTGCCTGTCCTCGCTTAGCGCGGAAGCTTCCCGATCGCCGCCAGCTCCTCCGCCACATCCGCCAGCCCGTACCGCTCCCACGTTTCGCGCGTGGGCCATCCGGTTTTCACATCCCAGCCCCGCCGCGCGTAATAGATATCAACCAAATCATTCCATTCTTGCCATTCAACGGTCTGCCCCAGCGGATCGGGATACTGCATCGTCGGGAAGATGGCCGCCACCTCCATGTCCCTGTCGCGCCCGAAATCGCGGATCAGGATGGCGCGAAACAGCAGGTGCGCGCGCTCGGCGGCCTCGTTCAACCCCGCCTCGCTCATGGGCAGGCCGGTGGCGGCGGTGAACATCTCCGCCTCCATGCCCGTCCAGAACAGATTCGGGCTCTGCCAGTCGCAGCAGGTGACGCTGTCCTTCGTCTCCGCCTTGTTCTCGTTCATGATCACGCTGTCCGCCAGCACGGTGCTGTGGCAGGGATCATCCTTGAAAAGCAGGTAATTGTCGTAGGTTTCGTGGTGATGCGCGACGGTCTGCATGTCGCGCGTCGAGGTCATGAGCGCGAGCGACGTCGCGATCCATCCCGGCTTGCTGATCGTGCCCTCGAAGCCGCGTCCCTGCCAATGGTAGCTGTGGCCCCAGGCCGTTTCGAGGCTCACGGGCAGGTCCAGCCGCTCGCCCGTCATTTGGGAATAGCGCCCGTGATAGATCGCGTCCCCGTATTTCTCCTTGCCGAGCGTTCGTATGGCGCGCGCCATCCCCTCGGCGAAGATGGGGCCGTACTTCCCCTTGCGATAGGTGATCATGTCGAGGAAGTGCTTCACGAACGCCTCCGATTCCACGTCCGGCTCCATGCCGAAGTCCAAATCGTCGAGCAGACCCTCCTTCTTCGCCATCGACAGCCAGGTGAAATACCACACGATCACGTCCCATTTGTCTATGCCGTATTCGTTGCACAGGTCCATCATGACGCTGCCCTTGTCGAAGTCGGGCTTCCAGTAATCCACCCTGTCCCCGCGCACGGGCGCGAACAATGCCTCGAAGTGCGGATCATCCGCGTCGACGGGCGGCATCTCGCGGGAGAGCATCTTGCATGCCAGAAAGTGATTGCGCTCCGTTTCGAAATTCTGGATCGGCGTCCACGAGCAATCCTCTTGAAAGCCGTATGCGAAGATGCCGACGCACTTCTCCACTTGATTGATCCGCTCGGGGCCGAAGGCCGATTTCATGTCGATCATGAGGCGGTTGCAGTGCTGGTTGCAGCCGTGGCTGCACGCGACCTGTCCGCGCAGCCAGCCGCCCTCGACGGGGATCTCGTTGCCGTCCATGCCGTGCGTCGCCTCGCGCACGAGGGGGCTCGGCCGCATATAGGGCTCGCCCATGCGCGCGCGCAACGAAAAGACCTTCCCGACGTCCGCCGGGCGCACGTCGCCCGTGCCGCGGATCGCCACGGCCTTCAGGTTCTTCGCGCCGAACACGGCGCCGAAGCCCGCCTTGGCCGCCACGTTGTCGTTGTTCGTCGTGATGCTCGCGTTGCGCATGCGGTTCTCCCCGGCCGGTCCGATGACCATGCTGCGGATGTCCCTGCCGTGCAGCTCCTCCAGCCTGCGCCGGCTCGCGTGCACGAGAAGCCCCCACAGGGGCGCCGCGTCCAGAAAGCGTATGTCGTCGTTGTCGATGAGCAGATAGGTGTGAGCGGGCGCGCGGCCCTGCAGAATGAAGCCGTCCCAGCCCGCGAACTTCAGCGCCGCGCCCACGGAACCGCCGATGCCGCTCCACGCGTACTGCTCCGGAAAGCTGTTCGGGGAGATGCCCGTGAACACGCTGCGGCCGCCCGTGGGGATGCCTGTGGCCGTGGTCGGACCCGTCATGTAGATCAGCATGTTCTCGGGATCCAAAGCCCCTATGCCGGGGCGCATTTCCTCCCAGAATATGCGGTTGCAGACGCCGCGCCCCCCGATGTGCTCGGGCGCGTAGCGCGCGGTGGGGATGCGCTCGACCGTGCCGGCCGTCAAATCGATGCGCGCGATCTTGCCGACGTAGCCGAACGGCGCCCTTTCTTCCGTCATACCGCGTCCTCCTCTCCGCCGCCGACATCGATGCAGCGCACGGGACACCACTCCACGCAGGCCGGCCCTTCGGCGCGCCCGCGGCAGAGATCGCACTTGCGCGCCTTGCGCAGATGCTTGGGCGCGTCCTTGATGAAATTGATGCGCGGCGGCTCGAACGCGCAGGCCCGCGCGCAGGCGCCGCAGCCGACGCAGGCCTCCTCGACGATGTAGGCGACGCCGTTTTCGTCCAGGCGCATCGCCTCGCCCTTCTTGGGACACTTTTCATAACACGGGTGATCCGAGCAGTGTTGGCAGGACAGTATGGTATGCACCATCGTTCGGCTGTCCCTGTCCACGAACAGGCGGCTTCGCCCCGGTCCCACGACGCCGTCATGCACGAGCGCGCAGACGACGGCGCAGCTCTCGCAGCCCGCGCAGAATGAATATTCCGGCGGACGCTGCACGATATGCCGCCCGCGGCGCCTCTCTTCGTTTCGCATAGGCGTTTCCCTCTCCTCTCTTGGCCGATCGCCCCGGTTTCCCGCCGCCGAACGATCGATGCTTCATAGGGTTACTTTACCGGAGTTCCCCTGTAAGCTTCAATCGATAATCAATAATTTTTAGTCGTTGGTTCATAATTTTTGCTGATATTGCTCACTATTGACAATGCTTTGCGACAAGGGGTATGCTAGGACTGTAATGGTTCAAACTTCAGGCAAGGCGCGCATCCCGGCGCCGCGTCCGAAGGGCGCACGGTATTTTTGGAAGCAGTGTGAATGTGAAAAAGGAGGAGGAAGATGAAGAAGAAATTGTTGGCCCTGCTGATGTCCCTCGCCCTGGTCGTCGTGTTTGCGGCCGGCTGCGGCGGCTCGTCGGACGAGGACGCGGCGGCCGGCGGCGACAATGCGGCCGGCGGCGACGATGCGGCGGCGACCGCATCGTTTGAAGGAAAGGATGTCTACGGCTTCCTGACGGGCACGCCCGCCGACGTGAAGATCGCCTACATCCCGCTGTCCACGGCAGGCATCACGAACAGCATGGTACAGAAAGCCACCGAAGAACAGATCATATTCTATCCCAACATCAAGATCGACCATTTTGATCCCGGCTATGACCTGAGCAAGCAGATTTCCATGATCAACGAATGCGTCACGCAGGGCTATGACGCCATCATGCTCGAAGCCCTCGACACCGAGGCGCTGAACACCACGATCGCGGACGCGGAAGCCGCGGGCGTGCCCGTCATCACGATCAACGTGGGCGCGTCGGGCGTGCATTCCCTCCATGTGCAGGGCAACGACTACAAGAGCGGCGAGCAGGCCGGCCAAGTTCTCGTGGAAGCCATCGGCGGAGCGGGCAAGGTCATCCTGCTCGACTGCCCGGCGGCGCAGAAGCCCATCAGCCTCATGGGTACGGGCTTTGAGGACTATGTGAACAGCCTCGACGGTGTGGAGTTGCTCGAATCCGCCCCGATCGAGAACTGGTCTACCGAGAACGCGAACACGACGATGCGCGACCTGCTGACGAAGTACGAGCAGATTGACGGCGTGTACTGCGCGTCCGACGACATCGCGAAGGGAGCGATTCAGGCCATAGACACCGCCGGACGGACCGGGATCAAGGTGTACGGCAGCATGGGCTATCCGGAAACGCTTCAGGCGATCAAGGACGGCACGGTGTTCGCCACCTATTTCTCCGA
>JAISNR010000200.1 GCA_031276135.1 Eubacteriales Family XIII. Incertae Sedis bacterium | reverse complement strand
GTGCGGCTGTACGACCTCGTGACGGCGGACGGCGCGGCGGTGCTGGCCGACATCGCGTGGGCGGACGGCATCCTGTTCGGAACGCCCACGATCGTCGGGGAAGCGCTCAAGCCCATCTGGGATTTGACCACCTCGATGTTCGCCAAGACGCACGGCGGAAAATTCGCCTCGGCTTTCGGCTCATACGGCTGGAGCGGCGAGGGCGTGCCGCACATCATGGCGCGCCTTGCGCAGCTCAAGCTCAGGGTGTACGGCGAGGGTCTGCGCTTCAAGTTCAAGCCGAACGACGCGAACCTGCGCGAAGCCTACGAGTTCGGCTTCGGCTTCGGCGCCTCCGTGCTCGCGGGCAAGGTCGTGGCGCCGAAAAAGAAGAACGCGGCGCGGCGCGTGTGGCGCTGCCTCGTCTGCGGCGAGCTCGTCGAGGGGGATGAACCGCCCCTGTCCTGCCCCGTCTGCGGCGTCGGTCCGGAGCAGTTCGCGGAGGCGGAAGCCTTGGACACGGATTTCGTTTCGGAGAAGAAGGAACGCTTCATCATCATAGGCAACGGCGCGGCGGGCACGAGCGCCTGCGAGGAGATCCGGCGGCGCAACAAGGTCTGCTCCATAGAGATGATCAGTCGCGAGAACATCATCGGCTACAACCGCCCGATGCTGACGAAGGGCATACTCTCGGAGCCGGACGGCATCAACTTTTTCATAAAACCCTACGACTGGTACAGGGAGAACGATATACGCGTCACGCTGAACACCGCCGTGACGGAGATCGACACGGACAAAAAGGAGTTGCGCCTCGAAAACGGCGAGAGCCGCAGTTACGACAAACTGATCCTCGCCACGGGCGCGGAGGCCTTCCGGCCGCCCATACCCGGCGCGGATCTCGCGGGCGTGTTCGCGGTCAGGCAGATCGCGGACGTGGTCGCCCTGCGGGGCTTCATGAAGGGGGTGCGCGGCGCGGCGGTCATAGGCGGCGGCGTGCTGGGCCTGGAAGCCGCTTGGGAGCTCAAGAAGGCCGGACTGCCCGTGACGGTCATCGAGGGCGGCGCGGGCCTGATGCAGCGGCAGCTGGACGCGCGCGCGAGCCTCATCCTGAAGGAGGGCGCGGAGAAGGTCGGCGTGTCGGTCCGGATCGGAACGGGGGTCGCGGAGATCCTTTCGGCCGCCGGAAGGGCAACGGGCGTCAGGCTTGCCGACGGCACGGTGATCGAGGCCGATCTCGTGCTGCTTTCGACGGGAAACAAGCAGAACGCGCAGCTTGCGGCCGATGCGGGCATCAAGGCGGATCGCTCGATCGAGGTCAACGAGCGCATGGAAACGAGCGCGGCGGACGTCTACGCCTGCGGCGACTGCGCGGCTTACGCCGGCCTGAACTACGGCATCTGGATGCAGGCCATAGAGATGGGCAAGACGGCCGGCATCAACGCGGTCGGCGACGAGGCCGTCTACGCGCCCGTCATTCCGTCCAACGCCTTCAGCGGCTTCGGCCTGTCGCTGTTCGCGGTGGGCGACAACGGCGGCAACGCGTCCAAGCAGTATAAAACCTTTGAGATTCGGGACGCGGCGAAGGGTTTCTACGAGAAGCTCTATTTCGTCAACAACCGATTTGCGGGCGGCATACTGATCGGCGACGTTTCGAAATCCGCGCGCTTGCTCGCGGCCTACGAAAACGAGGAATCGCTGGAAAGCCTGATGAAGGGTTAAAGGATGTCCGATTGCGGGATGAAGGACCGGGGAGGCCGCGCGTGACGCCGGCGGAAACGAAAGAAAACGCATACGCATACGCGGTCGCCGTCGTGGGCGGCGGGGCCGCGGGCATGGCGGCGGCCATATGCGCGGCGCGGGGGCCGTGCGGCGCGGGCAATGCCGGCGAAGGCGGGCGCGCAAGCGGCGGCGGGGTGCTGTGCATCGAGAGGAACGACGAACCGGGGCGCAAGCTGGCCGCGACGGGCAACGGACGTTGCAATTTTTCAAACGCCGCCTGCGCGGAATCCGAAGAGGTCGTGCGCTTTTTTCGCGCGCTCGGTCTGCTCGCGCGCCGCGAGGCGGACGGCAGAATCTACCCCTATGCGGGGCAGGCGGCCGCCGTGCGGGACGCCCTGCGCGCGGAGATGGCGCGCTGCGGCGTCGTCCTGCGCTCCGGCGCGCCCGTGCAGGCATTGCGGCGGACGGCCGGTGCGCCCGGCGCGTCGCCCTGTTTTGAGCTGGAAACGGCGGACGGCGCGCTGCTTCGCGCGGAGCGGCTCATCCTCGCGACGGGCGGCAAGGCCGGCCCGCAATACGGCTGTATGGGCGACGGCTACGCCTTTGCGCGGCGCTTCGGACACGCGGTCGTGAGCCCGCTGCCGTCGCTCGTGCGCATGGTGTGCGCGGAGGCGGAGCGGGAGAGGCTGCGCGCGCTTCGCGGTGTGCGCGTGCGGTGCACGGCCGTGCTGTGGACGGGACGCGCGCCGGCCGGGCGCGCGTCCGGAGAACTGCTGTTTACGGAGGACGGCCTTTCCGGCATCTGCGTCATGGATTTGAGCCGCTGCATGCGCGTGAAGGCCGGGGGCGACCGCCGGATCGTATTGGATCTGGCGCCCGCGATCGAAGAACGGATGCTCGCGGAGCTGTTCGAAGAAAGGCGGGCCGCTTTTCTGACGGGTGTGCTCCCCGTGAAGCTCGCGGCGCTGGTCGAGGCGGAAACGAGGGGCAACGCGCGCGACGCGGCCCGCATGATCAAGGGCATGTCCTTTGCCGTCGCGGGGACGAAGGGCTGGCGCGAGGCGCAGGCCACGTCGGGCGGCGTTGCCTTGGACGAGGTCGATGCGGATACGATGGAATCAAAGCTCGTGCGCGGGCTTTTTTTCGCGGGGGAGGTCCTCGACTACGATGGCGTGTGCGGCGGTTTCAATCTGAATTGGGCTTTCCGCACGGGGATGCGCGCGGGCCGCGCGGCGTCGGGGGCGGCGGATGCTTAGGATACGCGAGATCAGGCTGAAGCCGGGAGAGCCCCGCGCATCCATCGCGCGCGCGATCGAAACGCGCTGCAATTTGGAAAAATTTGGATACACCTTGGACGAATGGCGCGTGTTCGCGGAATCCGTGGACGCGCGCGACAAGGCGCGCATCCGCCTCGTGTACGGCGTGGATTTCTCCGTGAAGCGGCGGGGAGGGGACACCGCGCGCGGGCGCGCGGCGCAGGATGCGGAAGCGGATCTGTTGCGGCGTCTGCGCGCGCGCGGGCGCGGCGCGGGCGTCGCGCCTGCGCCGCCCGGGGCCGGCGGGCCGGACGCGCGCTTCTTCGCGCCCCGCAGCGCGCCCGGAACCGGGTCCGCACCCGTGATCGCGGGCTTCGGGCCCTGCGGCATGTTCGCGGCGCTGACGCTGGCCGCGCACGGCCGCGCGCCCGTCGTGCTCGAACGCGGCAGGGACGCGGATGCGCGCGCGGAGGACGTGCGCCGCTTCTTCGAGGAAGGCGCGCTCGATCCGGAGTCGAACGTGCAGTTCGGGGAGGGCGGCGCCGGCACGTTTTCGGACGGCAAGCTCACGACGGGGATCAAGGATCCGCGCGTCTTTGCGGTGGTGGACGCCTTCGCGCGCGCGGGCGCGGGCGACGACATACGCCGCGCGGGCAAGCCGCACATCGGAACGGACGTGCTGCGCACCGTCGTGAAGAACCTGCGCGCGCGCATACTGGCCCTCGGCGGGACCGTGCTGTTCGAGCACAGGCTGACGGGGCTCATCCTGCGCGGCGGCGCGCTTTGCGGCGTGCGCGTTGAAACGCCGCGCGGCGCGCAGGAACTGCCGGCGGAAAGCCTGCTGCTCGCGACGGGCCACAGCGCGCGGGACAGCTTCGCGATGCTGCGCGCTGCGGGCCTTTGCATGTCGCCCAAGCCCTTCTCCGTCGGGCTGCGCATCGAGCATCCGCAGCGCTTCATAGACGCCGCGCAGTACGGGGAGAATTTTGCCGCGATCTACGGCATGACGCCGCGCGCGGCCGGCCTGCCGCCCGCCGATTACAAGCTCTCCGTGCGCGCCGAGGACGGGCGAGGCCTGTACACATTCTGCATGTGTCCCGGCGGCGTCGTGATTCCCGCCGCATCCGAGCCGGGCTGCACGGTCACAAACGGCATGAGCGAACGCGCGCGCGACGGCGCCATGGCGAACAGCGCGCTGCTCGTCGATGTGCGCGTTTCCGATTTCGCGTCCCCGGATCCGCTGGCCGGCATAGCGTTCCGGCGCGACTGCGAGCGAAAGGCCTTCGACTCGGCGGCCGCGCCGCGTCCCTATTCCCCGCCGACGGAGAGCCTCGCGGACTTCATGCGGGAGGACAGCGCGCTCGCCGCCTGCCTGCCCGCCTTTGCCGCGTCCGCGATCCGCAGGGGTCTGCCGCGCCTCGCGGAAAAACTGAAGGGCTTCGACATGCCCGAAGCGCGATTGTACGGCGTGGAAACGCGCAGTTCCTCGCCGGTCCGCATACCGCGCGGCGGGGACCTGTGCACGAACCTTCGCGGCGTCTACGCGGGCGGCGAGGGCGCGGGGCAGGCCGGCGGCATCGTTTCGGCCGCCGTGGACGGCATCAGGCTCGCGGAGGCGATCTTGGGCGTCTGACGGCGCGGCTGCGTTCTGCGCCGCCGGGCAAGGGGAAGGGAGAATTTCGGCTATGCTTGCGAAAGGCTATATGCAGGTCTACACGGGCGACGGCAAGGGCAAGACGACGGCCGCGCTCGGTCTGGCGCTGCGGGCGCTGTGCGCCGGCGGGCGCGTCTATTTCGGTCAGTTCATGAAGGGGCAGAATTACAGCGAGTTGAAGGCCGTCGAACACTTCGCGCGGCTGACGCTGGTGCAGTTCGGCGATCCGCATTTCGTCTGCGGGAAACCCTCGCCCGAGGACATCGCGCACGCGCGTTCGGGATTGTCGCAAATCGATGAAGCGCTTGCCGCGGGCGGCTACGATGTGGTAATATTGGATGAAGCGAATACCGCCATGTCCTGCGGTCTGCTCTCGCCCCGGGAGGTGCTGGACGTCGTCGCGCGCCGCCCCGCGCGGACCGAGGTCGTGCTGACGGGGCGCGGCGCGCCGTGCGAGATCATCGAGGCGGCCGATCTCGTGACGGAGATGCGCGAGATCAAGCATTATTACAGGGCGGGCGTGGAAGCAAGAGTAGGTATTGAACAATAATGGGAGGATGTGGATTTTGAAAAAGGCATGTGCGCTTGTTTCGGCGGTCGTCATTGCGTTTTCGGTTGCGGGCGCGGTCCCGCCCGCTTTTGCGGCGGATGCTTCCGCGTCCGTGCCGCAGGGTCTTTACACCTTGGAGGACGAGGGCGCTTACAACCGCTTCACGAATTTCGTCGGCGGCTACAGTTTGCTCGTGGACAAGGACCTGCGCGTGGACATGCGCATCGCGGGCGTCTGCGCGACGCTCGAGGGCCCCGACAAACGCATTTCCATATTCAACCAAAAATTGGGAGGCGGCGTTTCCGCCTCGGATTACATCGCGTATTCGAACGGATTCTTGAGCAATTGGACGGATCATTATCTGGAGTACAACGGAACGCAGGAGATCGGCGGCCGCAATGTCCACGTGACGCTGTGGAGCAGGGGCCGGCTTTCGCGGATCGACAACGACAAGTGCTATTACGCCTGCCTGGACATCCCCGCCGGCGACGGCGAATACGTGACGGTTCTCGTGAGCTCCTCCGCGCCGCTCCACCGAAGCGGCGGGTACGCGTATCCGGCCGAAGGCTTTCGCACCGTGCCGAAGAGCGCGCCGCCTTACATCCGCAGGGGCGGGTCCGTGAATGCCGCTTTTCGCGGCTGGAACGAGGAAACGGAAACATTCTACGAGCACTATTTCGGCGCCGAAAGCCCGCTCACCTGGGGGATATTCGAACCGCACGCGCCGGGGAACATCGAGCCCCTGAAGGAATACGAGGCCCTGGTCGATTACAGCTTTCCGATCCTCCTGAATTATTCGAATTTCGAAAACGTGCACAAGCATCCGAATCTGTTGCAGCGCCTCGAGAGCGCGCACAAGAACGGGCGAACGCTCGAACTGACGCTGCAGACCTCCGCGGTGCAGTCCCCCGGGGAGAGCAATGCGGTCTACGCGATCCTGAACGGGGCCTACGACGCATTTTTGACGGATTACGCGGAGACGGTGGCGGCCTTCGGGCATCCCGTGCTGTTTCGTCTCGGAAACGAGATGAACGGCGACTGGTGTCCCTACGCGGGCTACAACACCTCGCGCGATCCGCGCATCTTCGTCGAGTTTTACCGCTATGTGTACAGCTTTTTCGAGCGGGCCGACGCGCGGAACGTGATCTGGATCTGGAACCCGAACGGCAAGTCCTTTCCGAACTTCACGTGGAACGACGCCCTGATGTACTATCCGGGCGACGAATACGTGGACGTCGTGGGCCTGACCGCCTACAACACGGGCGATTATTACCCCGGCGAAACGTGGAAGAGCTTCGCGGAGCTCTACGACAACATCTATTACAGCTATGTCGAAAAATACGAAAAGCCCCTGATGATCACGGAATTCGCGAGCGCGGTTTCGGGCGGGGACAAAAACCAATGGGTGCTCGATATGTTCGCGCACATCAGGTATTATGACAGGATCAAGGTCGCCGTCTGGTGGGACGGCGCCGATTACGACAGCAACGGGCGAATCGCGCGCAATTACTTCATAGACGATCCCAAGATATTGACAGAAACCTTCAGGCGCAGCCTGCGCGGGGCCTTCGACGAGAGGCCTGCGGATGTGCTGTGGAAGCAGGACACCTTTGTCTGAGCGCTTGCCCTGTCCTCAGCCGCGTCAGCCGCGGCCCCGGTCGAGCAGACTGCGGCCCGTCATCTCGGCGGGTTGCGGCAGATCCATCAGATCGAGCAATGTGGGCGCGAGATCGCAGAGCCTCCCCCCCGGAAGCAGGGCGGGGGCTTTTTCTTTTGCGATCAGCGCGAGCGGCACGGGGTTCGTCGTGTGCGCCGTGAACGGTGTGCCGTCGTCGTCGATCATGCGCTCGGCGTTCCCGTGATCGGCCGTCAGCAGGATGCGGCCGTCCCGCGCCAAAACGCGCTCCGCGATCCTGCCTATGCAGGCGTCCACGGCCTCGACAGCCTTCGTCGCGGCCTCCAAGACGCCCGTGTGCCCGACCATGTCGCAGTTCGCGAAATTCAGGACGACGAGATCGTATTTGCCGCTTTCGATGCGCGCGATCGCCTCATCGGTCACGGCGGGGGCGCTCATCTCCGGCTGCAGGTCGTAGGTCGCGACCTTGGGCGAATCGATGAGCACGCGGTCCTCGCCCGCGTTCGGCTCTTCGACCCCGCCGTTGAAGAAGAAGGTGACGTGCGCGTATTTTTCCGTCTCGGCGATGCGCAGCTGCGACAGGCCGAGGCCCGCGATGTATGCCCCGAGCGTGTTGTCGAGCGTCTGCGGCGGGTAGGCGACCTCCGCGTTCGGCATCTCGGCGTCGTAGCTCGTCATCGTGACGAAGAAGAGGGAGGCGTATGTTTTTTCCCGGGGGAAGCCGGCGAAGCGCGGATCGACGAAGCAGCGCGTCAGCTCGCGGGCGCGGTCCGGGCGAAAGTTGAAGAATATAACAGAATCCCCGTCCTGTACCGTAACGGGGCGTTCGCCGGCCGCGCAGATGTTGCGCGGCTTCACGAACTCGTCGCTCTCGCCGGCCGCGTAGGCGCTCTCGATCGCTTCGGCCGCGCTTGCGGCCGGTATGCCGGTGCCGAGGCTGATTGCGTCGTAGGCTTGCTGTACGCGCTCCCAGCGGTTGTCCCTGTCCATGGCGTAATAGCGTCCCGAGAGCAAAGCGATGCGCCCCGCGCCGATTTTCGCGATCTCCGCTTCGAGCTCGCGGAGGAAGCCGGCGGCGGAGCGCGGCGGCGTGTCGCGGCCGTCCAAAAACGCGTGAACGTACACGCGTTCGAGGCCCTTTCGCTTCGCGAACGCGAGCAGCGCGCAGAGGTGCGTGTTGTGGCTGTGCACACCGCCGTCCGACACGAGGCCGAGCAGGTGCAGCGCGCCGCCGTTCTCAAGGGCGCGGTCCGCCGCGCGGTTCAGCGCGGGATTTTCAAAGAAATCGCCGTCGCGCACGGACTTCGAGATGCGCGTGTACTCCTGATATACGACGCGCCCCGCGCCGATGTTCAGGTGTCCGACCTCGGAATTGCCCATCTGCCCGTCCGGCAGGCCCACGGCCTCGCCGCTCGCCCCGAGCGACGTGTGCGGGTAATCGCGGAAGATCCCGTCGAGGTGCGGCTTCCGCGCGGCGGCGATCGCGTTTCCGCGCGTTTCGTCGGACAGGCCGAAACCGTCCAGAATCATGAGCATGAGGGGTCTGCGTTTGTCTTTCATGTTGCGCTCCTTTTTTGCCTTTTGCAATCAGTATACCGGATTTCCCGCGGCTTCGCTACAGGGATATATTATAATTTATTGAAATATAATCAAATAAGGACAAGTTGTTGACACGCTTAGTGTTTTCGTGTATAATAAACCATGAAAAGAAAAACGCAACACATTCAGACGGCTTCTCTCAAGAGCTTGTCTGTTGTTTGTCTTGAAAGGAGGCGTTGAGGGGAGTTTGGGCGATTCGTTGTTGCAATGATGCGGTTTGTTTTTTAAAGGATTTATACACGATAGAAGCAATTATTTAAGAAAGGAATGAAACATGAGAAACAATGTTTTTAAGAGGCATCTGGCCTTGTTCGTGGCACTTGTTTTTGTGCTGACATCCATACCGATGTCGTCGGTTTTTGCGGCGCCGGCACCGGTGTATCAGGGTGAGTTTGAATTGGGCGGTACTTTTTACGAATACAACACGAATGCAACATTGCCGAATGGCTTACCATTGAAGTTGACATTAACAACATCGGCGATCATACTACCCAGTACACCGATAGACCTCAAGATCAGCGGCGCTGCGGTCACAGGCACTTTTTATTTGAAAAACGATGAGAATACAACGGGGGTTGCCATCACAACGACGACAGCGGCTTTCGCGATACCCGGCCCTCCCGTCCAGGTGACGGCTTCCGCAATAATCGGCATCAATTCCGGCAAGGTGTTAGTTGCCGGCGAGCAGGTTACGGTCGCCGCTTATGCACATGGCACTGCTGTTTTGTTGGCTGAGAAGACGTTCACGGTGCAAGATGCTTACGAGGGCGGATACATCGGCGGCGGCGGAGGCGGAGGCGGAACCCCGGCCGTGCCGAAGACCGATGACGAAAAGAAGGGCGGATCGGCCGGCAGTTGGGCGGACAATCCCTTCTATGATGTCAAGCCCACCGACTGGTTCTACTCCGATGTGGAGTTCGTCGTGAAGAACGGCCTCTTCCAGGGCGTTTCCGCCAGCTCGTTCAGCCCCGGCTCGCCCATGACGCGCGGCATGATCGTGACGGTGCTCGGCAGACTCTACGGCGCGGACGAGAACGCTTACGCGAACAGCAGCTTCAGCGACGTTTCGGCCGGGCAGTATTACACCGCCTACGTCGAATGGGCGAAGGCGAACGGGATTGTGAACGGCGTGGGCGACAACCTCTTTGCGCCGAACAG
>JAISNR010000013.1 GCA_031276135.1 Eubacteriales Family XIII. Incertae Sedis bacterium | reverse complement strand
GCTTGATTTCGCCCTGTTTCAACAGTTGGATGACGCCGCGCGCGTGCAAGTTGATCTCATCGGCCGTCTTGGCCGTGACGAGCGCGTTGAATCTGCGCAGGATGCCCTGTTCGTTTTCGAGATTCTTCCGCTTCAGATTGTTTAGGGCCATGCCGATGGAGCCGGCGTTCCCGTCGTGTACGCGCGGATTGCCCTTTCCCTGCGCGTGCATCGCATAAAGCGTCAGGGCGGCGTGGATCGCGTTCTCGGCGTACGAAGGCGCGTCGCCCTTTCCGGCCAGCTCGTCGGGAAAGCCTTCGTATATGTATTTCCATGTTTCCGGTACGGTTCCCGCCTCCTTTCCGACGCCCAACCTGAGCCTCGCGAGGGCGGCCCGCCTCTCGCCGCCGCGCTTTTCGCCGTCGTCGCTTTGAAACCAATCGAGCCTAACTTTTGTGAATTTCGTGAGTTTTTCGACTTCGCTCATCACTGCTCCTTTCTGTACGGGGGAGGTCTGTCCTCAAATGAATTGTGCGGATAATTTCGCAACGGATCCTAAGACGGATCGAACGCTTTGTTCAAGCCGGATTTGAAATGCGATTCCGCCGTGAACGCCGTATGCCCCTTTCTTCCGATGAAGGCCGCGTCGCCGACGGCGTCCAGCATCTCGTTCGCCAAGCCGAGCAAGATCGATTTTGCCTCATCCTTCCATTTGTCCGAGACGGCCTCCATATCCTCGTCGCCTTCTATGGAGGCAAGCCATCTTCTGAACGGGATGTCGAGTTCTCCGTAGGCCCGCTCGCGCGCGGTGTTTCGAATGCCCGCGATGTTCCCCTTTTCGTCGTCCGTACCCTCCGCGAGCGCCAAGTTGGAAGCAAACCGACCGAACGCTTGTACGGCTTCATCGGTTTTTTTCAATATCTCGACGATCCGGATGCGCCATTTGTCGCCCAACTCATCCAACAGACGCGCATTGATCGACACCGAATCCGAGAACATGTCGTCCACAAAGAAGTCCTTGTCGCCGTAGCGCACGCTCGGCGCCGAGAATTTCAGCCGCATGCCGTCGAGAACCTTCTCGTTTACCAACGTTTCGTTCCATTTGACGACGCCGGGAATTCTGTTGCCGTCCTTGCCTGCGATGAGCGCCTCGAAATCCCGCCAGATCTGCCTTGCGGGATTGTGCCGTTTCGGCGTGAATACGTCGGTTTTCGGATCGCGCCGCCACAGCGTCATCGGCTCGATGAAGGCGTTTTCCTTTTCAAAAAAATCTCCCCCGAGCAGCTTGTAGCCGACGCCGCCGCCATTGTCCCGCATGAGCAAAAGCCTGCGGGACTGCAGCGTATAGAGCTCTGCAAGGCTTTCCGGCTGCGCGATTCGCACGCGTTCTTCCGCGCGCGCCGGCGCTTCCCAGACGGGCGTTCCCCGTTTAAACGTCTTGCCCTCCGGATCCAGCAATACAAAGTTGAGGAGCAGGGTTTGAAACAGATTCTTTCCCTCGGAAAACAGCAGGCCCAGCTTTCCGAGCCAACCGGCGCCCGTCGATTCCATTCCCGCGCCGCGCACGGAAGGCTTTGCCGAGGTGTCGTCGAAGGCGTTGACGTGCAACAGCCAACGCGCCGCTTCCGGATAGGAGAGCCTTGCGCTGTCGGTTCTGCCGGGAAACAGTCTGCCCTTGTTCTCGCTCTGCGAAATATCGCCGATCAGCTTGGGCGTACGGTATTCCGTGCATTTCCGCGAAACCAGATCGGCCGTTTGGTAAAACGGCGTTTCGGGGTGAAAGAGCCAGAAGCGCTCTCTGAAGTACTCGAGGTACTGCATGAGGGCTTCCTGCGGGAATCCGGCCCTGTCCCAAAGCGATTTCCAGTGCGCGACGGCGTTCTCGTTCGTCAGGGCGATGTCGTTGCCGTCCGCGTCCACGGAGGAGAACACCGCGTGCAGGATGGCCAGAAGCAGACGCAAAATCGCCATGTCTGCGGTTTCCGTTTCGTTCGCGAGGCGTCTTAAGCCGTGGGCGCGCGCGAACGCTTCGAGCAGGGAAAGCTCCGCAGGCCGGCCGTTTTCGTCGAGAACCCGTATCCACTTCTCGTCGAGCAGGTTGAATTCCTTGTTCATGTTCCTGTTTCCTTTCGCCTTACGGACAAGCCCGTCTTGTCGCAATAACTCACCGTGTGGCCCAAAATCTCGGCTTGCAGGTTCTCGTCGAGGATGAGCGGCAGCGTGCCTCTCAGCCAAAACGATTCCTGCCACCTGCCGACCCGGGACGCGATCGCTTTGCATTCAAGCTCGGCGATGACGTCGTCGATGATCTGGGACGACCTGCACAAAAGCATCGGAAGCGATACCGTGCAGGCGGCCGCGACCCTTGCGACGGCATCCTTCGGCACGCGCTCCGTCGGGATTTCCGCGCCGGGCGCAACGCCCTTGGACGCATCGCGCACCCAAGGTAAGAGGAATATTTTTCCATCGGCTTTCTTTTGCACGACCATCACCTCGATGCTGTCCGAGGTGTCGCGCACGGCCGCCTCCGCTTTGCGCTCGTCGCCGTCGCTCTTCGCGATGTCGAGCCAATCGACCAGCGTCCCGGCCGCGCCGGCGGGCGGCATCAGTCGAAACACGTTTGCTTTTTCCTCTTTCCGGTTGATCATTTCGTTGTGGGCCTTTCGCGCCTCGGCGTATGTCGCACGCTTTTCCTCGCGCATCGCGGCCTCGGCTTTCTCCCGCGCGCTTAGGCCGGCGGAGCGCGCGGGAGGAGCCGCGTCGCCTTCTGCGGTTTCCGCATACGCGGCCTGCACGAGGGGCGATATGTCGTCGGGCAGCGTGACGCTGCGCGGGGAAACGGGCAGCAGCAGCAAGGTGTTCAGCAAGGCGTACCTGCTGTATATTTTTTCAATTGATTGGGCGAATTTCCATTCACTCGCGTCCTCCACGCCCGTGATGAAGCAACGCGCTTCTTCGAGCTTGGCGGGCCGCGCGCGCGCATGCCTGTGCAGGCGGCCGACGCGCTGCAAGAGCAAATCCATCGGGGCGATGTCGGACACGAGCAGGTCGAAACTAATATCAAGGGATTGCTCGAGTATCTGAGTTCCGACGACGATCAGGCGTTCGGGACGCCGCCCGGCCCGGCCCGGCGGGCCCAGTTTGTCCCGCAACGCTTTCTCCTTTTGCATGCGGTCGACGCTCAAAAACCTCGAATGTATGAGTTCGATGTCCGTTCCCGCAAATCGCTCTCCGAGGATGCGCATCGTTTCCTGCGCCCTGCCCACCGTGTCGAGGACGATGCCCGCGCAGCCGCCCTCCGACAGCAGCTCTTGCAGCTTGTCCGGCAATGCGCCGTCCGGCAAATATTCGAAGGTCACCGACTTCGGCCGGCCCGACGGAGGCGGCGCCGTCTGCTTGATCGCGTCGCCGTCGCTGTACGTGATCATCGGATAGTCCGTTCGCGCGGCCCACTCGGGCGGCGGCGCGGCTTTCTTCGGCGGTGCGGGCGGCGCGCCGGCGGGCAGCTTCCAAACCGGCGTTTCGGGCGCCGGCGGCGCCGGCTTCACGCCGAGGTACGCTTCCACGAGCTTTTGCCTCGCCGCGCAGGGCAGGGTGGCGCTCAATACGACGACGGGCGTGCGATATTTGCCGAGCCATTCGAGGGCGCGGTGCAAGTACTTATTCATGTAGGCATCGTAAGAATGGCATTCGTCGATGATGACGGCTTTGCATGCAAAGGCGAGGTGTCGCAGCGCCACGTGCCGCATCTTCAGCGCCATGAACAACAGTTGGTCGACGGTTCCGACGACGAAGTCCGCCAAAACGCCTTTTTTGCGCCCCTGGAACCAGTCGTTTACGATGACGTTTTCCTCCCCGTCGTCACCGACGTTGGGTTCCGTGCTGAGGCCCGCGTATGCATCGTTGAGCATGGCTTTGCCGTGCGCGAGGTACATCGAAAGGTTCGCGTCCGCATCCTTTCCGAGCGCGTCCACCCAGCTTTTTACGCGCCCGAACATCCCGTCCGACGTGGCCATCGTGGGGAGGCCGACGAACACCCCGCCTCTTCCTGATTTTTCCATTAACTTTTCGGCGGCGGCGAGGGCGGCTTCCGTCTTGCCCTCTCCCATCGGGGCCTCTATCACGACGATGCCGGGATTCTTCGCTTCCGAAAGGGCGCGAAAGACCGCCGTTTGGATGGGTCTTGGCGATTCCACGCCGAAGCGCGCGCGAAA
>JAISNR010000014.1 GCA_031276135.1 Eubacteriales Family XIII. Incertae Sedis bacterium | reverse complement strand
CCGTATTTGTTGACGGTTTCGACGAACTCCGGGATGACCGAAGACGCGCCGTGCAGCACGATGGGGAAGCCCGGGAGGCGCTTGGCCACATCGTCCAGGATGTCGAAGCGCAGCTGCGGTTTCTGGCCCGGCTTGAATTTGAAGGCCCCGTGCGAGGTTCCGATGGCGATGGCGAGCGAATCCACATGCGTCTTTTCGACGAATTCCTGCACCTGGCCGGGATCGGTGTAGGAATGGCTCTCCACGTTCACGTCGTCCTCGACGCCGGCGAGCCTGCCCAGTTCGGCCTCCACGACGCAGCCCTTGCCGTGGGCGTATTCGACGACCTTCTTCGTGAGGGCGATGTTCTCCTCGAGGGGGAGGTGGGAACCGTCGATCATCACCGAGGAAAATCCGCCGTCGATGCAGGATTTGCAGACGTCGAAGTCCGCGCCGTGATCCAGATGCAGCGCGATGGAAAGGCCCGTGTCCTCCATCGCCGCTTCGACCAGCTTGACCAAGTATGCGTGCTTCGCGTATTTCCGCGCGCCGGCCGAAACCTGCAGGATCAGCGGCGCGTTTTCCTCCTTGGCCGCCTCCGTGATCCCCTGCACGATCTCCATGTTGTTCACGTTGAACGCGCCGACGGCATAGCCGCCCGCATAGGCCTTCTTGAACATTTCGGTTGTGGTGATGATTGGCATGGCGTTTTCCTCCTCAAAAATGGTGCGGGCCGCTCAGCGGCCCGTTAAAATGGTAACGATCTCGGCGGGCGTGGCTCCCTCCGCTATGATAAAGCTGCCGGCCTGCAAGCGCGTGGCCGCGTCGGCTTCCGCAAGCGCGTCGTAGAATTCGTTGTTGTTCTCGATCAGACCCGCATCGAGCAGCTTCTGCGCGATCTGCGCGCCCGTTTCGCCGTAGGCGATGTAGATGGAATACAGGACGGGCTCGGCGTTCGGCGCGGGCGTTTCCGCGCCCGCCTCTCCTTCCGGCGGCATGGCCGCGCCTTCGTCCGTCGCCGCGCCTTCGTCCGTCGCAGCCGTTTCCGCCGCGTCGCCGCCTGCGGCTTCCGCCGCATCTCCGCCCTCTTCCGTGCCCGCAAGATCGCCTTCTTCGTATACGACGCCGTCCGCATGCGCGTTCGGATAATCCAAAATGACGCCGATCCGATCCCAGATCAGAAGGGCCGCCAGCGCAATGATGACCAACGCCACGATCAGATCGTTCGTGTCGTAAAATATGTCCTTGAGCTTTTGCATTCCAACCTCCGTCCGCCGCCCGGCAAAGGGGCGCGCCGAAATGGCATCCCGCGTCGCCGCGCGACGGCGCATATCAATATTACTGTAACATATTTTGCGGGCATTCACAAACGAAAACCGCGAAATTGTGTTAAAAAATAATTACATGTTGTATTCGCGCGCCGCGATGATGTATAATGATAAAGGTCGCGCGCGGTTCCCTTTTTGTTTTGCCGCGACCGGTCGGGCGCACGGACGCCTGCGGATGGGGCGCAAACGCATGATATGCCTGACGATAACAAAGAATGAAGAAAAACAGCGGCTGGACCGCTTTCTGAAAAAATACCTGCGGAACGCGTCCCTGAGCCACATCTACAGGATGATTCGCAAGGATGTGAAGCTGAACGGCCGGCGCGCGGGCATAGACGCCCTGCTCGCCGAGGGCGATTGCGTGACGATTCACATATCCGACGAGGCGGCCGGCGCCTTTCGCGCGCAGAAGCCGGAATCGAAGGGCAGGCGGCAGTTCCGAATCGCCTACGAGGACGACAACGTGCTCATCGTGAACAAGCCCTTCGGCCTCTTGACGCACGGCGACCGGCTCGAAAAGAAGCATACGCTGTCAAATCAGGTCGCGTCCTATCTGGCGGAGCGCGGCGACTACGACCCGTGCGGCGAGCGGACCTTCGCGCCCGCGCCCGTGAACCGGCTCGACAGGAACACGACGGGGCTCGTGATCTTCGGCAAAACCTTCGAGGCCCTGCGAATCCTGAACTATATGATCCGCGAGAGGGGATACATAGGCAAGTATTATCTGACGGTCGTTCGCGGTGAGGCGGACGGCGAGTTGGTCCTGCGCGACCTGATGAAAAAGGACGCGCGCAGCAACACGGTGCGGGTCGTTCGCGGCGAGGCGGACGGCGGCGCGGGCGAACGCATGATGGAAACGACCGCGCGGCCCGTGGCCGTCGCAAACGGTTTCACGCTGATGGAGGTGGAATTGATCACGGGCAGGACGCATCAGATTCGCGCGCATCTCGCGCGGGCCGGCTATCCCGTGATCGGTGATCCGAAATACGGAGATCCCGACGCAAACCTTGCCGTCGAACGGAAATACGGGCTGACGACGCAGTTCCTCCACGCCCACAGGCTCGCATTCGAAAAGGGCGAGGGCGGGCTTTCGTATCTCGGGGGCCTTGCGGTCGAAGCGCCGTTGCCGCAGCAGCTTGAGCGGATCAGGGCGGAGCTTTTCGGCGCGGACACCGAGAAGGCGCCGAACAAAATTTCTCGAAAGGATCGGTTTCCCGCAGACGGCGCGCGCGGGAAACGGCAGAAAGCATGAAAGAATGGATTCGGGACATCGTTATCGCCGTCGCCGTTGCGGTTTTGGTCATGCAGTTCATCAAGCCGACGATCGTGAAAGAGCATTCCATGGAGCCGACGCTCTATGAGAACAATTACATCTTTTTGAGCAAGCAGCAATACACCTTTGCGGACATAAAGCACGGTGAGATCGTCGTGTTCCGCTCGAACATCGAAACGGAAAACGGCGCGGACAAGCTGCTCATCAAGCGCGTCATCGCGCTCCCGGGCGACAAGATTTCCATATCGGACGGTTCCGTCTACCTGAACGGCGAGCCGCTTGCGGAACCGTACATAAAGGAACCGTTCACGAGCGGCTACGTGGAGGAACTCACCGTTCCCGAGGGAAAGGTGTTCGTGATGGGCGACAACAGGCAGCGGAGCTTGGACAGCCGCAACGACAGCTTGGGACTGGTTTCCACGGATACGATCATAGGGATGGCCGTGTTCAGGGTGTTTCCGTTCAGCAGCTTCGGATTCATAAATAAATGAAGCAGAGAAAAATCGTCGCGAACAACAAAAAAGCGCGGCACGATTATTTTGTAGAAGAGCGCTATGAGGCCGGCATCGTGCTGACGGGCACGGAGATCAAATCCTTGCGCGCGGGGCGCATCAACCTGAAGGAAAGCTACGCGAAGATCGAACGCGGCGAGTTGATCGTCTACGGCATGCACATCAGCCCTTACGAGCAGGGCAACCGCTTCAACGTGGATTCTCTCAGACCGCGCAAGTTGCTCCTGCACAGGCAGGAGCTGCGCAAGCTGATCGGCTTCACGGCGCTGAAGGGCCTGACGATCGTCCCGCTGTCGGTCTACATCAACGAACGGGGTCTGGCCAAGATGGAGATCGCCGTCGCCCGCGGCAAGAAGCTCTACGACAAGCGCGACGCCGCAGCGCGGCGCGACGCCGACCGCCACATGCGGCAAAGCGTCAAAAACTTCAACCGCTGAGCGTTTGAAAGTATCCCTATGGGGGTATATATTTTAGACAAGCAACCGGCGCGGTTGCGCAGGATTTTTTTCGGCCGGCGCGGAAATTGAAACAAAGGAGGGTGCGACGCGTACAAAAGGTACGCAATGCGCCCGACGGCTTTCAATTCACGCGCCCGATGGAAAAAAGACGACAATCGGTGCGGTTGCGCAGGATTTTTTTCGGCCGGCGCGGAAATTGAAACAAAGGAGGGTGCGACGCGTACGAAAGGTACGCAATGCGCCCGACGGCTTTCAATTCACGCGCCCGACGGAAAAAAGACAAGCAAACGAGGGGGTGTAAAGGTTTCGACGGGGGTATAGAACCGAGAAAAGCGAGCCGTAGTCGCCAAGTCTACGTTAAAAGTGGCACGTTAAAGATAAACGCAAAAACTGACAACAATTACGCAATAGCAGCTTAGTCTGCCCGCGTCGTCGGCCCCGATTCACCTGTAGATCGGGAATCCGGCGTCGACATACAGGAAAACTTCGCGTGACCTCCCGGCATCGCGAGGGACTTACGGGATAGC
>JAISNR010000009.1 GCA_031276135.1 Eubacteriales Family XIII. Incertae Sedis bacterium | reverse complement strand
TTATCTAAAAAAATACTCGGCATCAAACCCTCTCCCATCCGGAAATTCTTCAAGTACACGGAGGCCGCGAAGCGCGCCGGCAAGAAGGTGTACTTTCTGAATATCGGCCAGCCCGACGTGAAAACGCCCGACGTGTTCATGGACGCGATCCGAAACGACAGGCGGGAAATCGTGGAATACGGCCCCTCTGCGGGTTCGCCCGAGCTCATCGACGCGGTGCGGGGTTATTACAAGCGCTACGGCATGGATTTCGCGCGCGATGAGATCCTGATCACCTGCGGCGGCAGCGAGGCGCTGCGCTTCGTCATTGACTGCCTCTGCGACGAGGGCGACGAGGTCATC
Organism: Eubacteriales Family XIII. Incertae Sedis bacterium; assembly: GCA_031276135.1. GTDB lineage: Bacteria > Bacillota > Clostridia > Peptostreptococcales > Anaerovoracaceae > JAITLA01. The sequence goes on along the minus strand of JAISNR010000009.1, from coordinate 2,312 downwards.
GTTCCGGAGCCCTTCTACACGAACTACGGGGCTTTCGTGCGCGCCTCGGGCGGCGTCATCGTTCCCGTCACCACCTGCGCCGAGGATGGCTATCGCTACGCCGACCGCGAGGCGCTCGAGAGCCTCGTCACGCCGAGAACGAAGGCGTTGCTGCTCACGAATCCCGGCAATCCGACGGGCGTCGTGCTCACGCGGGACGAGATGGCGGTCATCGGCGCTTTCGCGCTGGAAAACAATCTGTTCATCATCTCCGACGAGGTTTACAGGGAATTCGTGTACGACGGCGGGGAGATGTCGAGTTTCGGACAGATCGGGGAGATCGCCGACAGGACCGTGATCGTCGATTCCGTTTCGAAGCGCTTCAGCGCCTGCGGCGCGCGCATCGGCGCCGCGCTGTCCAAAAACAAGGAATTATTAGAAAATATGTTAAAACTTGCACAGAGTCGCCTCTGCGCGCCCACGCTCGATCAGGTGGGCGGCGCCGCACTCTACAGATTGCCGCCCGACTACTTCGACGCGGTGCGAACGGAATTCGAACGGCGCCGCGACGCGGTCTGCGACGAGCTTTCGAAGATCGAAGGCGCCGTGTTCTCGAAGCCGCCCGGCGCCTTCTACATCACGGTCAAGCTGCCCGTGGACGACGCGGAGGAATTCCTGCTGTGGCTCCTTGGACACTTCGACGACAGGGGAGAAACCGTCATGTTCACGCCCGCAGAGGATTTCTACGCCACGGAGGGCCTCGGGCGCAGCGAGATTCGCATCGCCTACGTGCTGAACGAGCGGGATCTGCGGCGCGCGATCGAACTGATCCGGCTCGCGCTCGCGGCCTGGCGCGCGGGCGAAGGCGCGGCGCGGCGCACGGGAACGGAATAGAAAACCATGACTCCCATGATGCGCCAATACAACGAAATCAAGGAACAGCACAAGGATTGCATCCTCTTTTTCAGGCTCGGCGACTTCTATGAAATGTTCTTCGACGACGCGATCACGGCCTCGCGAGAACTCGACATCACGCTGACGGGCAAGAGCAGCGGCGACGGGGAACGGGCGCCCATGTGCGGCGTACCCCACCACGCCGCCGAAGCCTACCTCGCGAAGCTCGCGGAGCGCGGACACAAGGTCGCGATCTGCGAGCAGATCGGGGATCCGAGCGAGGCGAAGGGCATCGTGAAGCGCGAGGTCATCCGCATCGTCACGCCGGGCACGCTGACGGGCCGTTCCATGTTGCAGGAACGCGAAAACAACTATCTGGCTTCGCTTTTTTTGTGCGAAAACCGCGCGGGTCTGGCGTTCTGCGACATCTCCACGGGCGAGATGAACGCCTGCGAGATCGAGGGGGCCGGCCTGCGCGAAACCCTGCTGAACGAGATGGTCCGCATCAAGGCGGGGGAGGTCCTCCTGCACCCCGGCGCGGACGCGGACGACATCGCGGACGAGCTGCGCAGGAACGACATCCGGCACATCACGCCGCTGCCCGCGGAAAGCTTCGCGAAAGAAACGTCGGAGCGTTTGATTCTGCGCCATTTCGGTGTTCGCTCCCCGGAGGGCCTCGGCCTCGCGGAAAAACCCTTCCTCACGCGGGCCCTCGGCGGGCTTTTGCAGTATCTGAACGAAACCCAGAAGCAGACGCTTGCGCATATGAGACGCCTGCGCGTTTATTCCGCGGACGACCGCATGTCCCTGGACAAGGCGACGCTGCGCAATCTGGAGATTACGGAAGCCTTGCACGACGGGCAGGCGCGCGGCTCCCTGCTCGGCGTGCTGGACAGGACGCTGACGGCCATGGGCGGCCGCCTCGTCCGCCGGTGGCTCCGCGCGCCGCTGAACAGGCGCGCGGAGATCGAGGCGCGCCTCGAAGCCACGGACTGCCTGCTCGGGCATATATTGCAGCGAAACAACCTGCGTGAATTGCTTCGCAGCATGTACGACCTCGAACGGCTGGCGGGCCGGCTGTCCTGCGGCGGCGCGAACGGCAGGGACATGATCGCCCTGCGGAATTCCATCGCGCTGCTTCCGGACATAAAGGCGGAGATCGCTTCCTGCGACGCGGCCCTCCTGCGCGTGCTCGCGGCGGAGATGGACGAGCTCTCCGAGGCCGAGGCCCTGATCTCGGCGGCCATCCGCGAGGACGCGCCGCACGCGCTCAAGGACGGCGGCCTGATACGGGAGGGGTATTCGCGGGAACTGGACGAGCTGAAGCTGTCCATACGGGACGGCCGCGCGTGGATCGCCTCGCTGGAGGGCGCGGAGCGCGCGCGCACGGGGATCAAAAACCTGAAGGTCGGTTACAACAAGGTGTTCGGCTATTACAT
>JAISNR010000219.1 GCA_031276135.1 Eubacteriales Family XIII. Incertae Sedis bacterium | reverse complement strand
GGGAAAGGGGCCATCATGAAGCTCGGCGACGAGGGCGCCAAGCTGAACATCGCGGCCATTCCCACGGGTTCGGTGAGCATCGACCTCGCGACGGGGATCGGCGGCGTGCCGCGCGGCAGGATCGTGGAGGTGTTCGGCCCCGAATCCTCGGGCAAGACGACGCTGACGCTGCACATCATCGCGGAGGCGCAGAAGCTGGGCGGCCGGGCCGCGTTCATAGACGCGGAGCACGCGCTCGACCCCGACTACGCCAAGAAGCTCGGCGTGGACACGGACAACCTGCTCGTGTCCCAGCCCGACACGGGGGAGCAGGCGCTCGAAATCTGCGAACTGCTCGTGCGCAGCGGCGCCATAGACGTCGTCGTCGTGGACTCCGTGGCCGCACTCGTCCCCAAGGCGGAGATACAGGGGGACATGGGCGACGCGCACGTCGGCCTGCAGGCCCGCCTGATGTCGCAGGCCCTGCGCAAGCTGGCCGGCGCCATCAACAAATCCAACACCTGCGCGATCTTCATCAACCAGCTGCGCGAAAAGGTCGGCGTGATCTACGGCAACCCGGAGGTGACGACGGGCGGCCGCGCGCTGAAATTCTATTCGAGCATGCGCATAGACGTGCGCAGGATCGAGAGCATCAAGTCCGGCGATGCGGTTCTCGGCAACAGAACCAGAGCCAAGATCGTGAAGAACAAGGTGGCGCCGCCCTTCAAGCAGGCCGAATTCGACATCATGTACGGCGTCGGCATCTCCAAGGAGGGCGATCTGCTCGATTCGGCCGCGGAGATGAAGATCGTGGACAAGTCCGGCGCCTGGTACAGCTTTGAGGGCAATCGCATCGGACAGGGTAGGGAGAACGTCAAGCTCTTCCTGCGGGAGCACCCCGACGTGATGAAGCGCATAGAAGAGCTCGTCATTGCGACGCTGAAGCCGGCGGTCTGCGCAGACGAGGCCGAGATCGAGCCGCTGCGCGGTGTGGACGGCATGATCGTGGATGAGGACGGCGTTGTGATCGGGTGACACATCGTTCTCCGGCGTATTGACTTTATCGACCCTGCGACGTATAATCAAACTCGTAAGTTGCAAACTTTCGAGTTTGATTATTGCGAGGCGCAACCCATGTTCATCGGCAGAGAAACGGAACTCAAAAAACTGAATGAAATGCACGACGGCGGCAAATTTGAGTGCGTGATCGTTTACGGGCGCAGACGCGTCGGAAAAACCACGCTCATCAAGGAATTCATCAAGGACAAAAAAGCGATCTATTTTGTCGCCCGCGAAGCCGGCGGAACGGTGAACCTGAACGGGTTCAGCAACGACGTCTATTCCGTGACCGCGAAAGAGCTTGTCAAAAACGCTTTCTTCTCCGATTGGGAAAATGCGTTTGACTATATTCATCAAATTTCCAAGGACGACAGGATCGTGCTGGCCATAGACGAATACCCTTTTCTCGCGGAGGCTTATCGTCCCATTTCTTCCATTTTGCAAGCACATATTGACGCGCGCTTTAAGGATGGCAAACTGTTCCTGATTCTCTGCGGATCGAGCATGAGCTTTATGGAGAATCAGGTTCTTGGCTACAAAAGTCCGCTTTACGGCAGACGGACGGCGCAATTCAAAATCCTGCCCTTCGGCTTCTTTGAGTCCCTGCCGTTTTTGGAGCCCTTTCCGAAGGAGGACAAAGCCATCCTCTACGGCGTGACGGGCGGCATTCCCGAATATCTGAACAAGATCGACGCCGCGAAATCGGTATCGGAAAACATCAAAGACCTGTTCCTGACCGCGTCCGGCCCCCTGTTTGAGGAGCCGGCAAACCTCCTGAAGCAGGAATTGCGCGAACCGGCCATCTACAACGGCATAATAGAGGCCATCGCGGGCGGCGCTTCGCGCCTGAACGAAATCTCCACGAAATGCGGGATGGAGAGCAACAAATGCGCCAAATATCTCAAATCCCTGATGTCGCTCGGCATTGTGAAAAAGGAACTGCCGGTTACCGAAGCATCCTCAAAAAGGAGCATTTACATTCTGAACGATATGATGTTCCGATTCTGGTACCGCTTCGTGTTCTCGAATATGAGCGGCATTGTGTCGGGACTTGGCGGCGCCATATTCGATTTTGAAATTGAAGAAGAACTCTCGGCGTACATGGGGCCGGTCTTTGAGGAAATCTGCAAGCAATACCTGATTGAACGGGCCAAAGGAAATGAACTTCCGTTTCCTCCCGGAAAAATCGGCAGATGGTGGGGAAACAACCCCCGCGAAAAACGCCGGGAGGAAATCGATCTGTTGAGCTGCCGCAAGGACAGCGCCCTGTTCTGCGAGTGCAAGTGGACGAACGCGCGGGTGGACGCGGGCACGCTGGCCGCGCTCACAAAAAAATCGGAATTGTTTCATTGCAAACACACATGGCTTTGGCTGTTCGCGAAAAACGGTTTTACGAACAGGTTAATCCGCGAAGCCGATGGGCGAAGCAATGTCCGGCTTGTGCGCTTTGAGGACATGTTTTAGGGCGCCTCCGGCCGGCGACGGCGCGACATACCCGCTCATGAGGATATAAATGGAAAAACATCAAAAGAAAAACATCGCGCTGTTTCTGATCGGTCAGGCGCTGACCCTGTTCGGCTCCATGGTCGTCCAGTACGCCATCCTGTGGCACATAACGCTGAAAACCGGGTCGGGCGCCATGATGACCGTATTCTCGGTCGCGGGCTTCCTGCCCATGCTCCTGACCTCGCCCTTCGGCGGCGTCTGGGCGGACAGGTTCAATCGGAAGAACCTCATCAACACAGCGGACGGTGCGATTGCCCTCGCGAGTCTGGCCGTCGCGATCTCGCTGTTCATAAGTCCGGATCGCGTCGGCGTCCTGCTCATCTGCACGATTGTACGCGCCTTCGGAATGGGTGTGCAGATGCCGGCGGTCGGCGCGCTCATCCCGCAGATCGTCCCTGCGGAGCATTTGACGCGGATAAACGGGTTGCAGAGCAGCATACAATCGTTTGCCGCGCTGACGGCACCCATGCTGAGCGGCGTCCTCATGTCATTTGCGCCCTTGGCGATGCTGTTTCTCCTCGATGTGGTCACCGCCGCCTTCGGCATAAGCATCCTGTTCTTTTTCGTGAAGGTTCCGCCCTTGGAAGCGCGCGCCGGCGCGGACGCGCAAGAAAAGCTCTCCTATTTCCGCGACCTGCGCGAGGGGCTTCGCTACATAAGAAAACGCCGATACATCATGCTGTTGATCGGCCTTTCGGCGGTGTTCATGTTTTTCGCGTCGCCCGCCGTGTTGCTGACCCCCTTGCAGGCGGCCAGGAATTTCGGGAACGACGTGTGGCGGCTTGCCGCGATAGAAATCGCGTTTTCGATCGGAATGATGGCGGGCGGCGTTTTGATCGGCGCGTGGGGCGGGTTCAAAAACCGCGCCTTTACGCTGGCGCTTGCCTGCGCCGCCTTCGGCATCGAAACGATCGGGCTCGGCGTGACGCCCGTCTTTTGGATCTACGTCGGCGTCATGGCCGTCATAGGCGTGAGCATGCCGCTCTACAACGCGCCGGCGATGGCTCTGTTGCAATCCACCGTGGATCCCGCTTTCATGGGGCGCGTGTTCTCGGTGTTCATGATGCTGAACAGCGCGCTCATGCCGATCGGCATGCTGCTTTTCGGCCCTGCGGCGGATCGGGTGTCCATCGACCTCCTCCTCATCGCGACGGGCGCGGTCATGGCGCTTCTCGGCATTCCCTTCGCCGCGAGCAAATCGCTGCGGGAGGCGGGAGGGAAAGAAGCAGAGGCGCTTTAAGCGAAGTATCCGCAATGGCCGGCATATGGCCGCGGTTGCACGGAATCCGTCCGTGAAGAAGGGTAACGGTGACAGTTGCGCATGAAATCCTCAATTCGTAACAAAACTGTAACCAAAATATTTGCAAAACCCCTTGCCGGAATGCGAAAATAGGGGTACAATAAGTAACAGAAACCGAATAACCCGTTCTATTTGACAAGGAGATGATACATCATGGCGAATTTCGGCGCATTGGGAGGCATAAGCTCCCTGCACGGTTACAGTTCGCAACTGCGTTCGCTTTACAACATCGAGCGCGACAACAATCCGCTGTTCAAGGCTTTGACCAACGCGACAAAGAAAAACGGCGCTTCTTCCATTTTCGGAAACGGCGCTCTCGATACCGTCGCGGGCGGCGGCTTCGCTTCGTGGAACAAGAACGTCCTGAAGCGCGCCGGCGTGGATCCGGCCTCGCTGAACTATCTGAAAACGATAAAATCCGGCGCGAAGGAATTGAAGGCGGCAATCGCCGCCGCACCGAGGGCGGCGACCGCAGGCGGCGGCAAGACCGCAGGCGCAACGGATGCGACCGCAGGCGGTGACAAAACCGCAGGCGCAACGGACGCGGCCGGCGGCAAGACCGCAGGCGCGGACGCGGGGAAAACTGCGGATGCGGCGGCGAGCGCGGGCGACGAGAAGGCCATGAGCGCGGTCAAGAACATCGTAAACGGCGCCAACAAATTGCTTTCGGCGGCATACGAGAACATCGGCAAGGGTTCCGAACGTCTGTTCGACGATGTCGTGGGCGCGGTCAAGACCTATGCGCCGGAGCTCGACCGCATCGGCGTGAGCATGGGATCCGACGGTCTGCTGAAGGTCGACGGGGAGAAAATCAAGAGTGCCGCCTCGAACGGCACGCTCAACAAATTCCTCTCGAAATCCTCTTCCTCGAGTTACGGCTTTACGAGCAAGCTCGCGCGGGTGGCCCAAACCGTCGAAAGCAACCCGTCGCATTACACGAACGCGGGTTCGAAGGCCGTGAACAACACGGGCTACTACGACAGCCAGTCCTATAACAGGTATTCCAATGTGGGGCTTTTGCTGAATTCCCTTATATAAGGTGACCACTCAAAGGGTGATTTTTCTTGGGCGAATGTTCAAAACGCGTTGACATTCGCCTATTTCTATGGTAGTATTTTGATTTGTAAGCCGCTCAGAAAGGGTTCTGAACGCGGGTGACCGCGGCCCTTATGGCGAGATGGGCAGAGGAGGTAATTGAATCATGTACGCAGTCATCAAAACCGGCGGGAAGCAGTACGCCGTGGAACCGGGGGATCGTCTTTTCGTCGAAAAACTCGATGTCGAGCAGGGCGCGAAGATCGAATTCGACCGTGTCCTGTATCTGAACACGGACGATTCCGTGAAGGTCGGCACACCGTATCTGGATGCCGTGCGCGTGCTCGGAACGGTCGTCGAGAACGGCAAGGGGCAGAAAGTAATCATCTTCAAGTACAAAGCAAAAAAGGACTACAGAAAGAAAAGGGGACACAGGCAGCCCTACACCTTGGTTGAAATTGACGCCATAGCCGTGGACGGAACGGTGATCAGCAAGCCCGTGACGCGCCCGGAGGAAGCGCCGGCGCAAGAGATCTCCGATGCGGCGCCGGAAGAGCCGGAAACACCTGCGTCCGAGAGCGTTGCGGCCGCAGAGGAAGCGTCCGAACCGGCCGAAACGGAGCAGGCGAGGGAAGAGAAGTCCGCAGACGCCGAAGCGGAGATTCCGGCGGAGAAGCCCGCCGCAAGGCGAACGGCCAAGCCCAAGGCCGAAAAGCCCGAAGATGAAAATGCGGAAAGCCCGGCGGAGAAGCCCGCCGCAAAGAGGACGGTGAAGCCAAGGGCGGCGAAGCCCGAAGCGGAGAAGGCGGAAAGCGAAGCGGAGAAGCCTGCCGCAAGGCGAACGGCCAAGCCCAAGGCGGAGAAGCCCGAAGCGGAAAATTCGGAGGCCGGGGCGGAGAAGCCCGAAGCGAAGAGAACGGCGAAGCCCAAGGACACCCCTTCGGACGCGGCGCCCGCCGCATCCGAAGAACCCGAAGAAGAGAAATAGCGTGAAGAAAGGGAATCGGCATGGCGAGTAAAAAAGGCGTAGGCAGCTCCAAGAACGGCCGCGAAAGCGAATCGAAACGCCTTGGAGTCAAGAGAGGCGACGGTCAGTTTGTCAGCGCGGGCAGCATCCTCGTTCGGCAGAGGGGCACGAAGTTTCACCCCGGCAACAACGTGGGGATCGGCGGAGATGACACGCTGTTCGCAAAGATAGACGGCGCAGTCAAATTCGAACGGTACGACAAGAAGCGAAAGCAGGTCAGCGTATATCCGAAAGCGCAGGAAGCGTAGCGCGTGCGATCCGGCCCCTATGAAGAATAGGGGCTTTTTTTCAGGATAAGCGTTTTCTGACAGAAGTTCTTTGAGGTGGGCATGTTTGTAGACAGAGCGGTCATCACCATCAGGTCGGGCAAGGGCGGCGCCGGCGCCGTGTCGTTTCGCAGGGAGCCCTACGTGCCGGACGGCGGTCCGGACGGCGGGGACGGCGGCCGGGGCGGGGATGTCGTGTTCGTTGCGGACAGGGGTCTGCGCACCTTGATGGACTTCCGATACAAGCGGCGCTATGCGGCGCAGGACGGACAGGACGGCGCGGGGCGCAAGCGCTTCGGCAAAAGCGGGGAAAACCTCGTAATCAAGGTCCCCCCGGGCACGGTGATCCTGGACGAAGAAAGCCGCCTCGTCATACGGGATCTCGTATGCGACGGCGACAGCGTCGTCGCCGCGAAGGGCGGCCAGGGCGGCAAGGGCAATGTGAACTTCAAGACATCCGTCCGGCAGGCGCCGAATTTCGCCGAAACCGGCGGCTTTGCCACGGAGCGAAAGGTGTTGCTCGAGCTCAAGCTGATCGCCGACGTCGGACTCATAGGCTTCCCGAACGTCGGAAAATCCACCCTGCTCTCCGCGGCCACGAGCGCGAACCCGAAGATCGGCAACTATCATTTCACGACGACGACACCGAATCTCGGCGTGGTCGAGCTGTACGACACGAGCTTTGTCATGGCGGACATTCCCGGCCTGATCGAAGGCGCCCATGCGGGCGCGGGGCTCGGCGCGGATTTTCTCAAGCATATAGAGCGGACGAAGGTGCTCATTCACGTCGTGGACGTTTCCGGGACGGAGGGCCGGGATCCCGCGCAGGATTTGCGCGCGATCAACGCGGAGCTCGAATCCCATACCGTAAACTTATTATGTAAACCTCAGTTGGTCGCCGCCAACAAGATCGACCTGACCGGCGAGGCCGGCGAGGAGTACCTTGCGTTCAAGCGCGAAGCGGAGGCGCTCGGCTTTGCGGTGTTTCCCGTATCCGCAGCCGCGCGGCTGGGCGTTCCCGCGCTCATGAACGCTGCGGCGGGCGAATTGGCGCGCGTCGAAAGCGAACGCGATGCGGAGGAAGAGATCCCCCGCGTGCATTTTGACGTCGGGCGGCCGGAGGACGATCCGCACTACCGCGATGTCGAAATCGTCATGGACGGACCGGTCTATGTGCTTTCCGGTTCGCAGCTTTTGAAGATCTTCAACTCGACGAACTTCAACGACATGGGCTCCGTGCGCTACCTGTACAAGCATATCGAGAAATGCGGCGCCGCAGACCGGCTCAGGTCGATGGGGCTGCGCGACGGGGATACGATCCGAATGTACGATTTTGAATTCATCTGGTATGACGAATAAAAGCAGATTATGGTTGCAAATTCCATTCCCACAAGAGAAGAATGCCTGTCCCTGCTCAGGTCCAACGGTACGCCGGAGCATGTGATCCGCCATTGTCTGGCCGTTGCGGATGCTGCGGGACGCGTGGGCGCGGCGCTCGCCGGCGCGGGTTTCGCGCTCAACCTTGATCTGATCGCGGCGGCGGCCCTGTTGCACGACATCGCGAGGACGGAGGCGCGGCAACACGCGCGCATCGGCGCAGATTTGTTGCGGGAACGGGGGTTTGCGCAGGTCGCGGATATCGTGTCGCGGCATATGGACTACAGGTTTCCCGATGCGATCGATGCGATCGCGGAGCTCGACGCGGTTTGCCTCGGGGATCGCATGGTCCGCGAGAACGTTTGCGTCGGCTTTGAAGCGCGCATGGCGGATGTGCTCGCGCGCTTCGCGCACGACGCGAAATCGGTTTCCCGCATCGAGGCGAGCATGGAGAGAAGCAGGGTCTTTATCCGCGCGCTGGAAGCGCGGATCGGCCGAAGCCTCAATGCCGTCTGCGGCGTACAGGCGCCGAAGCTCGAAACCCTGTTGCTTCGCGTGGAAAAGCCGGGGAGGTATGTGGGCGGCGAACAGAATGCCGTGTACAAGGATGCTTCTGCGGTTTCGCTGCGCTTCGGTCTGGCGTTCCCGGACACCTATGAGATCGGCATGTCGTGGACGGGCATGCAGATACTGTACCGTTTGCTGAACGACCTGCCGCACATATGGTGCGAACGCGTGTTCGCTCCGGCGCCGGACATGGCCGCGCTCATGAAGGAGCACGGACTGCCGCTGTTCGCCATAGAATCCGGAAACCCCGCGCGCCGGCTCGACATGTTGGGATTCACGCTGCAATTCGAACTCTCGTTCACGAATGTCCTCCACATGCTCGCGCTGGCGGGCCTCGCCGCGCGCAGCGCGGACCGCGCGGAAACGGATCCCCCGGTCATAGCGGGGGGCCCCTGCGCGTTCAATCCGGAGCCCTTGGCCGACGTCTTTGATCTGGTGGTGGTCGGCGACGGCGAAGAAATCCTGCCCGAGCTGTGCGCGCTGTGGATCGCGCAAAAGGAAAGGGGCGGGCAGGGCGGCAAACGGCAATTTCTGGAGAAGGCGGCGCGCATGGAAGGCGTGTACGTTCCGTCCTTCTACGCGCCTCGCTACGCCGAAACGGGTGCTTTTTTGGGCCTCGAACGGCTTGCCGCAGACGCGCCCCTGCGCATAAGAAGGCTTATCGTTTCGGACTTCTGCAAGGCGCCCATCCCGACGAAGCCCGTGGTTCCCCTGATCGAAACGGTGCACAACCGCGCGGCCGTGGAGATCTTTCGCGGCTGCACGCGGGGTTGCCGCTTCTGTCAGGCGGGCATGATCTACCGGCCCGTGCGGGAGCGCACGCAATCGCTGATCCTGCAGAGCGTCGAAGCGCAGCTCGAAAACACGGGCTACGACGAGGTATCGCTGCTGTCGCTCTCCACGGGCGATTATTCCGGCATAGAGGTGCTCGTGATGCAGCTCATGGAATACTGCCGGCGCGAGAACGTATCCCTTTCCATCCCGTCGCTGCGCTTGGATTCCTTCTCCTTCGAGATACTTCGGGAGATACAGAAGTACAAGAAATCGGGCCTCACCTTCGCGCCGGAGGCCGGCAGCCGGCGCCTGCGAAACGTGATCAACAAAACGATTACGGAGGAAGAAATCCTGACGGCCGTCGCGGAGGCCGTCAAGCTCGGCTGGAACCACATCAAGTTCTACTTCATGGTCGGCCTGCCCACGGAAACGAAAGAGGACCTCGACGCCATCGTTTCCGTGGCAAACAAGGCGATGCAGACGGCGCGGGCCGTGCAAACAAAGGGGAATCGCACGTTTTCGCTGACGGTCAGCGCGTCGAATTTCGTGCCCAAACCGCACACGCCGTTCCAGTGGGTCGCTCAGGACAGCCAGGACTCCCTGTTTGAGAAAAACCTGTATCTCAAGGAACGCATAAGCAAAATAAAGGGTGTGAACTTCCAATTTCACGATACGCGCAGCAGTCATATCGAAGCCTTGCTCGCGCGCGGGGACCGGCGCATGCTGGCCGCAATCGAACGCGCCGCGGCGCTCGGTTGCCGCTTCGACAGTTGGCGCGAACATTTTCGCTACGACCTGTGGATGCAGGCCTTCGCCGAAACGGGCCTCTCCGCCGACGCGTCCGCCTTCGCCGTGGAAAACCCGCTCCCTTGGGACCACATCAGCTGCGGCGTGCACAGGGCCTACCTGCTGTCCGAATGGGAGCGCGCCCGCTGCGAATACATCACGCGCGACTGCAGGGAGGGTTGCACGGGCTGCGGCTTGAATTGCAGGAAAGACGATTCCGCCGGCGACTATTTCGGACGCGCGGGCGGGCCCGTTTGACAGTTTGGCAAATGAAATATTTAATAAAATTTGAAAAAAAAGATAAAATGATCTACATCTCGCATCTCGATGTGCAACGGCTGTTCCATCGCGCCATCAAGATGCTGCGGATCGATCTGAAATACTCAAAGGGCTTCAACCCGCATCCGAAGCTCAGCTTTGCCCAGCCTCTGTCGCTCGGACACGCCTCCGTTTCCGAATATCTGGAATTTGAAACGGGGGAAGCCTCGGCCGGCCGGCCGGTCGCGCTCAAGGACCGCTTCAACGCCCTGTTGCCGCAGGGCATCAAAATCCTCGAGGTCCGGAGTATTCCGCATCCCGGCAAATCCGCCTCATCCCTCGTCGCCGCCGCCAAATACCGCATAGATATTCCCTTTTTCTACGCCTACCGGGAGGCGGCCATGGATTTTTTCGGACGCGAGCGCATCATGGCGGAAAGGCCGAAAAAGCAGGGGGAATACATCAACATTCGCCCCATGATCATCGCGCTCAAGCCGCTCATGGTGAACGAGAACACGATCACCCTGACCTCAACGATTCACTGCGGAAGCGCCTCAAACCTGAACCCGGAGCTCATGTTGCAATGCTTTTACGCGTGCAGCGGCAGGGCCTACGACCGCGCCGCCGTCAAGATCGAGCGCGTGGCGATGCTCGGCTGGAAGGGGGATGCGCTGACGCCGCTGGAATACCTCTGCGGTGCGCTGATCTAGATAAAAAAACCGCGTTCCCCGTCCGAAGGCCCGGCGATTACAAAACCTCAAAAATATTCCATAAAATCTCATTAATTATATTGACATTAATCCCAATATAATGTAAAATCGGCATATGGGATTTGTCGGAAGGAGGTTTTTATGGAGCGTTTGTTGCATGCATTTGCAAGGAATTACAGACTGTATGCGAAGATATTGGCCGGGCTCGTCTTGTTTTCGTGCGCGGTGGGGCTGTATCTGCACAGGAACGCCGGCGATGCGGAGGATGCGATTCTCATAAGCGATGCGGACGGCGCGGAGGAAGCGGCCGCCGAAGAGGGTGCGGCGGCGACGGCGGAGAATGCGCCCGCCCCGGAGAGCGCGGAGGCCGGGGCGCAGACGCCGCAGGAACCTGCGCCGCCGCCCGCGACCATCGTCGTGGACGTGGGCGGCGCCGTGTCGAACCCGACCGTGCTGGTCCTGCCCGAGGGCAGCCGCGTCTATGAGGCGCTCGAGGCCGCGGGCGGCCTGTTGCCGCAGGCGGACATGCGCGAGATCAACCGGGCGACGGCGTTGAAGGACGGCGATCGCATCTACATCCCGAGCAGGGCGGAAATCGCCGCGGAAACGCCCGTTCCGAGGTCGGCCGGCGGCGGAGCGGGCACGGGCGTCACAAACGCGGCCTCGTCCGGAGCTTCGGCGGAAAGCGGCACGGGCGGGACGGACGCGCCGATCAACATCAATACGGCCGATTCGGCGGAGCTTCAGAAGCTCAGCGGCGTCGGGCCGTCCACGGCGCAGAAGATTCTGGACTACCGCGAGGCGCACGGGCGATTCGCGCGCGCGGAGGACATCAAGAACGTCAGCGGCATCGGGGACAAGACCTTCGAGAAGCTAAAGGACAGGATCACGGTCGAATGAACCGAGCGCGGGGCGGCGAAACGCGTTTCGCCGCCCCGCGCCGCACAAGAAAGGAGGAAGCGCGTGCTCATATCGGAAGAAAAACTCGCGCGCATCAACGAGCTCGCGCGAAAGTCGAAGCATACGCCGCTCAGCCCCGGGGAGAAGGAGGAACAGCGCGCTCTGCGCGCGGAGTACCTGAAAAACTTCCGCGACGGCTTTCGCGCGCAGCTCGAATCCATCGAGTTCGCGGACGAGGGCGGCGGCGATCGATAGGACGAAAGGAAAGATCTGTATGATTTTACTGCGGATCCGGCCAAGAAGAATCTCATTGTTTGCCGCGCTCATGGTCATGGTGTGCACGTCCGCCGTTTTTGGCGACGGGAATCCCCAAAACGCTTCCGCGAACCGCGCCAGCGATTTCAAATCGATCGGCTATTACTGCGGGGAATGGTTTGATGTCCCCGTCGAAAAACTGCAAGCGGAGAAATTGACGCACATCATGTACGGATTCTTGATTCCAACGGAATCCGGCGAATGCAAACCCTTTGAAGAACCGGACGAATTGGCCGAATTGATCAGGAAATGCCACGGCGCCGGAACGGAGGTTTACGTTTCCCTCGGCGGGTATTCGGAAAAAAACGGTCCGCCCCTCGCCGGCGTGTTTGAAAAAATCGCGGCGGACGATGCCTTGTGCGAAAGGTTCGCGGACAATGTCACGAAGATTGTGAATCTGTACGGGTTTGACGGCGTCGAAATAGACTGGGAATATCCGAACTATGCCAACGCCGGCGATTATGAAAAAATGATCGTCCGGTTTGCCGAGAAACTGCATCCCTTGGGAAAGGGTTTGTCGACGGCCTTGCCCGGAACGGGCAGCGCCGACGGCCAAAACGTGTGGGAGGGTCTGGCGGCCGTCACGGACAAAGCCTTTGCACAGTTCGATTTCGTCAGCCTTATGTGCTATGATTTGGAAAGCGGTCCGAATCACAGCCCGATCTGGTTTTCGGTTACATCCATCAACTATTTGAAAAATTTCAAGAACATTCCGAAAGGGAAGATCGTCTTGGGCATGCCCCTGTACGCCAGACCGAGCTGGCAGCAATACCGATTTTTGGTTGAAGCGGACAAGGAGAACGCATATCGGGATTACGTGAAAACGGAGCCCCTCGAATCGACTTACAACGGACTGCATACGCTTCGCGAAAAGACCATGATCGCGCTCCGGAAGGCCGGGGGCGTCATGCTTTTCGACGTCAACGAGGACACCTATGATGAAACGAGCGTCGTATCCATGATTCACGGCGTCCTCGCCGCCATGGACGGGTTGACCGACCGGGAAATCGAGGAGTACGTGTGGGTGGTCGCAGACAACCGCGCCGTCGCGTTTGTCAAAAGCGACGGCTTTGGGATTCCGTTTATCGACGAAAACAACAGAACGCTCGTGCCGGCGCGCAAATTGCTGGAGTCGCTCGAAGCAAAGGTCGCATACGCAGTCGGCGACAATGGAAGCGTCGTTTCCGTCGCCGCCGAACGCGGCGACACGAAAATGGCGTTCCGCATCGGCGAAAGCGCGTATACGGTGAACGGCGAAACGAAAACGATGGATACCGCAGCCGTCATCAAGGACGGAAGGACGTACATTCCCGTGCGCCCCGCCCTCGAAGCCTTGGGATACGAATTGTCCTACAGCGAGGCGGGTCGGATCGTGTACGCCGTGTCGGACGGACAACGCTGAACCGCTTTTGTTGCAAGGAGGTTGGCATGAAAAGGAAAACGATGCTTTGCGTCCTGCTCTGCGCGGCGCCGGCGGTTTTTGCGGGCGCGCCGGGCGCGCTTGCGGCGGACGGCGAAACGGCGGCCCGCGCGGACGTCGCGGCGGCTGCGGTTTCCTACGCGGTCGGCTCGCTGCACAGCGGGCCGTCCGAGCTGGGTGTGCGCCCGGTGCACACGGTGTCGGACGACGGATACCTGTACGGCTGTATCAACGAAGAGGGCAAGCTTCTGACGCCGCCGAATTCCGCGCGGGACGTCTTGACGCAAAGCGGCCTCATACTCGTGCATGACGGCCCGCTCCACGAGAACGGCGGGAGCCGCCTCGTGGACGCGGACGGCAACACCGTCCGCGCGTTTGACCGATCTGTCGTGCAGTATGACGGAAAGCGCGGCGTTGCGGTCGAGAGCGCGAACGACGCGGCGGGCGGTCTGCGCTACGCTCTGACGAACGAAAACGGCGTGCCGCTGACGGAGTTCGCCTTCGAGGAAATGTACCTTTCCGCGAACGACACGGGCGCGGACGCCATCCTCGCGAAAAAGG
>JAISNR010000207.1 GCA_031276135.1 Eubacteriales Family XIII. Incertae Sedis bacterium | reverse complement strand
GGCGCTTTCTCGGGCGTCAAGGCACTCGGCATCATGGACAAGAGCGACGGATTCTCAGGCTGCGGCGGACCGCTCGGCGCGGAGGTTCGCGCGGCGCTGTACGGCAAGGCCGACGGCATCCGCACGATCAATTACGTGTACGGCCTCGGCGGGCGGGACGTCCGCGTCGAGGACTTTTACGAGATATTCGATGAGCTGGCGCGCATGGCAGGCGGCGAAGAGGCGCCCGATTGCCGCTATCACGGCGTTCGGGAATAGGAAAATCCCCCAAGGAGATACAAAAATGGCATACAACGCATACAGCCTGAAGGAGGTCTCTGGGCGCCCCGAGCGCTTTGTGGCCGGCCATCGCATGTGCGCCGGCTGCGGGAGTCCCGTCGCCGTGCGCGCCGTCATGCGGGCGCTCCGCCCGGAGGACCGCGCCGTGGTCTGTTCCGCCACTAGCTGCCTCGAGGTTTCGACCTGCACCTATCCCTATACCTCCTGGAACGACTCTTTCCTGCACACGGCCTTCGAGAACGCGGCCGCGTCGATGAGCGGCGTCGAGGCCGCCTACAGCGCCCTAAAAAAGAAGGGGCGTCTGCAAGAAAATTATAAATTCATCGTGTTCGGCGGCGACGGAGGCACCTACGACATCGGCTTCCAATCGCTCTCCGGGGCTATGGAGCGCGGCACGGACATGGTCTACGTCTGCTACGACAACGAAGCCTATATGAACACGGGCATACAGCGTTCCTCCTCGACGCCGATTTACGCGGACACCACCACGTCGGCCACGGGTGCAAAGTCGAACGGCAAGCCCCAGTTCAAAAAGGATTTGACCAAGATCCTGGCGGCCCACAACATCCCCTATGTGGCGCAGACCACGTTCATCGGGAATTTCAAAGACATTCACAAAAAGGCGGAAACGGCCGTATATACCGAAGGCCCCGCCTTCCTCAACGTGCTGGCGCCCTGCCCCAGAGGCTGGCGCTACGCGGAATCCGACCTGATGGAGATCTGCAAGCTCGCCGTGGAAACCTGCGTGTGGCCGCTCTTCGAGGTAATCGAGGGCGAATGGGTGCTGAACTACGAACCCAAGAAGAAGCTGCCCGTCCGCGAATACCTGAAGGCGCAGGGCCGATTCAAGCATCTCTTCGAAAAGGGCGCCGAGCATCTGATCGAGCGCATTCAAGACGATATCGACCGCAAGTGGGAGGACCTGATTAACCTCTGTAACCTATCATGATTCGATTTTTAAAGAAAACCGCAAATCATTACCTCTTCTCGGACGAACTGCCCTTGCAGGGGCGCATGCTGAACCTCATCTGCGCTTTTGGCTTCTGCGCCGTCGTGCTCGCGACGATCGCGCACATCGTCGAAGGCTCGTCCGCCTATGCCGTATACATCATGCTCGCCATGATGGCGATCATCGTCATCGTCACGTGGCTGTTCAACAAATACAGGCGCTACACGCTCGGAAGTCTGCTCGCCGTGATCGCCTTCGGCGACGTCCTCTTCCCCCTGCTCTTCTATGTGACGGGCGGCACAAACGGCGGCATGGCCGCCCATTTTGTGCTCGGCATCACGCTGTGCTTCATGCTGGCGCAGGGCAGGGCCCTCGCGCTCCTCGTCGTACTTCAGGTCGCCGTGATCCTCGCCTGCTACCTGACGAACGCCTTTCATCCCGAGCTGTTTCCCGTTCTGACGGATTATCAAAGGTATATCGACATACTCCAGACCGTACTCACCTCCGGCCTCTTCATCGGCTTCGTCTTGGTTTTTCAGATGCTCATATATCGCGAAGAGAAGCAGAAGGCCACCGACGCGATGAAGGCCAAGTCCGAGTTCCTCGCCGGCGTTTCGCACGAAATCCGCACGCCTCTGAACGCCATCATCGGCCTCGGGGAGCTTGAAATGCGCAAAAACCTGCCGGCCGATACCTTGGAAAACCTGGCGAAAATGCAAAATTCGGGGAACACCCTGCTCGGCATCATCAACGATCTCCTCGACATTTCCAAGATAGAATCCGGGCGCTTCGAGATGGTTCCGGCCGAATACGATCTCCCCAGCATGATCAACGATACGGTGAGCCTGAACATCGTGCGCATCGGCAGCAAGCCCATCGAATTTTCGCTGGAACTCGCGGACAATCTGCCCGCGCGGCTTTTCGGCGACGAACTGCGCATCAAACAGGTCTTGAACAACCTCCTCTCCAACGCGTTCAAATACACGCGGGAGGGCAAGGTCACGCTGTCCGTGAAAGGCCGGCGCGACGGCGACGCGTTTTGGCTGACGTGCAGAATCAGCGACACGGGCATCGGCATCCGCGAGGAGGATCTCGGCCGTCTGTTCACCGAATACAACAAGCTCGACATGACGAGCAACCGCCACATCGAAGGGACGGGGCTCGGCCTGTCCATCTGCAAGAACCTCGTCGAGATGATGGGCGGACGCATAGCGGTGGAAAGCGCCTACGGAAAGGGCAGCGCGTTCACGGCCGACATGCGACAGGGCCTCACAAGCGATGCGGTCATCGACCGCGCCACGAT
>JAISNR010000088.1 GCA_031276135.1 Eubacteriales Family XIII. Incertae Sedis bacterium | reverse complement strand
AAAATACGCGTTTTCCGGGCTTTTGAAACGCTTGCCCGCCCCGCTCGGCCACGTCTATCTCCCGCTCTGCGCGATCTTCGGCTGGGTGCTCTTCGACGCGAAGGACGCGGCCGCCGCCGCGCGCACGGCTTCGGCGATGCTCGGCTTCGGCGCGTCGGGCCTCGCCGGCGCGAAGGCGATCTACCTCCTGCGCGGCTACGCGCCGTCGCTGCTGGTCGCCGCGATCGGCTGTACGCCGCTGCCCGCGCGGATCGCGCGCGCCCTGTCGCGGGGAAGCGCGGGCGAACGCCGCATGACGGCGCTCGAACCGCTCTGCGTCGTCCTGCTTCTGGCGCTCGTCACGGCCTTTCTCGTGGACGGCTCCTACAACCCTTTTATCTATTTCAGGTTCTGACCGCTCCGCCGGCAACCTTACAAAACTGTAATGCTGCCGTAAGCTTGAACGATGGAAATTCGCACCTCATGGGTATAGAATGCAATAAAAAGCTCCGGCGCATCGGCCGCGTCTTCGCGCGAGCCGCCGGGATGGGAGGTATGCGGATGGCATCGATTTTACAGGCGCAAAACGTTGAAAAATACTACGGAAACAGGGGCAACCTGACGCGGGCGCTGGCGGGCGTCAGCTTTTCCGTCGAAGAAGGGGAGTACGTGGGCGTGATGGGCGCGTCCGGCAGCGGAAAGACCACGTTGCTGAACTGCATCTCCACGATCGACACGGTGACGTCCGGGCACATCCGCATAGACGGCCGGGACATCACGGAGATGGGACACCGTTCCCTCGCGAGCTTCCGGCGCGAGCGGCTGGGCTTCATTTTTCAGGATTTCAACCTGCTCGACACGCTGACCGCCTACGAGAATATCGCGCTCGCCCTGACCATACGCAAGCGGTCCCCGCGCGAGATCAACATGCGCGTCAAAGAAGCGGCCGAGATACTCGGCATCTCCGAGGTGCTGACAAGGTATCCCTACCAGATGTCCGGCGGGCAGAAGCAGCGGGTGGCGGGCGCGCGGGCGCTCATCACGAACCCCGCGCTCATCCTGGCCGACGAACCGACGGGCGCGCTCGATTCCAAATCCGCGCGGGCGCTGCTCGAAAGCTTTCGCCGCCTCGTGCGCGAAAAAAAGGCCACGATTCTCATGGTGACGCATGACGCTTTCGCCGCCTGCCACTGCGACAGAATCCTGTTCATCCGCGACGGCCGCCTGTTTCACCAGTTGCCGCGCGGCAGGGACACGGGAAAGCAGTTCTTCGACAAGATCATAGAGGTGGTGAGCCTGCTGGGAGGGGAGACCGATGATGTCAATTAAGCTTGCGCTCAGAAACGTGAGAAAAAGCCTGCGCGATTATCTGATTTATTTCCTGACGCTGAGCTTGGGCGTGTGCATATTCTATGCGTTCAATTCCATCGAAAGCCAGCAGGCCGTGATGGAGATGACGGGCAGCCAGATGGCGGCGCTGCGCCTGCTCAGCCGGATCATGAATACATTTTCCGTATTTGTGTCCGTCATCCTTTCCTTCCTGATCCTGTACGCGAACGGATTCCTGATCAAACGCCGCAAAAAGGAATTCGGTCTCTACATGATTCTCGGCATGGAGAAGTGGATGACCGCCCGCATCCTGCTGTTTGAAACCCTGTTCGTCGGCGTGATCTCCCTCTTTGCGGGGCTGCTCCTCGGCGTGTTCCTGTCGCAGGGCATGGCGGTCGCGACGGCGCGGCTTTTGGGCGCGGGGATCGGATCGTTCCGCTTCGTATTCTCCTTTTCGGCACTCGCAAAGACGGCGGGCTACTTCGGGCTGGCGTTTGTTTTTGCGTTGCTCTTCAACATCGAGATGCTGCGGCGGCAGAAGCTCATAGACCTGCTCTACGCGGCGAAGAAAAGCGAATATTTCAGGGCGCCGAGGCCCGGCCTCTCCGTGCTGATCTTCCTCCTGTCGCTCTGCTGTCTTGGGCTGTCGTACAAGCTGGTCATGGCCAACGGCCTGATCGCGTCGCAGGGGATCCTGACCGTCTGCATTGTACTCGGCGGCGCCGGCACCTTCCTGTTCTTTTTCTCGCTGTCGGGCTTCTTTTTGAAGCTCGTGCAGCAGAGCAAGCGGCTCTACCTGAAAGGCTTGAACATGTTCATCCTGCGGCAGATCGCGAGCAAGATCAATACGGCCTATGTGACCATGACGCTCGTGTGCCTGATGCTCTTCGTGTCGATCTGCACGCTGTCCTCCGGCATGGGCTTGGCGGACGCGCTGTCGGCGGAACTGCGCGGAAACACGCCCTTCGACGCGACCTTTTCCGTGCGCGCCGCGGACAAATCGCCGGACGGCGCGTACACGGGCGTCGACCTGCTCGCCGTCGCGCGGGAAAGGGGTTTTGATCCGGGCGCGGGGGCTTACGCGGCGGTTCGTTGCTACAGCGCGGATGCGCCCGTCGTGCTGCGCGCGGAGGGCGTCGAAAAAACCGTATACCCGGACTTCATGAAGCTGTCGGATTTCAACGCGGTTTTGGCCCTGCAAGGCATCGCGCCCATCTCTCTCGGCGCGGACGAATACGCCCTCAATTCGGGCGTACACAACGAAAAATGGCAGAGGATGCTCGCGGACTACGAGGCCGGCGGCGAGCTCGAACTCGCCGGGAAGCGTCTGCGGGCGGCCGGCGACGGGCTGTACGCGTACACGACGGAGGTTTCATCGATCAAGGATTTTACGATCCTCGCGGTCGTGCCGGACGAATTGCTTTCGGACGCGCCGGTCAAACAGGATCTTCTGCACATCAATTACCCGCCGGGCGACGGCGCTTACGAAAAGCGTTGCGTGTCCGCCCTGCTGGGCTTTGCGCCGGGCGGCCTCGAGGGCAACCTCGAAACGAAGGTGCGCCTGATGGAATACAGTCATTCCACCACGACCACCATCGCCTACCTCGCCATATATCTGGGCGTCGTTTCACTGTTGATGGCGGCGACGGTGCTGGCCATAGGGCAGCTTTCGGAGGCCGGCGACAACGCGGGACGTTACGGACTGCTCCGCAAAATCGGCGTGGAGGATCGCATGATCAACACGGCGCTGTTCACGCAGATACTCATCTGCTTCGGCGTTCCCGCTCTGCCGGCGCTCGTGCACGCCGCAGTCGGAATCAGGGCCGCGAGCAAATTCGTGGACATATTCGGTGAGATGAACATTCTTGGAAGCAGCTTGGTCGCGGCTTTCGGTATCGTTACAATTTATTGCATGTATTTCTTCGCCACCTATGCCGGGAGCAAACGCATCGTGAACAAGGAATACGCGCATCAAAGGAGGATCACGGAAAATGAATGAGATCGTTACGGAAAAAGCGGGCCTGTCGAGGTTCCAATGCTTTACGGGAAGCGGGCTGAAGCTTCTGGGTGTGATCATGATGGTGTTCGACCATCTGCACCAGATGTTCTTCATGTTCGGCGTTCCGGATTGGTTTACGTGGATCGGCCGTTTGGTCGCCCCGATATTCCTGTTTATGTGCACCGAGGGCTTTCGGCACACGCGCAGCAAGGCGCGCTACATGCTGCTGTTGCTCGCGGGCTTTGAGTTTATGAATGTGGCTTCGGATCTCCTGGCCAAAGCGATGCCGAATGATGAAGTCGTGCTGATGAACAACATCTTCGGAACCCTGCTGCTCTGCACGGTCTACATGTGGGGCGTGGATGCGTTTTGCGGCGGCATCCGCGAGAAAAAACCCGCGAAGGTGGCACTTTCCGTTTTGGTGATGCTCGTGCCCATCGTGGTCGGCATGGTCTTTGTCGTCATGCTCAGCTCGGAAGCCTTCTTGTCGAATCCCTTCGCGCGGAACATCGTTTCTCTGCTCAGGTTCGTCCCGAATCTCGCCATTGCGGAGGGCGGCCCTCCTTTGGTGCTTCTCGGGCTGCTGTTTTACCTGCTGCGCAGATGGCGTCTCGCGCAGATCGCGGCTCTCGTCGCGATGGGATTGCTGACGCTGTTCATGGTAGGCGGCGCGCAGTGGATGATGCTCTTCGCCGCAGTGCCGATCCTGCTCTACGGCGGCGCGCGCGGAAAGGGAAGCAAGTATTTCTTCTACATCTTCTATCCTGCGCACATCTACATATTTTATGTAATTACGTGCCTTATCAGGTGATGCATGGGGACGCGGGCGGCGCGCAGACGAACACGAGCGCGTCCGCGTCCCTTTCCTTCGAATCGTAGGCGACGAGGTCGCGGATCAGGGGATCGCGGATCAGGCGCCTCCAGACGGTGTACGACGCGCGTATGAAGTCCGCGCGCAGCGGGCGGCGTTCCGAGATCAGCGGGCAGTCGTAGGGCAGATGCTCCATGGGAAAGAGGATGAGCTTCAGGCTTCCGTCTGCGAGCAGGTGAGGCGCCAGCGGAAAGAAGCGGCATTGCAGCGGCCGCATGCGCCTTTCGCAATGGGGCGGCGCCTTGCAGCGGACGAAATGGACATCCCCGCGCCACGAATCGGGGAAATCCCCGTCCTCGGCCTTGGACACGCTCCACTCGAACAGGCCGCCGCGCCGCGCGAACAGCTTCTCCTCGCCGGGCAGGAGATAGATGCCCAGATCGAAGCCCTGCGCGGACGCGTCCTCCTCGCCGGCGCAGCAGCAGGCGCTGCCGCACAGCCGGCCGCAGTCGCCGTCCGTGGGCGACACCCTGTCCAGCAACCGGTAGGCGGCCGCGAAGGTTCGTTTGCGGATTGAGCTTTTCATGTATTCGATTCTATCACAGGCGCGCGGAAAAGGGAAGCGGGTCAAATTCGTGTTTTCTGCGCTTGCCAAGCGTGCGCATTAGTGGTAACATACTTGTGATACCGATTCGCAATGAACAGAATGACAAAGAGCGAATCGGCAGATACCGCTTTCAATTGCCCGCTCTGTAAAACGGAGCGAATTTGATGAAAAAGGGGGAGGACGGGCCTTGCGGGTGATCGCCGGCGACGCCAAGGGAAAGAAGCTCTTTTCGCCGGACGGCTCCGGCATCCGCCCGACCTCGGACAAGGTAAAGGGCGCCATTTTCAATATGATCGGCGCGCAGATCGCGGACGCCGTCGTCGTGGACCTGTTCGCAGGCAGCGGCGGCCTCGGCATCGAGGCGCTGAGCAGGGGCGCGCGCCGCTGTTATTTCTGCGACAATTCCGCGAAGGCGCGGGCCTTGATCGAAAAAAACCTCGCGCACTGCGGGATGACGGACCGCGCCGTGATGCTTCGTTGCGACGGCAAAGCGGCCTTCGGCATGGTCGAGGGCGCGCCGGACATCGTGTTTCTGGATCCGCCCTACGGCAGCGCTTGGTACGAGGACTGTCTGCGCGCAGCGGGCGCGGCCATGGACGCGGAGGCGGGCGGTTTCGTCATCGCCGAGCACAGCGCGGCCTTGCCCTTCCCGGATGAAGTTTCCGGATTCGTAAAAATCAAGGAGAAGAGATACGGCAGCACGGGCGTTACCGTATTCTCGTACGAGGGCTGATGCTGTCATGAAAAGGAAAATGCTGTATGTCGGATCCTTCGACCCCATCACGAACGGACATCTCGATTTGATCAACAGGAGCGCGAAGCTCTGCGACCGGCTGATCGTGGGCGTCGCCGAGAATCCTGCCAAGAAGGGGCGATACTCCGTCGAGGACAGGTTGCACATGCTCGATCTCGTCATCTCGCATCTCGACAATGTGGAAACGGACAGCTTTACGGGCTTGCTCGCCGACTACGCAAAGCGCCGGGGCGTCGAGGCGGTGGTGCGCGGCCTGCGCGCGACGATGGATTTCGAATACGAGCTGCAGATGGCGCACATGAATGCGCGCCTGTACAGAAGCGGCATCGAAACCCTGTTCCTGATGACGGATCCCGCCTATTCCTTTGTCAGCTCCGGCCTCGTGAGCGAGGTGTTCCTGTTCGGCGGCAATGTGGAAGGGCTTGTGCCCGACCCCGTGCTCGCATATATGAAAAAAATCCGATAGTGCAGTTTGCCCCCCGCGTTGCCGCGCACAGGCGGACCGGCGCGGAATCGGGCGGCGAGAAAGGCGTAAATATGAAAGTTCTGGAATTGTTGGATGAGCTCGAAGAGATCCTCGATACCGCGTCGGGCGTACCCCTGATGAAGAAGGTATTCGTGGACAGCGCCGAGATACAGGATATCGTGCGGGAGATACGGGTCGCGCTCCCCGATGAGATACAACAGGCGCAGTGGATCAAGGAGCAGCGCCAGAACATCCTGGAAGAGGGAAAAAAGGAATACGAGCTCATCATTCAGGATGCGAAGCAGCAGGCGGAAATCCTGGTCGACACGAGCGAGATCATGGTGCGGGCGAAGGCCGCGGCCAAGGAGTTGACCGCGCAGACGGAGGCCGACGTCAAGCAGCTGAAGCTGGACACCTACGACTACATCGACAAGATACTGTTCGAATTTCAAAACAAGATGGAACAGCTGAACGCCGCGTATTTCGGCGACATGTTCACGAGCATACAGCGAACCTTCGAGGGGATCAACCGCACGGTGCAGGAAAACCGTCTGGAGATCAAGGATTTGGCCTACAAAACCCATTTGGAGGGCGGGGATTGACGACAGACGCGCCGCGTACGGTCGGTATCGTCGCCGAATACAATCCCTTTCACAACGGGCATCGGCATCACATCGCGCGCAGCGCGGCGCTGACGGGTGCTGACTGCGTCGTCGCCGTGATGAGCGGGAATTTCGTGCAGCGCGGTGAGCCGGCCCTCGTCGACAAGTGGCGGCGCGCAAAGGCCGCCGTCGAGAACGGCGTCGATTTGGTCTTGGAATTGCCGTTCTTGTACGCGACGGGCAGCGCGGAGCATTTCGCCTCGGGTGCGGTGCGGCTTTTGGATGCGATGGGTTGCGTCACGCATCTGTCCTTCGGCTGCGAGGCGGGGAGCGTTGCACCGCTCGCGGAGGCGGCCCGCGTTCTCGCCGCGGAATCGCCGGCGTTCAAGGAAGCCCTGCGCGCCGGGCTGAAGGCCGGGAAGTCGTTTCCGCGCGCGCGCGCGGAGGCCCTGCGCGGGGAAGCGGGGGAGGCGTCCGCGCGTCTGCTTGAGCATCCGAACAACATATTGGCCGTCGAATACCTGAAGCAGTGCATGCGGACCGGAAGCGGTCTTGTGCCCGTCGCGGTGAAGCGCACCGGCGCGGGCTGTTTCGAGGCCGACCCGCGCACGGGGATCGCGGGTGCCGCCGCAATTCGGGATTTGCTTCTCGAGGGAAGGACGGAGGAGGCGCTGCGGTATATGCCCGCATGGGAGGGCGCACCCGCCGTGCAAAGCCTCGGCATGTATTTCACGCTCATCTCCGCCGCCGCCCGCCTCAGGAGCGCGGAAGAGCTTCGCGCGACCGTTTCCGCTTCCGAGGGCCTTGAAAACCGTCTGCTTCGCGCGCTCGACGGCGCGTTTGACATGCCTTCGCTGCTCGCCGCGCTCGAAACCAAGCGCTATACCAAGACGCGCGTTCGCCGCTTCCTTCTGCACGTGCTCTTCGGTATAACGCGCGAGCGCTTTGCCGCGCTCGACGCGGTCTGGCCCGGCTATCTGCGCGTGCTCGCGCTCTCCGAAAAGGGTGGCGGGCTCCTGCGCTTCGTCAAGGCGCGCAAGGGGCCGGCCATCGTGACGAATCCGGCCGGACAGCGCCCGCCGGACACCGCCTTGGCGGATATGCTCGCGCTCGATATTCTGGCCTCCGACATCTACAATCTGATCGGCTGCGGCAGCATGCGCGACGGCTCCGATTACCGGATGCGCCCCTTTGTGCGTCGCCTCGGACATCACCCGTCGCCTTAACGATAAATATTTTACGGTCACCTTGCGGGACGTCCGTTTTTTTGCCCTTGAATCTCGAATATCGGGCCGGTAAAATAGAAAAAAAGGAAACCGTTTCTCGCGTCGATTTACGAAAGGAAGAAAACAATGAAGGTATTGGTCATCAACTGCGGCAGTTCGTCGCTGAAGTATCAGGTTCTGGATATGACAGGCGAAAGCCTCTTGGCCAAGGGTTTGGTCGAGAGGATCGGTATCGAGGGGTCCGCGCTCACGCACGAAAAGATCGGCTTGAGCGACAAGTTCAAGCTCGTGACGCCCATGAACAACCATAGGGAGGCGATCGGGCACGTGATCGACGCCCTGCTCGACAGGGATCACGGCGTCATCTCCTCGATGGGCGACATCGGCGCGGTCGGGCACAGGGTGGTGCACGCCGGCGAGAAGTACGCGAAATCCGTTTTGATCAACGACGGTGTGATCGAAGCGCTCAAGGAGTGCATCGAGCTCGCGCCGCTGCACAATCCGCCCAACCTTCTCGGCATCGAGGCGTGCAGGGAACTGATGCCCGAAACGCCCATGACGGCCGTGTTCGACACGGCCTTTCATCAGACGATGCCGCCGGAGGCGTATATCTACGCGCTGCCGTACCGGTATTATGAAAAGTACAAGGTGCGCCGTTACGGCTTCCACGGCACGAGCCACAAATACGTCGCCGAGAGGGCCTCGTATCTGCTCGGCGTGAACCTGAACGATCTCAAGATCATCACCTGTCATCTGGGCAACGGCGCCAGCGTGACGGCCATCAAGCGGGGCAAGTGCATCGACACCTCCATGGGCTTCACGCCGCTGGAGGGCCTCGTGATGGGTACCCGCTCCGGCGACCTCGACCCCGCCATCGTGTCCTTCATTCGGGACAAGGAGGGCATACACCTCCACGATGTCATAGACGTGCTGAACAAGGAATCGGGCGTTCTGGGCATCTCCGGCGTCAGCAGCGATTTTCGCGATCTCGAAGCGGCGGTGGAGGATGGCAACGAGAAGGCCTCCCTCGCCATCAAGGTCTTTACGCGCAAGGTGCGCTTCTACATCGGCGCCTACATCGCCGAGATGAACGGCGTGGACGCCATCGTGTTCACGGCGGGCCTCGGGGAGAACAGCGCCAACATGCGCAGCGTCATCTGCTCCGACCTCGGAAATCTCGGCATCAAACTCGATCTCGTGCGGAACAACGTCCGGGGCAAGGAAACCATCATAAGCCGCGACGATTCCAGGGTGGCGATTCTGATGATTCCCACGAACGAGGAGTTGATGATCGCGCGGGATACCTACGCACTCGCGCGCAAATAGGCAACGATTGAACTTTTGAACCGTGGCAGGCGCGGCATGCGCATGCGGTTTTTGCGAAAGCGCGCTCTTGCAATTCCTGAAAAGATATGCTATATTATGTTCGTGGATAAAAAATCCTGAGGTGTTCGTTAAGATTATATAATTTATCTAACACTTTGATTCACGGGAATCCGGGTTTTCCCGGGGATGTCGCACCGTTTTGGACGGATGGCAGACGCGGGGAACAGGACAACCACTTATCTTGGATAAGGTTGTGAATTCGTGATCTGACGGCACATTCGGGATTTTTTTTTCATACCAAAAAATCGGGATTCCGGGCGCGTTCGGCGCCCGGTTTCCGCTTGTGGACAGCCGCGCCGGAAAGGCTTTTCCGGGCGCGGGAGGGCGGCCCTTCGCCGTCTTGGGGATCGTTTGCCATGCAGTACACCGAAGTGAAGATATATGTTTCGCCGGCCGGCTTGGAACCGCTGACCGCCCTGCTTCTCGCGCACGGCGTCGGCGGCCTCGCCATCGACGACCCGCGGGAGATCGCGGCGCTGGCGGCGCGCAAAACCGGCCCCGATTGGGATTGCTTCGACGACACCCTGCTCGCGAGAGGCGAAATCGGCGCGGAAGAGATCGTCGTTTCCTTTTATTTGGAAGCCGGCGCGGAGGGCGCGCGGCGCCTGGAGGCGATCCGGATCGACCTCATGAAGCTGAAAGGGGAAGAGCAGGACGGCGGCTTCGGAAGGGAACTGCCCCTTGGCAGACTCTGTGCGGAAAGCGTCCTGCGCTCGGACGACGAATGGAAGGACGTGTGGAAGCAATATTTCAAGCCCTTTCGCATGACGGAGCGGCTCAGCGTCAAGCCGAGCTTTGCGGAATATGCGCCTGCGGCGCCGGGCGAGCTCGTGATCGAGCTCGATCCCGGCATGGCGTTCGGGACGGGTTTGCATGAAACGACGGCGCTCTGCGCGCGCCTGCTGGAAGCCTCCGTTCGGCCCGGCGCGTCCGTGCTCGACGTGGGTTGCGGCTCGGGCATCCTCTCGATCGCGGCCGCGCTTTTGGGCGCGGGGGAGGTGCTCGGCGTCGATCTCGACGACGCGGCCGCGGAAATCGCGCGGGCCAACGTCGCGGCCAACGGCTGCGCGGACCGCGTGCGCATCCTGAAGGGCGATCTGCTCGCGGGGCTTTCGTTCAAAGCGGACATCGCGGTGGCGAACCTTACGGCGGATCTGATCGCGGCGCTGGCCGGCGGGTTGCGCGCGCATCTGAAGGCCGGCGCCTGCTTCATCGCGTCGGGCATATTGACGGACCGGCGCGCGCGGACGGTTTCGGCTCTCGAAGCGGCGGGTTTTCGCGTCGCGGAGAGCGTCGAGGCGGGGGACTGGTGCGCGTTCAAGGCGGTATGAGCAGGTTTTTCGTAGAGGAGAACCAAATATCGGGCAATGAAATCCGCATCGTTTCCAAACGGGACGTGAAGCATTTGACGCGCGTGCTGCGCGCGGCGCGCGGCGACCGCGTCGAGGTGTCGGACAGCGCGGAATGGGAGTACGAAACGGAGTTTTTGCGCACGGAGGACGGCGTTGCCGTGCTGCGCATTCTGGACAGGCAGCGCTTCGCGCGGGAGCCGGGCGTCCGCGTCGCGCTCTTTCAGGGCCTTCCCAAGGCCGCGAAGATGGACGCGATCATCCAAAAGTCCGTCGAACTCGGCGTCGACGCGATCTTTCCCGTCGCCTGTGTGCGGAGCATTGCGGCGGGAGATGCGGTTTCGGCGCACAAGCTCGCCCGCTGGCAGAAGATCTCGGACGAAGCCGCGAAGCAGTGCCGTCGCGGCCTGGCGCCCAAGGTGCATCCCGTTCTCCCGTTCGACGCGGCGGTTTCCGCGATGCGCGGCTTTGCGCTCATGCTGTTTCCCTACGAGAACGAAACGGAGCGCAGTCTGAAGTCCTGCCTGCGGGGGCTTTCCGAAAAGCCTGCGGACGTCGCGCTGATCATCGGGCCCGAGGGCGGCTTCGCGCGGGAAGAGGCGGAGGCGCTCACCTTGGCGGGCGCGGTTTCCGTGAGCCTCGGCGGCACCGTGCTGCGAACCGAAACGGCGGGGCCCGCCGCCCTCGCCATGATCTTATACGAGTTTGAACAAGTATGATATATCACAGCAAAACCGTGGCTTTTCACACCCTCGGATGCAGGGTGAATCAATATGAAACGCAGGCCCTGCGCGAGCGCTTTGCGGCCTGCGGCTACACGGTCGTTTCCGAAACCGAGCGGGCGGACGTCTGCGTGATCAACACCTGCACGGTCACGGGCCTCTCCGACCGAAAATCGCGGCAATGCATCCGACGGGCGCGGCGGCGCAATCCGGACGGCATCGTCGCCGTGATCGGCTGTTACGCGCAGATGAACCCGCGCGAAGCGGCGGCCATGCCGGAGGTGGACATCGTCCTCGGAAGCGCGGAAAAGGGGCGTCTGCCGGAGCTCGTCGCGGCCTTTGCGCGCGACGGGGAAAAGCGCGCGGAGCTGCGGCCCTTCGGCGCGGACTTCGGTCCCTGCGGAAGCATCGCGGGCATGGAATCGCGGACGCGCGCCTATATCAAGATACAAGACGGCTGCGACCGCCGCTGCGCCTACTGCGTGATCCCGTATGCGCGGGGGCCCGCGCGCAGCAGGCCGGCGGAGGACATCATCGCGGAAGCGCGGGTCCTGCTCGAAAACGGCTACAGGGAGCTCGTCCTGACGGGGATCAACACGGCGCTCTACGGCGCGGAAGCCGAAAGCGCTTCGGATCGCGGCGTGCACACGATCGTGGCGCGGCTCTGCGCGCTCGACGGGGATTTTCGCATCCGGCTCGGTTCCCTCGAACCCACCGTGATCGATGCGCGCTACGTCACGCGCCTGTTCGCCTACGAAAAGCTCTGCCCTTCGCTGCATCTCTCCGTGCAGAGCGGCAGCACGCGCGTGCTCGCGGCCATGCGCAGGGGCTACGCGCGCGAAGCGTATCTGGAGCTGGTGCGCACGCTCCGGGAGCGCGATCCCGCTTACGGCGTCAGCACGGACATCATCGCCGGCTTCCCGGGGGAAACGGAAGAGGATTTCAACGACAGCCTCCGGCTGCTCGAAGAGGTGGATTTTTCGCACGTGCACGTGTTTCGCTTCTCGCGGCGCGCGGGAACCGCCGCGGCCTCCATGCCGGATCGTCTGCCCGCAGACGTGAAGGCGGCGCGCGCCGAGAGGCTGCTTCGCGCGGGGGAGCGCTCCGCCGCCGCTTTTTTGCGGCGCAACGTCGGCGCCGTCCGCAGCGTGCTTCCGGAGCGGACGGACGCGGAAACGGGCCTCCTCGAGGGTCTGACGGAGAACGGAATCCGCGTCCTGTTCGCGGGCGGGGCGCCGCTGGACGGCGGTTTTGCGCGCGTCAGGCTCTTGGCCGAGGAGCAAGGCGGCCTGCGCGGCGAGCGGCTGTGACGCGCTCTTTGTTTATATGTAAGGAAGGAAGTGATGACGCCATGTCCGACTGCATCTTCTGCAAAATCGCGGACGGAAACATCCCCGCGAACATCGCCTACGAGGACGACCGCATCCTGTGCTTTCACGATCTCGAACCGCAGGCGCCCGTCCACGTGCTGCTCATTCCGAGGAAGCATATCGAATCGCTCGACGCGGCGGAAGAGGGCGACGCCGCGCTGCTCGGGCATCTGCTCCTGAAGGTGAAGGAGATCGCCGCGCGCCTCGGACTCGAAAACGGCTATCGCCTCGTGAGCAATTGCGGCGCGGACGGCATGCAGACCGTGAAGCACCTGCATTTTCACCTGCTCGGCAAGCGCCGTCTGCTCTGGCCTCCGGGATAAGGCGGGCGGCGGCTTTGGCCCCGGCGGGGTGCGGACCCCGGCCGGAAGCCTTCGCAGATATATTATTAAAAGGAAAATAATTTATTGTTCAAAACGGAGGAAACATGAAGGAAAAACCCGTGCGAAGCAGCATGATCAAGAGCGCCAAGGCGCTGCTCTCCATCGCGAAGGCGGAAGCGCTCGGCGACGCCTGTTTTCGCCACATACTGACGCGCATCCGGCCCGGCGTCACCGAGAGGGCGATCGCGGCGGAGATCGAAACATTCCTGACGGACAACGGGTCGCAGGGCCTCGCTTTTCCGATCATCTGCGTTTCCGGCGCCGGCACGACGGATCCGCACGGCGTTCCGAGCGACAAGCCGATCGAGAGGGGCGATTTCGTGGTCTTGGACTTCGGCGCGCGCATAAACGGATACTGCGGCGACATGACGCGCACCGTGGCCGTCGGCAGGGTCTCGAGTATCCAAAAGAACGTGTACGACATCGTGCTGCGGGCGCAGGAGGCTTCGATCGCGGCCCTGCGGGCGGGTGCGCGCTGCGAGCTCGTGGACCGCGCGGCGCGGGAGATCATCGAGGAAGCGGGGCACGGCCCGCATTACGTGCACGGCACGGGGCACGGCGTCGGAAGAAAGGTGCACGAGAGCCCGCGCCTGAACGCGAAGAGCAAGCACGTCCTGGCCGAGGACATGCCCGTCACCGTCGAACCCGGCATCTACATCCCGGGCAAATTCGGCGTGCGCATCGAGGACCTGCTGATCGTCACGAAATTCGGCGCCGTGAACCTGACGCAATCGGAGAAGGGCTTAATCGTTCTCTAAAAATGACCGATAGTTACTGCTCACCCACCGTGCCATTTTTACCCGCTCGCTTTTGTTTGAAACGTGACGGTGACAGACATTTGGACGGCAACAGGAAAGGGTACGCGCAATGATCGAGGTCGTATTCAGCGACAGCGCGAAGGGTGCCATGAGAGTGGCAAAGGCTTACGACAAGGAAGGCATGTCCGACGCCGCCGTCGCATATGTCGGCAAGGAACCGTCAAAAAAAGAGAAGCGGGAATTGGCCGACGGCGAAGCTGTCGGCGGAAGCCCGCAGGATGTCGTCTGCATCGGGGCTCATCTGGATATGGGCGACATATCCGGCGAAATCACGGGAGAAGCGCGCAAAAGAGCATTCGCGCAGGCCTTTGTATCCGTCCGCTTCGAGGATTGCGAGGTGGAACGGTTTTTCAAGAGGCAACGCGAGGATCTTGAAAAATTGTTCGCTTCGGCAAAGGCCGGAGGGCGCATACGCGTCTGGACAAGCAGCGCGCCGTTTTCGGCCTGCGGCTTTGCGTTTCTCTGCGACGCGCTGCGAAGCATCGCATGCAAGATCAGCGTGATCGCGCTGCCCGAATACGGTGCGGTCGCATTGCCCGCATACTTTGAAAAACCCGATCGCGCGCTCTTGTGGGCCGATTGGTCGCAGGTTTGGCCCGGG
>JAISNR010000057.1 GCA_031276135.1 Eubacteriales Family XIII. Incertae Sedis bacterium | reverse complement strand
ATATTTATGGATGTGCAGATGCCGGAGATGGACGGCTACGAGGCCACGCGCCGCATCCGCGCGCTCGACCTGCCGAACGCCGCCACCGTGCCGATCATCGCCATGACCGCCAATGTGTTTCGCGAGGACATCGAAAAATGCCTCGAAGCGGGCATGAACGGGCATTTGGGAAAGCCGCTCGACATAGGAGAGGTTCTGGCGACGTTTCGAAGCGTGTTGCGTTGAGTTTTCTGTTTGAATCGTTTTGATTGGAATTTTGAACCGCAACTTGGTTTTGGGATTGATGTTGCCCGGCGGCAGGGCCGTCTGCGGAAAGGAATAAATTGGAATTAATGCAGTTGAAGATCTTTGCGGACGTGGCAAAGACCTTGAATTTCACGGAAACCGCAAAGCGATTCTTTCTCACACAACCCGCGATCAGCCACCGGATCAATTCCTTGGAAAAGGAGTTGGGCGTGACCTTGCTCCTGCGCGACAGCCACAATGTCACGCTGACGGTCGCGGGACTCGAGCTCTTGGAATACTCGAACAGCATATTGGACCTCGCCGAGATGGCCGAAAACAGGATTCGCAACATCGCCAAGGGCCGCTCCGGCATCGTCCGCCTCGCCGCCGTTTCCTCGTCGGTCTTTGAACTTTCGGAATGCCTCTCCCTGTTCGCGCGCGCCTATCCCCTCGTTCAGGTGGACATCGACTTCATCGCGGGTTCCGCGCAGACGAAGGCGCTCATCCAAAACGAGTACGATTTCTTTTTCACGTCAAAAAAGATGCTGCCCGACGAGGGCAGTTACGAATATGCGGTCGCGAGCCGTTACCAGCTGCATCTGTTCGCGCACAGGGCGGACGCGGCCGAAATAGACATGGACGACTGGTCCACGGTGCAGCGCTTTCCTTTCGTATCCGTGCCGCAGAGCGACACCATGCTGACGGATCAGATCGCGAACATCTGCCGCAACAGGATGTGCGTTCCGCGCGTCATCAACTATTACAACCGCGCGGAGGCGGTCCTCGTTTCCGTGAACGCCCGCGTGGGCGTGGCCATTCTGCCGCCCGCGCTGAACCTGTATTATCCGTGGCCCAACGTGACGGCCCTGCCGATTCGCGGCGCGGACGCGGCCGGCGTTTCGATCATCGCCTGGAACAAATCCTGCGCCTCCGCGGCCGCGCAGGTGTTCGGGGAAACGGTGCGGAAGCTCTTCCCGAGCGCGGACGCCGCGAGCCGGCGATGAGCGGCCTTGCCGAATCATCGGGGAAATAATGAAAAAGGATTCGGTCGGTGTGAGAGAGAACGCATCGCCGCGTCATCTCCGCCAAAGATACCGATCCGCACGGCCGAACATCCCGTCCGCGTTCCGCCGCGCGGGCGTCAGAAAGCTCACGGCCGTGTGCACGGCCACGTTGACCGCGAGGCCGGCCATGCCCGCGGAGATCCCGTTCGTGATCTCCGCGAAATGCGGAAGCACGCTGAAGCACAGGGTGGCCAAGAGGCCCGCCGCCATGCCGGCGGCGGCGCCGCGCAGATTGCTTCGCCGCAGCCGCAGCCCGAGCAGGATGGGCGCGCTCGCCTGAATGATGAAGCTGTACATGAGCATGACGAGCGAAACGAGGTTCGGAAAATCGATCGTGGCGAGCCACAGCGCGACGAGTCCGACCGCCACCGTGCAGATACGCGCGGATTTCAGCGCGTCCGTGCGGGCCGGAGAACGCAGGGCGGGGAGCAGGTCCTTGGCGATCATGACGCCCGCCACATTGAACATGGGCGCGCACATGGTCATGCAGGTCGCCGTCGTTCCGACGCCGAGCATCGCGAGCACGATTTTGTTGCCGTAGAGTTCCGCCGTGCGAAACAGGCTCGTCGCGTCCGATAGCCGCAGCCCCGGAATGAGGCGCGCGCCCATGCCGAGGGAGAGCGTCAGTATGAGCGCGGGCAATGTCAAAAGCGGCGCGAGCAGACTGCTCCTTCGGATGACGTCCTCGTCCCGCGCGGCATAGATGTGGCAAAACATGCCGGGCCAGAAGATGGAGCCCAGCGCTCCGGCGAGCGTGGCCGAAATCCATTCAAAGCGATGCGGCCGGCCGAAATCCAAGGCAAGAACCTCCGGCGCTTCCGCCGCCATCCGCGCGTACATGGCGAAAAAACCGCCAAACGCTTTGTATATAAGACAGTACACGCAAACGCAGACGAACGCGAGGAACACGGCCGTCTGAAGGACGGCGCCGTTGTTGACGCTTCTCACCCCGCCGTAAAAGCACGAGATGATGACGAACATCGTCACGACGATGATGCTGATGTTGTATTCCACGCTGTGATTCGATGTGGCCGTGAGCGCCTGTCCGATGGTCTTTAATTCTAAAATAACCCAAGGAAACCAAAAAATAAATGTTACGAACGAAAAGAAGCGCTTGAATGCCGCGCTGCCGTAGCGCAGTTCTATGAAGTCCGCCTGCGTTTCCAGATTGTAGCGCTTGCCGAGCCTCCACAGCGGCACGCCGAACAGGCGCAGCATGACGATGGCGCCCACCGTGTAGACGGTCATGTATTGGGCGTAGACGCCGCGTTCCGCCGCGAGAATGAACCAGACCGTGCAGACGGAACCCGGTATCCAGCGCCCGACGAAGGACATGAGAAAGACGAGCGTTCCCGTGGAGCGGCCGGCCACGCTGTATTCGTGCAAGCCCTTCTGCGGCGCGTAGCCGCGCTTGACGATGAACACGTTGCCCGCCAAAAAAGCGACCGACAACGCGATGAGCAGACCGTTGTTCATGCGAAGCTTTCCGCCGCGCGATAGACGATTTCGCCTCTCCGTATCGTGCAGAGCGCTTTCATGCCGTAGATGTCCTCGCTGTCCGCGCAGGCATAAGGGTCCCTGTCCGTCACCGTGAAATCGGCGCTCTTTCCGACTTCGATGCTCCCCTTGTCGGCTTCCGCTTTCACCGCGTAGGCCCCGTTGATCGTGACCATCCGGATCGCGTCGTCGAGCGAGGCGTTGCGCACCGGGTTGCGGCCGTTGACGACGCTTGCGATGTCGACGAGCGGTTCCACGGGCGTGACGGGGCAGTCGGAGCCGGCGCAGACGATGTTGCCCGCGGCCAGAATGCGATTGAACGGGTCCCATCTGTCGGCGCCCGCACGGCCGAACATGTATTCGAATTCGCCGCCTTCGGCCCGATCCCAAAAATAGGTAAATCCGGGCTGCATGGACAAAATGAGCTTCAGATCGGCGGCCATGCGGATCTGCTCCTCCGTCGGATAGGAGAAGTGCTCTATCCTGTGCCGCAGATCCTTGAAGCCCTGTTCCGCGAATACGCGGTGATAGGTGTATATGAGCTGGTCGATGGCCCGTTCCCCGAGGGCGTGCAGCGTGCACTGCATGTCGTATGCGTGGGCCTTCTTCACCACTTGGTACACCTCGTCGTCGTTGTGATACAGGACGCCGCGCAGCGCGGGCGCGCTCTTGTAAGGGGTGAAATTCGCCATCGTGTATTCGAAGGAAGCGCCGTCGAGGGTCAGACAGCCGCCGACGCGCGGCAAACCCATGGCGCGGGCCTTGTCCACGTCCCAGGTCTGGTAGAACACCTCCATGTCGATGGGCAATTCGCTTCCGCGCCGCAGGATGAGGTCCATGTCCCTGTCGTCGCGGACGAGCATGCCGAAGAGCCCGTGCATCGTCGTGACGCCCTTCGACGCCGCGTTGGCCGCGCAGTCCTCTATGTACTGCCACAGCCTCTCGTCGGGCAGATCGCCGAGCGCGTTGGCGTTGGCGAGAAAGGAGGATTCGTCCGAGGTGTAGACGCCCGCGGCGACGCCGTTTTCCTTCTCGACGCCCGGCATGTCCTCGGGAACGGCGCAGACCCGCATGGCCGCCGTATTGACGGCGCAGCCGTGGAGTGTGGCCGCCAGAATCATGAGTTTTTTGCCCCCGGAGGAGATCCCGTCGAGCTCGAAGCGCGTCGGATAGCGCTGCTCCCGGACGTTCTGCGTGACGTAATTGACGCCGAACACCCAGTCCTCCTTCGACGCTTTGCAACCGGCCTCCATCAGGGCGAGCACCTCCGAGATGTCCTTTGCGTTCTGCAATTCGATCGCGCCGAGATTCAAACCCGCGAGCAGGACGTGCACATGGCAGTCCATGAGGCCCGGCAGGACCGTCAGGCCCTTCAGATCGAGCGTCTGCTTCCCCTCGGGCGCGTCTGCGGAATTGTCGCCCAGCGCGGCGATCCTTCCGCCGTTCACGGCCGCCCACGAACGCCTCGACATGCGCTTGTCGACGGTTATGATGTTGGCATTCTTCAGAATCAAATCGTATTTCACGGCAATTGGCTCCTTTACGGCAAAAAGCGCTGTTGATCCCATGGCGCCGCCGGACGAAGCCATGGGATCAGCAACCAACAGACTCTAGATCAGCTTCTTCGAGTAAACTTCCTTGTATGTCCGCACCGTGTTGAAGAGCTCGTCCACACGGTGATAGGGCTTGCACGTGTAGGCGCAGACGACGATGATGATGACGTTGATGACGACGCCGACCATGCCGCCCGACCAACCGCCCGCCCACGCGATCGAGGCCGGATACAAATTGCCGACGAGCGAAAAGAGACAGCCCACGGCAAATCCGACGGATACGCCCGGCAGGTTCGCCCTGCGCCAGAACAGGCCGATGAAGATGGCCGGGAAGGACTGCACCGTGCAGTCGTACATGACGAGCGATATGAACATGAGGTTCGGTATGTCCATCGTGGCGATGAGGATGGCCAGGATGCCGACGCCGACCGTGAGCACGCGCGCGTATTTGAAGAGGCTCTCGTTGGTCTTGGCCGGGAGGAGCGAGCCGACCAAATCCTTCGCGATGAGCACGGAGGCCGTGTTCAGCACGGCGGATATGGTGGACATGCACGCGGCGAGGGCGAGTATGCCCATGAGCCCGACCATGACGGGGCCGCCGAACTTGCCGGAAATCCAGAAGGCCGACGACTGCGGATCCTCCGGAAAATCGGAAAAGGAGCCGAGGCCGAGACCGAGCGAGAGTATGGTGAACCCGATGAGTATGCCCGCGAGCGGTGCCAGAAGCACGGATTTCTTCACGGCGCGGGAACTGTCGGCCCTGTATATGGTGGCGAACACGCCGGGGAGCACATAACCGCCGAGGGTGCAGGTGATGACGACGGAGGCCCAGTACTTGCCGCCGAGCGCGCCGAGGGTGAGCAGGCTCGCATTGAACTCCTCGACGAGGTCGTACATATCGCCCATGCCCCCGTAGACCCTGACGATCAGCCAGTAGACCGCGAGCACACCGACGATGGTGAACGTGATGCCCTGCACGAGACCGCCGGCCGCCGAGGCGCGCGCGCCGCCGAGAAAGCAGTAGCCTATGACGAAAGCGCTTACGATGATGAGGCCGAGGTTGAAGCCGATGGAACTGTACGTGGCCGCCTGCACGACATAGCCGATGGACTTCGTTTCGAGTATGAGCCAAGGCGACCAGAACAGGAAGGTGAGCAGCGCAAACACGAATTTGAACTTCTTGCTGCCGTACCTGAGCTCGATGAGATCGCCCTGCGTCACAAGCCCGTAGACCTTGCCGAGCACCCACACGGGCCGCGCCATGAAGAACATGATGAACAGGCTGGAAACGGAGTAAATAATGACATATTGCGCGAATACGCCGATGGTGGCCGCATTGGCGAACCAACCCGTGTAAATGGTTCCGGTATACCAGCCGCCGATGTAGGCGAAGGCGTTGAGAAGCCAGCCGAAGGAGCGGTTGCCGACGCCGAATTCTTCGAGGGATTCCTGCTTCTTGCCCAAAATACGGATAATAACAGCGTTTATTGCAAAGTACCCCAAAATGCAACCGATGGAAACAGCCGCTTGCGACATCATCTCACATCACCTCCTTTTTCCTTGCTCCGATCGGCATTGGCGTCGTCGATTTTGCACTCCCACAGGAACCAGACGACGAGCCAGACGGCCATGAGAACGGGAACGAGCACCAAGAAGAACTGGAAGAACGGGAAGCCGAGGATCCTCGGGCTTACCCTGTCGAGCGCCTGCGTGACGGGCGGAATCGTGATCAGGCCCATCAGCACAAGATAGATGACCGTAGACAGGGCGTACAAAC
Organism: Eubacteriales Family XIII. Incertae Sedis bacterium; assembly: GCA_031276135.1. GTDB lineage: Bacteria > Bacillota > Clostridia > Peptostreptococcales > Anaerovoracaceae > JAITLA01. The sequence continues at coordinate 12,166 of JAISNR010000057.1, read as the reverse complement.
CTTTGCGTGTCATGTTGTCAAACACCTCCTTTTTTGACCTTCGGAAAAGGGCGGGACCGCGGCGCCGCGATGTCCGATTCGAGCGGACGGCGGCGGACGGGGCCGTTATATGTCAAGCGCGAAATGTGATCTTCGCGTCCTTGACCGTCATCAGCGTCCGCATGCCGCAGATCTCCTCCCGGCCCGCGCAGTCGTAAGGATTCCTGTCGATGACGGTGAAATCGGCATCCTTTCCGACTTCGACGGAGCCTTTTTGCCCGTCCTGATGCACGGAATAGGCGGCGTTCAGCGTGAAGATCTTCAACGCGTCGTGCACGGAGATGTTGCGGCGCGGATCGGGGTTGGCGATGCAGCAGGCGATGCCGTAAAGCGGATCGACGAGGGTGACGGGCGAATCGGAACCCCCGCATACGATGCCGCCGCGTTTGAGGATCTCGGGGAACACCTCCATGCGGGAGGCCCGCTCCCGCCCGAGGAGCAGATCGTAATAGCCCTTCTCGGGCTCGCCCCAGAGCCCCGTAAAGGCCGGCTGCATGGACGCGACGAGCTTCATTTCGGCGAGCATGTCCATATGGATGTCCCACGGAAGCGAGAAATGCTCGACGCGGTGGCGCAGATCCTTGTTGCCCTGCTCTCCGATGACCTGACGGAAGACGAACAGGAGCTGATCGATGGCCCTGTCGCCGAGCGCGTGAAAGGCCGTCTGTATGCCCTCGCGGTGCGCCCGCGAGATGAGCGTGTAGATTTCCTCGTCCGTGTGAATGAGAAAGCCGCGCCGTTCGGGGCGGTCCGGGTACACATTCTGCAAGGCCATGGTGTATTCGAAGCCCGCGCCGTCCAGCGTCAGGCAACCGCCGATGCGCGGCAGGTTGTATTTCTTGATCTTTTCGAAATCCCACGTCTGGTAGAAGGTGACGATGTTCACGGGAAATTCGGCCCTGTCGCGCTCCACGATCTCCACATCCGTATCGCCGTCGACGAATTGGCCGAGCAGGCCGACGATGGAGGTCACGCCCTTTTTGCGCGCGTAGTCGGCGCAGTTCGCGATGAAGGCCTTCAGCTTGTCCTTGGGGAGAAGCGCCATCACCTGCGACATGGACGAAAAGAACGCGTCGTCCGAGAGCAGCGTGCCGTCCGGCGAACCATCCGCGTCCCTGCCGACGCCCGCGACATCGGGGAGCCGGATGTGCCGCAAACCGATCGTGTTCAGCGTGCCGCCGTGGAGCGTCTGCGCCGTGAGCAGGACGGGATGATCCCCCGACACGGAATCGAGTTCGAAGCGGTTCGGAAAGCGCCCCTCCTGCATGTTCTGCGCCATGAAGCCCGCGCCGAACACCCATTCGCCTTTGCCCGCCTGCGCACACCGTTTTTCGAGCAGGCGCAGGACCTCGCCGACGGATTTGGTTTCAAGCAAATTCACGCTGTCCAAAAAGAATCCCGTGGGCATGATGTGGCAATGGGCGTCGTACAGGCCCGGCAGCAGGACGGCGCCCTCGAGCTCGACCGTTTCGTTTGCCTTGGGTTCGTCCCCGGCGGCGCCGACGGCCGCGATCTTGCCGTCCTTCACGGCGACCCAATCGGCGATGTCCTCGTTTTGATTCACGGTGATGACCGTGCCGCCGCGATAGACGGCATCGTAAACCGCAACGCTCATAAAGTCCTCCTTTCCATGGCAATGTCTGTCCTGTTTTCAATCACAGCGTTATTTTAACACAGGATGCGGCGCGGTGGATTAAGGGAAGTTTAAACAATTCTTAAATTTTTTTAATATTTGGAATATTTGCCCGAACGGGCGGCGAACGCTTCAAACCGCAGTTCGCACTGCGGATTTCCCGCTTCCTTTTCGCGTCGAATTCATGTATAATGACGATAGCCGGCGGATTGGGAAACCTTTTCTCGGCAGACTGCGGACTCTTGCCCCGGGAGAAAGGAGTTGCGATGGAAAGCATGGCGATCGCGGCGGCCACACTGGCCATCAATTCCATTATGTACTCTTTGTACTATTTTTACATATTTGTATTGAACAGGGATCGGTATCTGGCGCTGTGGGGATTCGGCTGGATAACCTATTCGCTCGGCTACGTCTTTTACCTGATGACCGCGCAGTATGCATTTTCCTTGGTTTTCAAGTATTTTTTCTCGCTGGCGAGCAGCGTGTTGCTGTTCTTCGGCACGGTTTACTTCGTCGGTGTCCGAAAGCAGGGCGGCTTTGTAAAGCCCGCCGTCCTGCTCCTGGGTTTCGTGCTGTTCGCGTGTCTGGCCCTCTCCGCCTTTCCCATGCGCCCGGCGGCCTATCTCGCGCTGTCCATGCTGACCGCGATGATCCTCATGATCGTGTCGGTCGTGTCGGGCCTCGCCTTCCTCGTTTCGGACAGCGGCGGCACGGGGATGATGCGGCAGATCGCGGGCTGGGTATTCATCGTATGGGGCATCCACAAGGGCTTCTATCCCTTCGTTTCGCCGGATTTCTACGCCTCGGCCTCGAATTGCATGAGCTCCATCGTCATGATCAACGCCGTGAATATGGCCGTCATACTGAGCTATCTGGAACAGAACAACCGGCTCTTGCTCGAAAAGGAGGTGCAGTACCGTCTGCTCGCGGAGGCTTCGGAAGAGCGTCTTTCCAACATGGAGATCATGCGAAAGCGTTTTCTCGCGAGCATTTCGCACGAGCTGCGCACGCCCATCACGTCCATCATCGGAAATTTGTCGATTATCACGGACGGCATCGCGGGCACGCTCGAGGACAGCAGGCGCTATGCGGGCATTTCGCTCGAAAAATCGCTGACCCTGAATGCGCTCATAGAGGATCTGCACGCGATTTCGACGAGAGAAGCCTTGAAATTGCAGCTGAACAGAGAGGCTACGCGCGTCGATGAATACATCGCGTCCCTCAATGAGAAATTCCGCGGCGAAACGAACGATTCCGCCATACAGATACACTTTCTCGTGGCGTGCGGGAAGAGAAGAAGCCGTTGTCCCTCCGTTATGATCGACAGGCTCAGGATAGAGCAGGTGTTGCGCAATCTGATCGGCAATGCCGTGAAGCACATCGAAGGGAGCGGCAGCGTCACGGTGAGTTGTAACTGCGCGCGAAACGGCGAAGCGGAACGGCCGGACGAAGGTCTTGCGCGCATACGCGTGGCGGATACGGGCACGGGCATAGACGCGGCCGATCTGCCGTACATATTCGAAATGTTTTACAAAAAGCCAAACGTCAAGGGGACGAAGGGCACCGGGCTCGGATTGACCATATCAAAAGAGATCATACAGTCGCACGGCGGCGACATACGCGTGCGCAGCCAAAAGGGCGCGGGCGCGGTTTTCACGATAGAACTTCCGATATTGCAATAGATATCCGACAGGAGAGGGGGGATGGGCTTTGCAAACCGGTGCGGACAGGGAAAAAAACATACTGGCCGTTGACGACGACAGGGACATTTTGAACTTCCTGAAGGTGTACATCGAAAGCGAGGGCTATCGTTTTTTTGCGGCCGGCGACGCCGCCGAAGCCTTTGCGGCGCTGGAAAACAACCGCATAGACCTCATCATTCTCGACGTGTTGCTGCCGCAGAAGGACGGTTTCGACATCTGCTTTGAGCTGCGCGAGAAAACGAAGGCGCCGGTGATCTTCCTGAGCTGCAAAAACGAAGAGCCGGACATCATCCGGGGCCTTTCTGCGGGTGCGGACGATTACGTCACAAAACCGTTCCTTCCGGGCGAACTCATGGCGAGGATTCGGTCGAATCTGCGCCGTTCCACGAAATACGCCGATGAGCAGAGCCGCATCGCGGTTTGGCGCGGAATCGAAGCCGACCTCATGACGCGCGAGGTTTCCGTGGGCAAGACCGCCGTAAAGCTGCTTCCCAAGGAGTTCGATATCCTCACGCTCTTCCTGCAAAACCCCGGCCGCGTCTTTTCAAAGGAGGAGATCTTTCGATACATCTGGAAGGACAGATTCTTCGAGGGGGACATCAATACGCTGGCCGTTCACATCAGCAATCTGCGCAGGAAGATCAGCATAGGCGATGCGCATCCGAAAATAGTCGCAATCAAGGGCATCGGGTACAAGCTGACGGAATAGGCCCGCCGCGGCCGTCGCGGACCGCGAAAGCGCCCGGGGTTCCGAAATCGATGCCTCGGGGAGAATTCCGCCCTCCCCGAGGCCCGTTCGGTTTTGCGAAGCGTCCTTTCGCCGCCGCTCCGCCGCTTACGTTTCCTCCGAAACGCTCCACCGATACGGATATCCGGTGGCTTGCAGCTTTTCCAGATAGCGCGCGGGGTCCAATTCCTCCGCGAAGATGACGCCTTTTTTCTCCCCTTCCACGATGCGTTCGGCGCCTGTGACGGCGGGAAGCGCGACGTTCACGAGGCTCGTGCCGAAGAGTTCGCAGATCCGCTTCGCCGGAGCGGTCATCTTCGGGCAGCTTATGCGCAGCGTGACGTCCCGGCCGGCCGCTTGGCCCTTTATTTCGGCGACCATGTCCATGAACACGTGCTTGTCCTGATATTCGAAGCTGCCGGCGTCCTCCTCCAGGAAGGCGTTCCCGGCCTTCGGCAGGAGGGCGGCGCAGACATCCAGCGGTTTCACCTTGACGCCCTTGACGTCGATCTCCTCTTCGCCCGTCAGACCGAGGCTGACCAATGCCGCGGGCTGATGGCTGACGTAGTATTTGAAATCGCAGTACCGCAAGCCCTTTCCGATCGTGCGCGGGAGGGAGTAGGGCTCTTCGTGGGAATGATGGGACACGAGTTTTTCCCCGATGGGTTCCGCGAATTTCCAACTCTCGATGCCCGAGTACGGAGGCATGTACCGATAGGCGCCGTCCTCGAAACAGATCGCTTCATTGGCGCAATCCTTCAATGCCTGGATCGGCGCCCAGCCGGGGTTCCATGGGCTCACGATGTCGTCGTAGGGCCCGCCGCCCGTCTTGCCCTTCGCCAGCCGCAGTTTTATGCTGTCCACGCGGTCCAGCCTGTCCGTCTGCTGCCGGATCAGCACGTTGATGAAGCCCGGCGCCATGCCCATGCCCAGCAGTGCGGTGAGATTTGCTTCCTGAAATTCCCGATGCAGGGTCAGCGCCGCGCCCTTGGCCAATTCATCCCAGAACGGAACGTCGAAGGCGGTGTTCACATAGTGCGCGCCCGCCTGCAAAGCGCCCTGCATGACGTGCCGCGCCATCCAGGGCATGACGAGATCGATGACCGCGTCCATGCCCTTTGCCGCCGCAGTGACGGCCGCCGAATCGGTCGCGTCCAGCTTCCCCGTTTGGATCTTGTCGCTGCCGATTTTGCCGGCGACCTTTTGCGCGGCCTGCAATTCCAGATCCGTGAGCAATATCCTTTCGACATTGGAATTTCTCGCCAAAATCGAAGCGCAGGGCCCCCCCTGCCCGCCGGCGCCCACAACCAAAACCTTCATGAATCCTTCCCTCCTCCGTTACAGGGTCTGCGTGATATTCCCCTTGTCGGTTACAGCGGCCCAGTCAGAGCTTCCGATCAGCTCACGCGTCGTCGCGGTTATGTACATTTCCCGTTTTGCCGCCTCTTCAAAAAAAGCTTCGGGCGGAATACAGGCTTCGGGAGCAAATGCGCCCGGCTCTTTGATGAGGCCTCTGCGCATGAGCTCGGCGGCCCAAGCCGGCGCTCCGCCGATGTAGACTTGCGCGCCCAAAAGCTCCGGCCAGCGTTTGATTGGCCGGCACACCATTTCCAGCGTATACTCCAAGCGTTTTCCGTTTTTTGTTCCCGTCACCACCGTCTTGATGATGTCGCAGTCATTTATGATCGCGTCGGGATCGTCCGGCTGCAGATCCATCATGCGTTTCAAGGCGCGGACGGGCTTAATCTTCACACCGTCCACCTCCACCAAGTCGCTCCTGCTGAATCCGAGGCCATGAAGGAATTCCAGTTTTTCTTTAATGTTGTCGGGAAATCCGATGCGGAACGTGCATCGCCTTATGCCCTTATCCTTGAAATTCTCGGGTATGCTGCCGATTTCCGAATGCATGATGTAATAGGAATGCATATCGCCGATGGGCTTCGGGTATTGGACGACCTCTCCGCCGCTTCTCGGTTCGACCTCCACATAGTCTCCGTCAATGAATTGAATGGGTTTCATATAAAATTCATCCATTATGGTTTCGATCGCATAGGTCACTTCAAAGGTTTTCTTTGAACTGGACCAGTCGTCGCACGCACAATACACGTCAACCGCTTCGACCGTGTCCAGACGATCCGCGGCCCACCGCGCGCAGACATTGGTCACGCCGGGAGTTCCGCCGATGCCGATCAATCCGATGATGCCGGCTTCCTTGAATTTATCCATGTATTTCATCTGTTTGACGGTTTCCACATACAGGCCGCCGATGTCCGCGTAGTTGACCTTGGCTTCCAGGCAGGCATCCATGATCCGCGTGTTGAAGTAGTAGTTCACTTCATTGATGACCAAGTCGAAGCCCCGTATCAATTCCACCAACTCCGCGTGTCGCGTGACGTCACATTGGACCGCTTTCGTCTTGTTTCCGTATTTTTTGTTGCACAGGTCCGAAACGTACTGCGCGCGTTCCGGATCGAAATCCGCGATAAGCACTTCTTTGATGTTTTCGTTCCATGAAAGATCCAGCGCTGTGGCAATTCCCTGCAAGCCCGCTCCCAATAGTACGATTTTCATGCTGACCTCCTTTAAATTAAAATGCCAAACCAAAGCCTATGTAAAGCAACACCGCGATCACGGCGCCGAGAAAACCATAGGGAATCTGTGTGAAGGCATGCTCCAGATTGTCGATGCCGCTCGCCTGAGATGTGAGCACCGTGGCGTCGGAATAAAAGCAAGCATGGCTTCCGAATGTGCCGCCGCTGACGATGGCCCCCAGCGTCATTGGGACATTGGCGCCGCTGAGCACTGCCAAAGGCGCGATGATCGGCACGGTCACGGCCGGTATTCCCCAGTTGCTGCCCGTTATGAAAGACAGACCCGCCACAACGACAAAGGTGATGGCCGGAAAAAGCTCCGGCGTCATGTAAGGGAGCACCGCGTTGATAATATAAGCAGGCAATCCGATCTCATCCATGGCGATCTTCACGGTCAATGCGCCTACGCAGATGAACAGCATGGGGACCATCGTCGCGAATCCCGTCCCCAAGAGTTCTGTAAAATCATCGAAGGAAACGGCTTTTGTGATGAAATAGAGAACCAATTGGAGGAAGATCGCGTAAACCAGACCCAACAGCAGATCTTGTGTGTAAACGGTAATACCGATGAGCAACAGGATGGGCAGAACAAAATTCCATATATTTCCTTTAAGTTCTTCGCTTTCCAAAGAAAGGTTGTATTTTGTGCTTCTCTCCGAGTAAACCATGCCAGTGTTTTCCACGCGTTCATATGCTTTCCGCATACCGAAGAGCGGGGGTATGATCTTCAGAACGGCAAAAGGCACGATGATCACAGCCGCCCAAGCGTAGAAGATGAAAGGCACGGCTTGATAATAAAGGCCCATGCCGCTTCCGAAATCTGCGAGCTCCGCTTGCTCACCAAAGACGCCGCCGAAAAAGACCGCCCATGTGGAGAGGGGGACCAGCACACAAACCGGCGCGCCTGTGGAATCGATTACGTAGGCCAGCATCTCGCGCGGATTTTTATTCCTGTCGCTTACGTCGCGCATGGCGGCGGAAACGGTTAATATGTTCAAATAATCATCCATGAATACGACAATGCCGAGGATCCAGGCCATGATCAAGGATTTTTTTGGGCCGTTTGCATACTTCACAATCAATTGTGCGAAGCCGTAGGTGCCTCTGGACTTTGTCAACAGGACCACAAAACTGCCGAACAGACCGAGCGTCAGCCACATCCATGCGTTTTCCGAAACCACGGTCATCGCGGCTTCCAGAAGAACTCCGACAAAACCCAACCCGTCGGACATCACAAAAGCTGTGGCGGCGCCCAACAACAGCGCTTCAAAGGTTTTTCTTGTGATCAGGGCGAACACGATAATGAGTATGGGCGGCAACAACGTCAACAAACCAAAGTTTACGGTTGACTCCATAGCGCATCACTTCCTTTCCAAATGAATACAGCACATAACGCGGTGCGGTACGGACAAAAAACGGGGGTGAGCGGCCTTGGGCCCGCGCGCCGCCGAAATCTCGACATGCTCCGATCGAACAGGCATTATATTTTTCGGCACAAGATTTTTTCATCGGTTTTCCGATCATTTTCCGTATTTTTTCAGCTTGCGCGACATCGTCGCCTTGCTGATGCACAGCTTCTCGCAAACGACGCCGGCCGTTTTGTATTTTCGCATCATATGCATCAGGATCTTTTTTTCATACTCCTCTATCATCGCCCGCAGGCTCAGGCCCTCTTCGAAAAACGGGCTGTGCAGGGTTTGCTCGTCCCGAAGCATCTCCGATATGTGCGCTTCGTCGATTCGCTCGTCCTCACAGGTGATGACGGCCCGTTCGATTATGTTGCGAAGCTCCCGCGCGTTTCCCGGCCAGCTGTGTTCCGTCAGGGCGTCGATCGCGCCCTGCGACAGCGTTTTCCGCAGACCGCAGCCCTCTCCGATCGCGCGCAGAAAATGCGCGGCAAGCGGTCCGATGTCGGCCTTGCGCTCCCTGAGCGGCGGAATCCCGATGGGCAGGATGTTCAGCAGATAGAAGAGGTCCTTTCTGAAACGACCCGCCTTGATCGCGCGGTCCAAATCTTGATTTGTGGCCGCGATGAGCCGGAAATCGACGCATATGGGGGTTTGCCCTCCGATGCGGCGCAGCTTTTTGTCCTGCAAAACATTCAGAAGCTTGGATTGCAAAGGCACCGTGAGCTCGCCGATCTCATCGAGGAAAAGCGTGCCGCAGTTCGCCAATTCGAAGATGCCCGCCTTTCCGGAGCGTTCCGCGCCCGTGAACGCGCCGCTTTCATAGCCGAAAAACTCCGATTCCATGAGCGTTTCCGGCACGGCGGCGCAATTGATCTTTATGAAGGGCCGATCCGCGCGCTTGCTGTATCTGTGAACCAAGCCGGCAAAGAGTTCCTTGCCCGTTCCCGATTCGCCCGTGAGCAGCACGGTCGCGTCGGTCGGAGCGATGCGAAGCGTTTTTTGCACCAAACCGCGCATCGCGTCGCCGGCGGCGACAATGCCCTCCGGTGACGAGAAGCCCTCGCCGCCGTTCGTCTTTTTGCTTTCCGTCATCGAATTCCGTACCTTTTCAGCTTTCGCGATATCGTGGATTTGTTGACGCCCAGTTCCTCCGCCACCCGGCTGGCGCTCTCATAGACGCCGAGCATCTCGGTGAGCAGATCGCTTTCAAACGATGCGATGCGCTCCGCCAAGGCGCCGTTGTAATTTTTTACGATCGTTTTCCATTCGTCCTCTCCCTGATTCAGCTGGTTCCTGACTTGAAAATGCGTGATCTCGTCGCCGTCGAAGCTGATCATGATGCGCTCTATTATGTTGCGCAGCTCCCGCACATTGCCGGGCCAATCGTAGTTTTTCAGACAGCCGATCGCCGCGGGATGGATCACCTTGTTCAATTTGTACGCCTTGTTGAATTGGTTCACAAAATGCAGCGTCAGGTCCTCAATGTCGTCCTTCCGCTGTCTGAGCGGCGGCAGGCCGATGGGCATGACGTTCAGGCGATAATACAGGTCCTCCCGGAATCTTCCCGCTTCGATGTATTGGGGCAGATTGACGTTGGTCGCCGCGATGATGCGGACATCGATGCGCAGGATTTTGTCGCCGCCGATCCGCATCACCTCGCCCTCCTGCAGCACGCGCAGCAGCTTCGACTGCATCGACAGGCTCATCTCGCCGATTTCGTCGAGAAAGAGCGTGCCCTTGTCGGACAGTTCGAACACGCCGGCCTTTCCGTTTTTGTCGGCCCCCGTGAACGCGCCGCGCGCATAGCCGAACAATTCCGATTCCAGAAGGTTCTCGGGAATGGCCGTGCAGTTGATCTTGATGAAAGCCTTTTCCGCACGGTTGCTGTTTTTGTGAATGATGTTGGCGATCACTTCCTTGCCCGTGCCCGACTCGCCGTAGAGCAGGACCGTGGTGTCCAGATTCGCGACGCGCATGGCCTTGTCCACAACGCTCCGCATTTCCCGGCTCTGCATGATGACGCCGCTGTCCGCGCTGATCTGCCGCGCGCGCAGATACTCCAATTCCCCTTCATATTTCTCCGCGATCCGCTCCTTTTCGTGGAGCAGGTCCCGCAGCTTGAGCGTTTCCGTGATGTCCCGCTCCGTGCACACGATGATGTCGATTTTGCCGTTTTTCAGAATGGGCACGCCGCTGATGTACAGCTGTTCTCCCGTTCCCAGATCTTGAATGATGTTTTCCTCGCGCAGGCTGCTCATGGATTTTATTGTGCTTGATTCCGTCATGTATCCCATGTCAACCAATTCTCGCACGTTTTTTCCGAGTATCTCCTCCTTTGTCATCCCTCCGGTTCTTTCCGATTCGTCGTTCAGCATGAGGACATTGCCCTGTCCGTCGGCAATGAACAGTCCGACCCGGATGCTGTCGATGAAGCTCTGCAGATACGCATAATTGTTTTTGATGAACCTTTGCATGCATACATTCCTCATAATGCCGAGCCCGGCTCGGCTTCGCGCGTTTTCCGAAAATTCCAAAACCTCATCCATTATTTTACCATCAAACGGAATGCATGTGAAACGCAAAACGAAAACCGCAACGCCGGGGTTATTGAATGCATCATTTCAACAGATATGACTATGCAAATATTCTGCCAACGCGATGAAATGTACGTAGACGCCGGATTCTCCGTTGCCGGATGCGATCCGGGAGGATCCCGTACAGTGCATATGCGGTTGCGGTGACCGATTGTTGCAGAAATGCAACCGAGGATGCTTGAATCGTTTTGCATCACAGTGCGTTATTTTTTGAAAATTCAAGCAATTTCGATTGCAAAAATGCAACACTATGGTTTTAATATTGAAATAAATTTCTTCCGTTTCGAATACGGTCATTTTTCGTTTTCGGAAATTCTTCCGAAAATTTGATAATTTGCGGGATTTTCGACATATATGCAAAGAGCTTGTCCGATTGCGGAAATAACAATAATGGCATCAAATTTGCAAGTTTTGCTCTTATGGATATCTTTGTTTCGGAAATGCCGGAAAGGAGGTGAGGAGGTGGCTTCAATTTTTGTTACGCCGGAGGTGTCCGCGAAAGAAGATGCGATCAACGGAAAAATTTCACGATTGCAGGGTAAGTTGTTTGGTATTCCGATGATCAAGTTTTCCGTTGCGTCCATGAAAAAAGTGCTGGTGCCGTATCGTTGTTTTGTTTTCGACTTTAAATTGAGCGGAAGAAATGCAAAATGGCTCCGCCTTAATAAAAAAGGATGTGTCGGTATTATCTTTGATTTAAACGAAGTGCACTCTTTCGAGTATGATTATGCGGATATGGGAGATCTTGCGCTTGAAAAAATCGAAACATCGGAAAACGATATTCATATGATCAAACCGCATTGCAGCGAAGAAGAAGCAAAAGAGTTTGCGATTTTATATGTGCAGAACAGGATATTAAAACGCATTTACAGAAGCACCGGAGAACTCGTTCCGGTAAAAGATGTTCATTTTTATCGACCGGCGTGGCAACTCGAAATTCGATACAAAGGCAAACAGATCACAAACATGAGATATGCCTATCTTGATGCGTATGGCATTGAAAACGAGCATATCCTTGGATTAAAAGTTCGTTTGGACGAATCACTGTAATCGACAGCGGGTCATGCAATGGATCCGGGCGCAAAAGAGTGGTTCTCGAGAAAGGAGAAAAACGTGGTTGATTTTTCCGAATTGTGGTCGGCGGTGGATTGGATAATCATCGTTGCGTACTTTGCGGGCGTGATCGGCGTGGGCCTGATCATGAAGAAGCGGGCAAGCCAAAACATGAAGAGTTTCTTTGTCGCTTCGCGTCGATTGACGATACCTGTCCTGATCGGCGTGGCGGCAGCCGGTTGGTATGATTCGTGGACGATCGTGGGCTTGGCGGAATGCGGATGGACAATGGGCATTTCAATTGAGGAAATTGCATAATTCCGCAAGCATTGAAAAACCCGTGTTCTTAACGGGATAAAAAGGAGGGTCTACCCCTAACATATGGTATAATTATGGTGATGACAAAATCAACCGAAA
>JAISNR010000019.1 GCA_031276135.1 Eubacteriales Family XIII. Incertae Sedis bacterium | reverse complement strand
GCCATGAGCGGCCGCGCCATCGAGGTGCCGAGCAGATAGTCGTTTTCGTAGACCGCGCCCGCCTTCAGCGTGGGCCACACGAAATCCGTCAGGAATTCCTCGCGGATGTCTATGATGTGGGACTTCGACGCGCCCGTATCGAGGGCCTTTTTGTTGACGGCCGCAAAGTCGTCGTCCTGCCCCGCGTCGCAGCACACGGCGATGACCTCCGCGTCGCGGGTTTCCTTCAGCCAGGTAAGAATGACGGAGGTGTCGAGGCCCCCCGAATACGCCAGTACGATTTTTTCTTTTGCCATGATGAATGCTCCCTTCCGCGCGGCAAGACCCCGGGGACCGTCCGCGATATCGATTTCGTTTGCGCATGCCGATTTTTCGTGCCGTCAGTATATCACAGGCGCTTTTGGAATGCAATAGGCCATGAATAAATAAACATATATATGAATTATTATAAAATCAAAATTGCACAATCGGGCGATTTTCCATTGCTTTTTCCTCGTTTCTTTGCTATACTGAACAATGGGTGTTGTTCGATTATCTGTTTGAAGAGGAGATATAAATTATGTGTGAAAAGAACTGCAAGGGACCCGAAGCGGACTTTACCGCCCTTGCTCCTGTTCTGGAGAAATACGGAGGGGTGAAGGGCAGCCTGATCACCATTCTCCAGAAAACACAGGACATCTACGGGTATCTGTCCATAGACGCCATCCATTACATCGCGGCGAAAACGGGCATCGGACCCGCGAAAATTTACGGTGTTGCCACCTTCTACACGCAGTTCAGGCTGAAGCCCATCGGGAAGAACCTGATCATGCTCTGCAAGGGCACCGCCTGCCATGTGAACGGCGCCGATCTCATCGAGGAGGCCGTTTCGGAGCATCTCGGCATCGGCGACGGCGAAACGACGCCCGACGGCGTGTTCACGCTGAACAACGTGGCCTGCCTCGGTTGCTGTTCCCTCGCGCCCGTCATGATGGTCAAGAGCGCGGACGGGGAGGAAACCTTCGGCAATCTGACAAAGGACGGCGTGAAGGCGATTCTCAAGGAAATCGGCGACAGGGAGAAGGAGGTGGCTGCGGGATGAAGGTTGTTGTTGGACAGGGCAGCTGCGGCGTCGCCACGGGGGCGAAAAAGACCTCGGCCGAGTTTGAAAAATGCATCGCCGCGGCGGGGCTCAGCGTGCCCGTCGAAAAGACCGGCTGCGTCGGGAACTGCTATCTCGAACCCGTCGTGGACATCTACGACGACGCCGACGCGCTTGCGGTGCGCTACGTGCGCGTACAGCCGGAGAAGGTCGGCGAGATCGTCGAGAAACACCTGAAGGGCGGCGAGGTCGTGGCGGAGCTCGCCATCTCCGAAACCGACGAGAAGTTCCTCTCGAGCCAGAAGCGCATCGTGCTGCGCAACGCGGGCGTCATCAACCCCGAGAGCATCGACGCGTATACGGCCGTCGGCGGCTACAAATCGATCGAGAAAGCGCTGAAGGAAATGTCGCCGGAAGAGGTGATCGAGGAGATCAAGATATCCGGGCTCAGGGGCCGCGGCGGCGCGGGCTTCCCGACCTGGTTCAAATGGGACGCCGCGCGCAAGAACAGGGGCGCGAGCAAGTACATGGTCTGCAACGCCGACGAGGGCGATCCCGGCGCGTTCATGGACCGTTCGGTGCTCGAGGGCGATCCGCATTCCCTGCTTGAGGGCATGACGATCGGCGGTTACGCCATGGGCGCGAACGAGGGTGTCATCTACGTGCGCGCGGAATATCCGCTGGCCATTCTCAGGCTCGAGCTGGCGATCGAGCAGGCGAGGGGGAAGGGCTTCCTCGGCAAGAATCTGTTCGGAACGGGCTTTGACTTCGACATCCGCATCAAGGCCGGCGCGGGCGCTTTCGTGTGCGGCGAGGAAACGGCCCTGATCGCCTCTCTGGAGGGCGAGCGGGGCATGCCGCGGCTGAAGCCGCCCTTCCCCGCGGAAAAGGGCTTCTGGCAGCAGCCGACGAACATCAACAACGTCGAAACCTTCGCGAACGTCCCGTGGATCATCGCGAACGGCGGCGCGGCCTTCGGCGCCGTGGGCACGGACAAGAGCAAGGGAACCAAGGTGTTCGCGCTGGCCGGAAAGATCAAGAAGGGCGGACTCGTGGAGGTGCCGATGGGCCTTCCGCTGCGCGACGTGATCTACGGCATCGGCGACGGCATCAAGAACGACAAGGCGTTCAAGGCCGTTCAGATGGGCGGACCCTCCGGCGGCTGCATTCCCGCATCCCTGATCGACACGCCCGTGGACTATGAAAACATAACCAAGACGGGCGCCATCGTGGGCTCCGGCGGCATGATCGTCATGGACGAAACCACCTGCATGGTGGACATGGCGCGCTACTTCCTCGATTTCACGCGCAAGGAATCCTGCGGCAAGTGCAACTACTGCCGCATCGGCACGAAGCGCATGCTCGAGATACTCGAACGGATCACGGGAGGCGAGGGACGCGACGGCGACATAGAGTTGCTCACGGAGCTCGCGGAGAAGATCAAAGACGGTTCCATGTGCGGCCTCGGCCAGACCGCGCCGAACCCCGTGCTGACGACGATACGGTATTTCCGCAACGAATACGAGGATCACATCTACAAGAAAAAATGTACGGCTCACTCCTGCAAGGCCCTGCTGACGTTCGAGATCACGGACGCTTGCAAGGGTTGCACGCTCTGCGCGAAGAAATGCCCCGTCGGGGCCATCTCGGGCGAGACGAAGCAGAAACACGTTATAGATTTGGATCGGTGCATACGCTGCGGGAAGTGCGAGGAATCCTGCAAGTTCGACGCGATCCTGCGCGATTAGAGTGAGGTGATACAGGATGAAGCATTTCAGATTGAACATAGACGGGAAGGAGGTCTTGGCGCTTCCCGGACAAACCATTCTCGAGGTGGCAAAGGAAAACGATGTGTTTATTCCCACGCTCTGCTTCGATGAAAGGACGGAGATCTACGGCGCCTGCGGCCTTTGCGTCGTGGAAGTGGAAGGAAATCCCAAAATGGTCAAGGCTTGCGCCACGACCATCGCGCCGGGCATGGTCGTCCGCACGGACACGGAGAGGGTGCGCGAATCGCGCAAGACGAACCTCGAGTTGCTTCTGTCCAACCACGTGGGCGACTGCCGCCCGCCCTGCGCGCTCGCCTGCCCCGCGCAGACCGACTGTCAGGGCTACGTGGGCCTGATCGCGAACGGGCGCTTTGAGGAGGCGATCGAGCTCATCAAGGAGAAGATACCGCTTCCCGCGTCCATAGGGCGCGTGTGCCCACACCCCTGCGAGGACAAATGCCGCCGCGGACTCGTGGAGGAACCCATATCCATCGCGTGGCTCAAGCGATTTGCCGCGGACATGGATCTGGACGGAGACGATCCCTTTATGCCGGAGATCGATCCCGAAACGGGCAAGTCCGTCGCCATCGTGGGCGGCGGCCCTTACGGGCTTTCCCTCGCGTATTTCCTGCGCCGGCGCGGCCACGCGATCACCGTCTTTGACGCCATGCCCAAGCTCGGCGGGATGCTGCGCTACGGCATCCCCGAATACCGGCTTCCCAAGGCGGTGCTCGACGATGAGATCGAGCGCATCGAACGCATGGGCGTCGAGCTCGCGCCGAACACGCGGATCGGCACGGACATCGATTTCGAAAGCCTGCGGAGCGAATTCGACGCCGTCTGCATCGGCATCGGCGCATGGGTGTCCACGGGCGTCGGCTGCAAGGGCGAGGACGCCGAAGGCGTCATCGGCGGCATAGATCTGCTTCGCAAGGTCGTGCGGAACGAGGACATCGATCTCGGCAAGCGGGTGGCGATCGTCGGCGGCGGCAACACGGCCATGGACGCCTGCCGCACTGCGGTCCGCCTCGGCGCGGAGAGCGTGTACAACATCTACAGGCGCACGAAGGACGAGATGCCCGCCGACCGCGTCGAGATCGAAGAGGCGGAGGAAGAGGGCGTGATCTTCAAGAACCTGACGAACCCGCTGGAGATCGTCAAGGACGGCGCGGGGCGCGTCAAGCAGATCGTGTTGCAGGTGATGGAGCTCGGCGAGCCCGATGCCTCCGGCAGACGGGCGCCGAAGCCCGTCGCGGGCAAGACGGAAACCCTGGATGTGGACAACGTCATACTCGCCATCGGCCAAGCCGTGGAGCCCGTGGGCTTCGAGGGCATTGAGCGCACGCGGAAGCAGGGGATCGTCTGCGACAGGGACACGTTCATGACGAGCGTCAAGGGCGTGTTCGCGGGCGGCGATTGCGGGAACGACAAGGTTTCCATCGCCATAGAGGCCATCGCCGACGCGCACAAATCCTGCGACGTCATAGACGCCTATCTGTCCGGCGAGGAGATACGGTACGAAAAACCCTACTCGGTGGAACGCGACGATCTGACCGAGAAGAGCTTCGAGGACAGGGAGCGGGAATGCCGGCCCAAGATGCGGCATCTCTCGCCCGGGGAGAGGAAGGACAATTTCACGGAGGTCGTGTTCGGATACGACGCGGAGCAGGCGACGGCCGACGCGATGCGCTGCCTCGAATGCGGCTGCGGCGACTACTTTGAATGCAAGCTCGTGGATTTCGCGAACCGCTATGACGTAAAACCCGACCGCATCGCGGGCGAGAAGCATCGCATAGAATACGAGGACGAACATCCCTTCATCGTGCGCGATCCGAACAAGTGCATCCTCTGCGGCCTTTGCGTCAGAGCCTGCGACGAGGTCATGGGCGTCGGCGCCCTGGGGCTCGTGAACAGGGGTTTCGATACGGTGGTGAAGCCCACGCTCGAGAGGCCGCTGGCGGAATCGGGTTGCATATCCTGCGGCCAGTGCATCAGCGTGTGTCCGACGGGCGCGTTGCAGGAGCGGCTTTCCCTCGTGAAGCCCGTGCCGCTCGAAACGACGGAAACGGATACGATCTGTCCCTACTGCTCGGTGGGTTGCAGTCTGCAGCTCGAAACCTGCGGCGATATGCTCGTCAAGGCGGTTCCCGACCGGAACGGCGCCGTGAACAGGGGTCTGCTCTGCGGGCGCGGGCGTTTCGGCTTCGACTGCGCGGAGCTCGAGGGCAAGCTTTTGCGCCCGATGGTCAAAAAGGGCGGCGGCCTCGAGGAAGCGGAATACCGCGACGCCCTCATCATCACGGCGAAGAAGGCGCAGTCCGTCGCGACGCGCTACGGTCGCAAAGCCGTGGCGGTCGCTGTGTCGGACAGATACACGAACGAGGAAGCCTATGCGGTGAAGAAGATGGCCGAAGCGATGGGCGCGCGCGTCCTGTCCTTCAACAACAGGAAGAGCGGCCTCGCACCCGTGCTCGGCTTCGACGCGTCGCCGAACACGATAGACGAGTTGCTTTCGACGGAATTGATCCTCGCGGTGGGCTTCGATTGGACGGAGAATCCCGTGATTCGCATCAAGCTCAAGCAGGCTGCGGAGGCGGGCGCAAAGGTGGTCCTGATCGACCCTGCGGGCGAGGGACAACCGACGGGCTTCGCCCATAAGATCATTCGCACGAAGAACGATCTCAGCTTTCTGCGGGGCCTTGCCAAGGCGATCGCGGACAGCGAAAACGCCGTGAAGGCCGACGGGTTCGATGCGTTTGCCGCAGACCTGGCGCGCGTGAAGCCGAGCGCGGAAGCCGCAGAGGTCGCGGCGCTCTACCTCGGCGCGAAGAAGGCCATGATCGTGTTCCAGCAGAACCTGCTTTCGACGGAAGCCGCGACGCTGCTCGCCGACATCGCCGTCGTATCGGGGCACATCGGTTCGCCGCGAAACGGGATATTGCAGGTGAAATCCAAGAACAACAGCCAAGGGATCGCGGACCTCGGCATACGGGACGGGGCGGAAGCGATGGACGGCGTCAAGGCGCTCCTGTCCTTCGGCGAGGACCCGGGCGCGCTTTCGGGCCTCGAGTTTCTCATGGTGTGCGACACGCATCTGACCGAAACCGCCAAGTCCGCCGACGTGGTGATCCCCGGCACGGGCTTTGCCTCTGCGGACGGCACGTTTACGAACACCGAACGGCGGCTCGGACAGGTGCGTCAGGCCGCCGAGGAGGACGTGGAGCTCTCGAACTGGGAGGTTGCGGGCGAGATCGCGCGCATCTACGAGGTCGAATTTCCGTGGGAGGACACGGCCGACATCTCGCGCGAGATGGACGACCTGTTGCCCGTCTACAGATACGCGGCGCCGGGCGAGGTCGCCGGCGGTGTGCTCGTTCCGGAGAAGGCCGCGCTCGTCGTCGTGACGGACGGTGCGCTCGCGGACAGGCTCCCGCGCACCGACAACCTGATGAACATGATCGACGCAAGGCTTCCCAAGGCGGCTGCCTTGTAGGATCGGCGCGTTTTCGCGCGGGACAGGGGAAGGGGGACGTTTCGATTCGGGATGCTCCCCTTGTTTTCTTAAATTTGGAATTATTGGGATTGTTAAGATTGATGGAGGCTTACAATGAGAAATTGGAAGATTCGGAACAAGCTTTTATTTGGTTTCCTGCTTGTCGCGGTCCTGACCGCCATAGTCGGCACCATAGGCATTTACGGCATGTTGGCCTTGGACAGAACGCAGGGGCAGATGTACACCCATGTCCAGAACATGGAATATGTGGGCAATTTGGAATACGGCTTGGCCGCGCAGCGCGTTGCGTATCGCGATGCGCTCATATATATCGACGATTCGGCGAAGATGAACGACGCGCTGAAAAAGCTGGATGAGGCGCGGCAGACGATCGCCGATGAGATTGAGTACCTGAAGGAGCACCTGTTGACGGATGCCGGCAGGGCCGCAATCAACGGGATCGATGCGGCGAACACCGAATATTTGAAACGGCTCGACGAATTGGTGACGCGAATCCGCGCACACGATGCGGAGGGCGCTTTCGAGATCATGTCGAATTCGCTGACGACAGAGCTGCAGGCGGGCATCGAGAAGCTTGCGGATCTGATCAAGAACACCGCCAACAACGCGAATACGAACGATTCGAAGATGGCAAGGCTTCTGATCGGCGTGTTGATCGCGATTGCGATCGTTTCCGTGGTGGGCGCCATCCTCTTGGGATTGGTGATCGCAAGGCTCATCGCGACGCCCACCATGCGTTTGGTCGAGGCGGCTTCCTCCATCGCGAAGGGCGATATCGAGGTTCGCGTGGATGCGGAGAGCAGGGATGAGATCGGTTCTCTCGCGGAGGCTTTCCGAAACATGATCGACGCCATCAAGGAACAGGCGGGCATATTGTCTTTGATTGCGGACGGCGACTACCGTTCCTCCGTTTCCGTCCGATCCGATAAGGACATCATGAACCGGTCCATCAACACGGTCATCGAGAAGAACAACAAAATGCTGTTGGAAATCAAGGAGGCTTCGGCACAGGTCGCCGCCGGCGCGGGCCAGATTGCGACGGGCGCGCAGTCGCTGGCATCCGGTTCGAGCGAACAGGCCGCGACACTGGAAGAATTTTCCGCATCTATTTCGGAGGTGCTTTCGCAGTCCGAGGACAATACCAAAAAGTCCAAGGAGGCTTACGACGACGTACGGCTTTCATCCAAGTACATGAGCGAGAGCATGGAGTCCATGTACAACATGACGGCGGCCATGCACGATATCAACGAGAGCTCGAACAACATCGCGAAGGTGATCAAGGTCATAGACGACATAGCGTTCCAGACCAATATACTCGCGCTGAACGCCGCCGTGGAAGCGGCGCGGGCGGGACAGCACGGCAAGGGCTTTGCGGTCGTCGCGGACGAGGTCCGGAATCTCGCCTCCAAATCAGCCGAGGCCGCGAAGGAAACGGCCGTGCTGATCGAGAGCAGCACGCAAAAGGTCACGGAAGGCAATTCCATCGCCACGAGGACGAGCGAGAGCCTGAATTCCGTCAACGAGATATCCGAGAAGAACGCCCTGTCCATGCAGGCGATCAGCGATGCATCGAGCAAGCAAAGCAATTCCATATCCGAGATCACGAGGGGTATGAGCCAGATTTCGGATGTGGTGCAGGCCAACTCCGCGACGGCGGAGGAATCGGCGGCGGCGGCGCAGGAGCTCTCCGCGCAGGCGCACATGCTCGAAAACATCCTTGCGCAGTTCAAG
>JAISNR010000227.1 GCA_031276135.1 Eubacteriales Family XIII. Incertae Sedis bacterium | reverse complement strand
TACATCTAAACTGCGCCATGCTCGCCGCCGCAATCGCGGTCCGGTTTACGTGGGTCCTTTTGCCCGCAGCCGGCTTGGACTTTCAACCGCAGACCCGGGACGGCCGCAGGATTCGATCGGGCGGGATTCTTCCCGCGATTTACAATGCGGTTCACATCACGCCGCGCAGGTCGCCGGCGCCCGCATCCGCGCCCGCCCCGGTCGCGGCGAACACGATGAACCGCACGGAAGCGGCGCCGGCGGCCAGCAGAGCCTCCGCGCAGGCGTCGAGCGTGCTGCCCGTCGTGTAGATGTCGTCCGCGAGCATCACGCGCAGGCCGCGCACGGCGTCCTCCCTGTCGCGCGCCAAGGCGAAAGCGCCCTTCACGTTCGCGCCGCGCTCCTCTGCGGAAAGGTTGCTCATGACATGCGTGTCGCGGATCCGTTCGAGCAGCTTTCCGTCGTAGGGGACCGCGAGCAGACGCGCGAGCAGGCGGCCCGCGATGTCCGCTTGGTTGTAGCCGCGCTTTCGCTCCTTTTTCGCGTACATCGGCACGGGCAAGAGGAGATCGACGCCGAGCCGCCGCAGTCCGCCCGTTCCGGGTTCGCCGGCCCGGCCGCTCCGCTCCCCCGTCCTCGGCGCACCGTGCGCCGGCGCGTTTGCCGGTCCGCCGGCCCGGCCGTCCGCATCCCGCCCGTTCGCATCCCGCCCGTTCGCAGGCTCCGTCTGCGCGCGGCCCTCCCACAGCAGCCGGTCGTGCATGACGCGGGCGATGTGCTCGCCGTAATAGGTCCTGCCGCCGTATTTGAAGCCGTACAGCACCGCGCGGCAGTCCGCGTACTCGACGCAGGCAAAGCCCTTCTCGAACAGATGCCCGCCGCCCGCGCAGTCCGCGCAGAGCGTCTGCGGGCCGCCGCCGTGCAGGGGTCTGCCGCATTTCGCGCAGCTGTCCCCGTTCGCCCATCCGAAGCGTTCCCTGCACGCGTCGCACAGGGAATAGGGCCGCGACGCGTCGATCAGATTGCCGCAGGCCATGCAGTAGATCGAAGGCGGATACAGGAGATCGAGCGCGATCCGCGCCGCCCTCTTCAAAAAGTCCGCGGCGGGTGCGCTTCGGCCCGCGGCTTCTTCCCGCAAGCCGCTCACGCCGGCGCCTCCTCTCGGAAGATGTCCGCCCCGCCGCCCGGCAAAAAGGCGCGAAGCCGCGCGCAGAGCCCGGAATAGCGCTCCTTGATCTGCGTGTTGTTCACCATCTCCCACAGGCAGCGCTCCGTGCCGACGAGGACGGCCGCGCGCTTTCCGCGCGTCACGGCCGTGTAGAGCAGGTTGCGCGTCGCCAGCGTCTGCGGGAACCACGAAACGGGCATCAAAATCAGCGGGAATTCGCTGCCCTGGCTCTTGTGCACGGTGATGGCGTAGGCGAGTTCCAATTCCGCGAGCTGCGGGAATTCGTAGGTCACGAAGCGATTCTCGTCGAATGCGACGGTCAGGAGGCCGTTCTCCGCGTCTATGCCCTTGACGAAGCCCACGTCGCCGTTGAATATCCCTTCGCCGGAGGCGCCGTCCGAAAGGCGCCGCCATGCGAGCCCGTAGTTGTTCTTGATCTGCATCACCTTGTCGCCCTCGCGGAACACGCGGTCGCCGAAGATCTTTTCGGCCTTGTGCGGCGCCGGCGGATTCAGGACGGCCTGCAATTCCCTGTTCAGATTGAGGCAGCCGAGCAGTCCCTTTCGGGCGGGCGTCAGCACCTGAATGTCGCGCATGCGGTCGCAATCCGAATAGTAGTCCGGCAGGCGCGTCGCGCAGAGCTCCTTGATCGTCGCGAGGATCCGCGCGTCGCCGCTCCGCTGCAGCAGGAAGAAATCCTTGCCCCGCTCGTTGCAGGCGGGATATTCCCCCCCGTTGATCCTGTGCGCGTTGACGACGATCAGACTCTCGGCGGCCTGCCGGAAGATCTCCGAGAGCTTGACGGAACGAATGATTTCGCTGTCGAGCATGTCGCGCAGCACGTTTCCCGCGCCGACGGGCGGCAGTTGATCCGCGTCGCCCACGACGATGAGGCGCGCACCCGTGGGCATGGCCCGAAGCAGGTGCTTCATCAGCAGGATGTCTATCATGGAGGCTTCGTCCACGATCACCGCATCGTATTCGAGCGGGTTTTCCTCCGTTCGCCCGAAGCGCATCGCGTCCGCGCTCTCGGAGTAGAAATATTCGAGCATGCGGTGGATGGTCGAGGCTTCGTGTCCGCTCGTTTCCGCGATGCGCTTCGCCGCCCTGCCCGTCGGCGCCGCGATCCCCGTCTTGATTCCGCCGCTTTGCAGGATGTTGATGATGGCGTTGATGATGGTGGTCTTGCCCGTCCCCGGGCCGCCCGTGATCACGAACACGCCGCTCTTGAGGGATTCGCGCACCGCGTACTTCTGATTTTCGGAGAGCGTGATGCCCGACGCGCGCTCTGTCGAGGCGATCAGCTCATCCGCGTCGGATCGGATCGGCGCCGGCGCCGCGCGGGCGAGGCGAAGCAGGTCGCGGCAGACGCTCCGCTCGGCCGCGTAGTAGACCTCGAGGAAGACGGCCGGCCGGCCCTCCAGTTGTTCGATGTGCGCATCGCCTTCAAAGACCATCTCCAAAAGCCGCTCCTCTATGTCGTCGCGCGGAACGTCCAGAAGCTCCGTCGCCCTGTCCAGAAGCACTGTCTTGGGAACGAAGGTGTTGCCGTCGCCCGCACAGTGCGAGAGCAGATACGCGAGGCCGCTCTTCAGCCGGTGCGCGTCGGTCGCGCTGTGGCCCATCTTTGCCGCGATCCTGTCGGCCGCCCGGAAGCCTATGCCGAACACCTCGTCCGCCAGCCGATACGGGTTCTCGTTGACCGCCTCGATCGCAGCCGCGCCGTATATGCCGTACATCTTGAGCGC
>JAISNR010000192.1 GCA_031276135.1 Eubacteriales Family XIII. Incertae Sedis bacterium | reverse complement strand
CTTGGCGCCGTGAAAGTACAGGGTCAGCGCGCCGTTTTCAAAGGAATAGCCGTAGTTCAGCGGAACGATGTACGGGCGGTCGCTCTCGGACAGCGCGAGCCGGCAGACCTTGTTCTTTTGGAGGATCTCCAATTTCTCGTTTACGTCCGTGATCTCTTTGTCCTTCCTTCGCATGCTGTGCTCCTTTTCTTTGATATGCCGTGACGATCGCAAACTCTCGCAATCAGTATAGCGCGTTTGCGGCCGCCGGGCAATCGGAACATGCGTCCGGAAAGGGGATTTTTGAAAATTTTCGGCAATTGTTTTCGAAGCCGCGCATTTTGCCCGGCTTCGAACCGTCCTCCGTCACCCGTGCGAAAAGGTGTCGGGAACGCGCGTGCGGTAGAGCTGCGCCCCGTGGTCCTTTCCGCCGAGCAGACCGACGGCGTCCGCGCGGCAATGTTGGCAGTGCCGGAACACGGGAATGACGTTCTCCGCATTGCCGCGCGCGCGGTCGATCTCGGCGCAGGACGGCGCGGGCAGATGCGACAGCTTGTTCTGCGGGATCAGCGGGATGATGTTGTAAATCGACGCGCCGTGCTTCGCAACGGCGCGCGCGACGGCGCCGATGTGATCGCCGTTGATCTCGGGCACGAGGACGGTGTTGACCTTGACGATCATGTCGGCTTCTGCGGCCAGGCGTATGCCCTCCAGCTGGTTTCTGATCAGGATCAGGCCCGCTTCCTCTCCCGTGAGGAATTCTCCGTGATAGACGATGCCGTCATTCAGCCGGCTCAAAACGATCGGATCCACCGCGTTCACCGTCACGGTCAGCGTGCGGACGCCGGCGTCGATCACGTCGCGGATCTTCTCCGGCAGCAGAAGCCCGTTGGTGCTCATGCAGCGAATCAAATCGGGAAAGCGCGCCCCGATCGCGCGAAACGCCGCGCAGGCGTGGTCTGTGGCGAGCGTGTCGCCCGGGCCCGCGATGCCGATCACCGTGATCTCCGGGCAGAGCGCGAGCGCTTCCGCAACGCGCGCGGGCGCATCCTCCGGTTTGACGAGCGCCCCGGTCACCCCGGGGCGCATCTCGTCGCAGTCGCCGATTTTCCGGTCGCAGAACTTACAGAAGATGTTGCAACCGGGGCTGACGGGCAGGTGCATCCTGCCCTTGTTGTTCACCCTGCCGAGGCAAGGGTGCAGGTTCTTGATTTCGTTTATTTCCATATCATGTCACCTTTTTCTTCGCTGCTTCACGCCTGTTCTTCCCGCAATAATTTTGAAACGCCGGGGATGATCTTTTCCAGCACCCCGGTCGCCTCAAACACGCGCATGCCGTGTGAAATCAGATATTCCAAAGCGCCGGGGCCGATTTTGCCCACCACGACGGCGTCGCAGTCCGAGAGCAAGGCGATGATGTCGTCGAACACGCGCGCGTCGTGCGATCCGCCGCCGCAGGCCCTTTGCGCTTTTCTCAGCTCGCCGAACGACCATTCGCTCCCGTCCTCCGAAAACTCCACGATTTGGAAGGCGTCCGCACTGCCGAAATGTTTGTACAGCGTCAGTCGATCCGTCGTCGGGATCGCAATTTTTTTACCCATACGCAAAACCTCTTTTATTCGCTTTTCACGCGGAAAGAACGCTCTTGTCCTGCCACTTGGTCAAATCGTCTTCCAGTCTGCTCGTCAGCGCATTGATGACGACGCCCAAGATCGCCAGCACGATGATCGCCGCGTACATCTTGGATATGAAATAATTGGTTGAGGAGAAGAACACCATTCTGCCCAAGCCGTGGTACGCGCCCAGCATTTCCGCGCCGACGACGACGATGAGGGAAACGCCTGCGCTGAGGCGAAACCCCGACAGGATATAGGGAGATGCCGCAGGAAGCACCACTTTGAAAAAGAGCTCTGCGTTGCTGACGGCCATGGAGCGCGCGGAGCGAATGAGCACGGGGTCCGCGTTTTTTACGCCTTGCGTCGTATTGATCAGCATGGGGAAAAAGGTTCCCCACATGATGAGAAGAATCTTCGACAAATCCCCCACGCCGAACAACAGGACGAACAGCGGAAGCAGAGCCAGCGTGGAGGTGTTTCGCATCACTTGGAAGAAGGGATCCAAGTACATCTCCGCTTTCTTGAACCAGCCCAGCAACAATCCCAAGGCTATGCCGGCAATCGTTCCCGCGAGCAGTCCGACAAAACAGACCTTTAAGCTGGTAAATGCATTCAGCACGAGTTCGCCGCTGAGGATCGTTTTCCACAGTTCCGCCAACACGGTCAGGAGCGACGGGACATACATATTGTCATAGAACATCGGCACAACGATCCAAATGACCAAGAGAACTATGATCACGACAGAACTCTCAAAGAACGCGAGCAACCTGTCCCTTATTCCGATTTTGTCTTGCATACCTCTGACACCTCGGCGATATCCGCGCTATTGTTTGTAATACGGGTTGTATTCGTTTGTAAAGACATCCGCAGGCGTCAGATCTTTATTGACCAATTCCTGAATGTTCGTACCCGTGCTGAACAGATCGATCCAAGTCTGGATGTGATCCTCGTAGAGAAGGCCGTCCTCGGCAAAATGCGCGGTGTGATAGAATTCCTCGTTGACCTCGGCCGGAAGCCCTTTGTAAAATTCCAGCGCTTCCTCCGTGTTCTCGTTGATCCAGTTGTTGGTTTTTGCCACGCCCGCGACGAATGCCCGCACCGCGTCCGGATTCTCCTCCGCCAAAGAGCGCTTCACGTACCAGTCGATGTCGCCGCCCTTGTCGCCGAAGAGGTCATAGTCGGTGAAGAGAATTCTGGTCCCCGGATAGATCGTTTCCAGTTGCTCCGGCAACAAATGCAGACCCACGAAGTCATAGGTTCCGGCGCGAAGCGAATCGACCAGGGTGTTTTCCGGGGAAACGATGAGCTCCAATTCGCCTTTCGGATCCGCCACGCCGATCTGTCTGGCGTACTCCAGCGGGAATCCTGCCAAGCAACCGCCAAGACCGGCGATGCCGACCTTCTTCCCGGAGATGTCGTCGCCGTATTGAAGCGGACTGTCTTCCAAGACCACGTAGATCATATGGGGCTTCTCCTCGGTCACGTCCATGCCGCCGGCGATCGAAACGATGTCCGCGCCGTTGTCGATCGCCGCCACGCCGTCGGAGGTCATGAGCAGTATGGCGTCGAGGGAGCCTTGCAACAAGGCGGAGGTGTACTGCGGAACCGAAATGTCCCCGGCGTTTTCAAGGATCACGCCCTCTTCCTCGAAGAAGCCCTTGGCCAAACCGACAGAAGCGGAATCCAAGCTTGTCGCGCTGGTGTTCAGGCTCGCTATTTTGAAGACGTATTCGGTGTCTTCCGCCCCCGTTTCGCCTCCGCCCCCGGCGCCGCCGCCGTCGCCGTTGCCGCTGCCGCTGTTGCCGGCGCCGCCGCAAGCGCTCAGCGCAAAGGCAAGCGCCAACAGCACGGCGGCTGACGCCGTGCGAATTTTCCTTTTTGCCGCTTTGAATCCTTGCGTTTCGGCCTCGTATTCCCTAAAATTCCCATCTGTTCCCATGTGTGTTTTCATCGTATTCTCCTTTTTAATTTCGATAACAACAGTGTATTTCGTATTTCGAACACAGCGGTCTTAAGCGCTCACGGCCCGCTCCTGCCATACGGTGAGGCGGCGTTCCAGCCACACGAGCGCCGCGTTCAGCACGACACCCAAAATCATAATTGTCAGCATGCCCACGTACATTCTCGTCACTTGGAAATTGCGCGACGCATCGTTGATCATCAGCCCAAGGCCATGAGCCGCCCCCAGCATCTCCGCAGCGACGAGGACCAGAAGAGAGATGGATGCGCTGAGGCGGAAACCCGCCAAGATATAGGGCGAGGCGGAGGGCAGAATGATCTTTAAGAACAATCCCACGCCGCGCACGCCCATCGACCGGGCGGAACGAACGAGGACGGGCTCCAGATTTCTGACGCCCTGCGCCGTGTTGATCATCGTGGGGAAGATCGTGGCCCAGGCGATGATGATGATCTTGGACAATTCCCCCGCGCCGAACAACAGGACGAACAGCGGCAGCAAGGCCAGAATGGATGTACATCGCATGACCTGAAAAAGCGCGTTCAGATAGCGGTCCACGCGTTTAAACCATCCTATGAGCGCACCGATCGAAATGCCGAGCACCTCCGCCACCGCAAGACCGATTATGCTGACGCGCAGACTCGTGTACAGGTTGATCAAAAGCTCTCCGTTCTCGATGTTGCGCCGAAACTCCGCAAGGATGACGCCGAGAGGCGGAAAATACATGCTTTCGATGAACTGTGGCAGAATCCACCAGAGCACCAACAGCACGATGATGACAATGGTCTTTCGATACAGCCTGAGCAGGAGATGGGGACCTTTCCCTTCGCGCATCAGATCGACACCTCCTGCGGCACCGTGCTTAGGTGCTTCCTTCCATCTAAGGTGATTACTTCCTCGGTGCGTTCGCCCTCGTTTTGCAGAAGTTGCCACACTCTGTTTCGGTAGGCGCCGAATTCGGAGCTGCTTTTGATGGCGGGCGTTCTCGGACGCGGAAGATCGATCTGCAGGATCTCCTTGATTTTTCCCGGGCAAGGCGTCATGACCGCCACCCGATCCGCCAAAAAGATCGACTCGTCGATGCTGTGCGTGACGAAGATGATGGTCTTGTTCGTCTTTTCCCATATGCGCAACAACTCCTCATGGAGCAGACCTCTGGTCTGTTCGTCCACGGCGGCAAAGGGTTCGTCCATCAACAGCACGTCGGGATCGTAGGCCAAGGCCCGGGCAATCGCGATCCGTTGCTTCATGCCGCCCGACAATTCATAGGGATAACGATCCGCGAATTCGGACAAGCCCACGAGCTCTATGAATTGTTCCGCGATCGCCCTTCTGTCTTTTTTGGAAATGCGCTTCACTTCAAGGCCGAATTCCACATTTTTGCGAACGGTGCGCCAAGGGAAAAGCGCATAGGCCTGCATAATGATTCCGCGGTCCAGCGCGGGACCGGTGATGGGCGTTCCGTTGATCCAAGCCGTTCCCTCCGACAGCCTTTGGAGCCCGGAAAGAATATATAAAAATGTTGATTTTCCGCATCCGCTGGGCCCCACCAGGGAGAGGAATTCCCCCGCGCCCACGCTGATGTTCACATGCTGCAATGCCCGAAAAGATCCGGCGTTCGGATCGTTCTTCCTGTGCTTGCTGTGATAGACCAAACCGACGTCCTCCGCCTTGATGCGGCATGCGTTCTCCTGAAACTCTTTTGATTCCGGCATGATGTTTCCTTTCCTTTCTCAAAAAAGGGCTTGACTTTTATTAGCAGGTTTCTTTTAAAGGTCTTTCCGTGCGGCGCCGTTGCTTCGCCCTTCATTCAAATGCCCGGGTCAACGATGTTGTCTGCGGCGTTTGCGTAGAGATCCTCGCAAAACCGGAGCGCGCCTTCACAGCCGAAATAGGTACGGCTTCCGATCATGCAGTTGCCGTAGGGCGCCGCAACGGACACGAATGTCAGCTTGTGCTTCTTCACGGGGACCAGATCCCAAGCGGTTCCGAATACGCAGATCTTCCGAATGGAAAAATCCTCGGTTTTCAGGGATTCTTCGAAGAGTCCCCCGTCCTCGCTGAAGATGATCTCGAAGTCGCCGTCGTAATCGATGTTGTGCAGCTGCGCGCGGACCATCTCCTCATATTCCTCCGGCACACCCTCTGTAATATAGATGCGATAGGGAATCATGCCCAAATCGTTTACCGCGAAGCGTGTGACGGAAACCGCAGCCGCCGCGCCGGCGTTGACAATGAACTTTCGAGGGAAATTTTTACACCCAAAAATCCACGAATAGCTTCTGCGCATATAATAGAAAAATCTTTCTTCTTCTTTGTGGATCAGGGCTTCCGCTTTCCCCCGGTCCAGATCGGCATAGTCCGCAAGGGTCCTGATCAGACGCGCCGTTTCCGTCGGACCGATTGGCATGTTGTCAAAATGCAGGTATGGCGTTCCGAACCGCTCCCGCAACCTCTCGGCGACGCCGAGATCTGTCCACGGCGCGAGAATCAGATTGAATGCCGCTTCGGGGATTTTGTTCACGTTGGCGATGCCCTTTTCGCGACCGTAGATGATATTGGGTTCCAAGCCCAGATGCACCAGCAAGCTCTCCAGGGCATCCAATGTTCCCGCCCACATCGGATCGAAAAAGGGCACGATGCCGAATACATTCACCTGCCGCGGGTTTGTCTTTTCCGCCGGCTTCAAAAATTGATCGACAATCGCGGAAAGCACCTGTTCGTGCCCCCAAACACTGTTGCCCTTGAACCCGGGCAACGCCGCGTACAGCACCGGCTTGTCGTTTTCGGTGCAAACGGATGCCACCTCTTCAATGTCGTCGCCGACGATCTCGGCGGTGCATCCGTCCACGATCATAAACATGTCCGCGTCATAATACTTCTTGCACTCTTCGACCAATTTTCTCAGGCGCTCCGTTCCTCCAAACACGACATCATCCTCACAGAAGTTCGTGGAAGGGATGACGGAACCCAAGTAGGTTTCTCCCGACTGTCCCCCGTTCATGCCGCCCAGCGTGGCCGAAACATTTCCAAAACACCCCGGCCCGCAGTGCATGATCGGCAGACAGCGCTCAATGGCGAGAGCCGTATACAGTCCGCCGACGCCGCACGCGGTTCGCTGTTGTTCAGAGCAAGTCAAATTCATATGGATTCCTCCCTGTAGAATTGAAACGGTTCCGTCGATTCGTACAATTCGCTGAAAGCCGAAACGTAGCGTTTGCCGAATTTCTTGACGAGGTTGTTGGTCTGAAACGCCTCTTCCAACAGGACCGCGAAGCGATAGAGTCCGCGATAGCCCATGACGATCAGACCGATCTCCGCATCCAGAGCGGGAATGCCTTGCAACTGCGCAAAGACACCCGCTTCATGCGCTCTGGACAGGACGATATCCGGCTTGTATTTCTTGACGATCAGATTCGTTTCCTGCTGTTGCGCGTCGTTGACGCTGGTGGGCACGTTCAGCTTCAATTCAAAGACATCCGTGGCTGCCGCCACGCGCTCCTCCGGATGGAGATTGTCCAGCTTCGGATCGTAATGGTACGCCACCGTATGCATTACCTCCATGCCCAACTCGCCGAGAATCCGCGTGTACTCATAGGCGAAGCTGGCGCCCATTGCGATCAGGGCCTTCTTTCCTTTCAGTTTCTGCTTTATCTTTTCAATCTTCGGCAAATACTTGGCCTTCTCCTCTTCGATGGCCTGTTTCCCGTCCGCCTCGCGTCCGACGAATCGCGCGATGTCCAAAAAGAAGCGCTCGAAGCCGATGCCGCCGTAGGGCAGGTGCGATTGAAAATATTTCACGCCGAACTCCTTTTCCAATACGCCGCAGAGGTAGCTGGACTGTGCGCCGCACTGTCCCCAGGTCGCCACCGATTCGGCGGCCCGTTGGAAATCTTCAATGCTCGCGGAGGCGGTCAGACAGATCAGATCGAGACCGATACGCCGGAACAGCGGTTCGATGTGCCGCCTTCCCATGGGCGCAAACCCGACGTAACTGATGCTCGGCTTCTTGTTTTCCGTCGGAGCTTTCCCCTTCAGCCGCGCCAGGGATGCCGCATGGCAATAGGCGTCGAATCCGCTCGCCCATATCTTCGATCGGAGTCCCTCCCCCGCGCCGACCACTACGGGAATGCCCAGTTCTTCGGACATTTCCGTCGCAACGCTCTCCACGTCCTCGCCGATGACGGCCGAAACGCAACTTGTGGCAATGTAGATCTCCCGCGGATGATGCCGCTCATACGCCACGCGTACGGTATCCTTCAACTTCTCCGTCGCGCCGAAGATCGTATCCGGCTCGTTGAGGCCGGATGACAGAATGCGGACGTTTTCCATGGGCGGGGCGCCGGGAGGCGGCTCTGTCTTTGCCCTGCCCGATGAAAAGAACACCTGGGATCCGACGCAACCGATCGGCGCGTGATCCACGACCGCGACATCCCGCAGACCCGCCAGCTGGTTGATCAGATGATGATGCGCGCAGGAACTGGCGGTCTGGAAATCCCGGCGCTTATCCTTCAGACAGCCTTGACATCCCTGCGTCGCCATATCCAAAAGCATTCCGTCGTAGCCCGTGATCGATCCGAGCCGTTGTTCTCTTGCCGGAATTGTTTTCCAATTTAAATCGATTGCCATTTGTTACCTCCTTCTTTATGGAACCTGTTAACAGGTTCTGAATTAAAAAGGCAATATCCGTTGCGGGATATTGCCTCCGGTTTTCCGGTCAACAGTGGTTCCGCCGCCGCCGCGCATGTGCAGCATGCGTTTGCAGGGCGTGGATTCGAGCGGCATTCTTCAGATATGTTCCGCCGCCGTCCGCACCTCTCCGCTTTCAATCGCCAATATCTGATCCGCCCACTCGGCGGCCCAATCCCTGAGCTGCTTCGCGTCCAGCGGCGAGGGCGTCACGGATTCCGTGTGCTCGTCCACGCGCTTTGCCAGCTCCCGGTACACCTTTGCCTGTTCGGAATGCGGCGCGGCCTCGATCGTCGTCTTTCCCGACAGCTCCGACTGCGTGACGGTGATGGAGCGGGGAACATATTGCATGACCTGCGTCTTGGTTCGCGCCACAAAGTCGTCGATGATCGAGCGCTGGTATTCCGATGTGACCGAGTTCGCGATCACGCCGCCGAGCAGCGCGCCCCCCGAATTCGAATACTTCTGAATGCCCTTGAACAGATTGTTTGCGGCATAGATCGCCATAAAATCCGATGAGGAAACGGTAAAGACGTGCTTGGCGATGCCCTCTCTGATCGGCACGGCGAAACCGCCGCACACGACGTCGCCGAGCACATCGTAAATCACGTAATCCAGTTCCAAATCCTCGAATACGTTCTGTTGCTTCAAAAGCTGCACCGCCGTGATGATGCCCCTGCCGGCACAGCCCACGCCCGGCGCCGGCCCGCCCGCCTCAACGCAGTATATGCCGTTGTAGCCTTCGAAGATCGCGTCGCGCGCGTCCACCTTGCCCTTGTCCCTGAGCAGGTCCAGCACGGTGGGGATGTAGCTGCCGTCGCGCAGCGTGTTCGTGGAATCCGCTTTCGGATCGCAGCCGAACTGCATCACCTTGTAGCCCATGTCGGACAGCGCCGCGCTGAGATTGGACGTGGTCGTGGATTTCCCGATGCCGCCCTTGCCATAAATCGCAATTTGCTTGATTTCCTTTCCTGCCATATTTCCTCCTGTATTGTGGATCGTGGATCAACTGTTTTTTCGGAATAAATAAAGATAACACTGCGCATCGCAATGTTATCTTCGGTTTTCCGATCAATAACATACTAAACATATATGTAATACCGATTACATATGTCAGTTTACCATATCCTCCGCATCCTTGTCAAGCGCTTTTTGTTTCTTTGCAACAATTGAATTTTTTAACTTTTTTACTGCTTTTTTCTGTTGTTTTGCGACCGCGAACGAAAACGGGCGACGCCGCTTTGCTTTGCGTCTTGCCCGTTTCGTTTGCCGCGCTGAATGTCGTTTTGCCGCGATCGCTTTTGACCGCCGAAATCGAAATCGGCGGATATGTCGTCCGGTTTCCCGTTTTGAAACGAAAAAACCGCCGGAAAGGCGGTTTTTTCCTGTTGTTTTGCTTCGTCCGCAAATGCCCGGATTGCGCGTTTATTGAGAATTGCGGCTTTCCATGTTCTTTCGGAGTTCGTCCTCGGGTATGCCCGAACACTTGGCCGCCGTTTCGAGCGGCAGACCCTCCTCAAGCATGGCCATGGCCGTTTTCAGCATGCCCTCGC
>JAISNR010000136.1 GCA_031276135.1 Eubacteriales Family XIII. Incertae Sedis bacterium | reverse complement strand
CAGTTCAAAAATAACCTGCACATTGAGCTTGCCCTTTTGCGCCCCGGCTGCGTTGCCGGAACCCTTGAATACTGCGAGTATTCGCGGAACCCGGCGCCTCGCCGGGACACAAAATTGCTACGCTGACTGCACACTTTATTTTTGAACTGTTCCTAAGCAATCGGACAGGGAAGAGGAGGGATAAAGATGAAACGAAAGGTATGCTTTATGTTTGTCCACGCCGCCGTCGATGAGCCCGTGCGCACTTCCCTCGATCTCGGCCAAGGCGAGATGATCATGGTCGGGGTGGGCGGCTACGAGGCCGCCTGCGACGAGGCGCGCAAGCTGGCCGACGAGGGCGTGATTCTGATCGAGCTCTGCGGCGGTTTCGGAACCGTCGGCCACGCGAAGGTGGCGGAAGCGGTCGCGGGCAGAGTGCAGGTCGGCGTCGTGCGTTTCGACAACCATCCGGGCTACGACAACGCCTCCGGCGACGACAGGTGGCTCAAATAGAGGCGTCCCGCGCGGCGCCGGAACGGAAGAAAGGGATTGGTACGGCAATGAACGAAAACATCATGAAGCTGACGGAGGAAAACTACGAAAAGGAAGTCCTGCAGACACCCGCGCCGATCGTGATCGATTTTTACGCGGATTGGTGCAATCCCTGCAAGATGATGGCGCCGGCGTTTGACGAGGCTGCCGCCGAGTACGGCGACCGGGTGCGCTTCGCGAAGATCAACGTGGACGAATCCAAGAAATTGGCCATAAAGTCCAAGGTCCTCAGCATTCCGACCCTGCTGTTTTTCAAGGGCGGCGAACAGGTCGATCGCGTGACGGGGCCGCTGGACGCGGTGCAGCTGAAGGGGAGGCTCGACGCCCTGCTCGTTTGACGGGCGTTCGCCCGGGAAAAGCGGCGGGCGGTATCCGCCGGGTTAATCTATGATGGAATTTTGGGTCCCTGCGTTTTACGGTGTGTTGAACGTCCTGTTCGGGATCAACTTCATAATTGCGCTGACGATCATATTTCTCGAGAGAAAGGATCCCTCGGCCACCTTGGCGTGGATCATGATCCTCTTTCTCGTGCCGGTCGTGGGGATTCTGTTCTATTTCATGTTCTCGCAGAACATCTCGCGGCAGCGCATATTCAGGCTGTCCCGTTATGAGGAACTCGTCGTCAACAATCCGCTGCGCGAACAGATCGAGCAGGTCAAGTCCGATCGGTTTCGCTACGTCAATCTCGAAGCGCGAAAATGGTACAGCATGATTCACATGAATCAGACCTACGCCGGATCGATTTTGACGCAGGACAACCGCCTCTCCATCATCACGGACGGCGTTCACATGCTCGATTCCCTTCTGCGGGACATAGAAGGCGCAAAGGACGCGATCAACGTCGAATATTACATCATCAAGAACGACGAAGCCGGCCGGTCCCTGCTCGCCGCCCTCACGCAGAAGGCGCGGGAGGGCCTTGAGGTGCGCCTTCTGATCGACGCGATCGGCGGACGCCAGTTCAACGAGGGGCACCTGTCGGAATTCAGATCGGCGGGCGGGCGTTTCGCTTTCTTTTTTCCGCCCAAGTTCAAGATATTCAGCAGGAAGTGGAATTACCGCAACCACAGGAAGCTCGTCGTGATCGACGGTCGCGTCGGCTATCTCGGCGGGTTCAACATCGGCAACGAGTACCTCGGCAGGGTCAAGAAATTCGGATACTGGCGCGACACCCAGCTGCGCATCATGGGGAGCGCCGTCCACGACATGAACGCCCGCTTCATACTCGACTGGCGCTTCGCGTCCAAGGAGAACCTGCTCATCGACCGCGCCTATCACAGCGACGCGGCGGGTCCCGGCAGCACGGCCGTGCAGATCGTGACATCGGGCCCCGATTCTTCGCGCGAGGAGGTAAAGCACAGCTATCTGAAGATGATTTCCTCTGCGAAGAAGAACATCTTCATACAGACGCCGTACTTCGTGCCCGACGCGAGCATCCTGGAATCGCTGAAAACGGCCGCGCTGTGCGGTGTGGACGTCCGCATCATGATCCCCCGCATGCCCGACCACATGTTCGTGTATTGGGCCACATACTTCTACGCGGGTGTGCTGATCGACGCGGGCGCGCGCGTCTACATCTACGACAACGGATTCTTGCACGCCAAGACGATGGCGGTCGACGGGGAGGTCGCCTCCGTCGGCTCAGCCAATTTCGACATCAGGAGTTTCAGACTCAATTTTGAAGGCAACGCATTCATCTATGACGCGGCCGAGGTCTACAAGATAGAAGCGATCTTTGAAACCGACATCGCCCGCAGCCATGAGCTGACCAGGGCGCTTTACCGCAACAGATCCCTGTTGATCAAATTCAAGGAGGGCGTTTCGCGGCTTCTCTCCGGTCTGCTGTAGGCGGAGGCCGCCCGGAACGCCGAGGAGGAGCTATGGCGCAGCTATACTACAGGTACAGCGCTATGAACGCGGGAAAGTCCCTCGAACTCATACGGGTGGCTTACAACTACGAGGAAAGGGGCATGCGCGTCCTCGTCCTCACGCCCGCCATCGACGACAGAGCGGGCGTGGGCCGCGTCGTGTCGCGGACGGGCATCAAGCGCGACGCCCTGCCCATCTTCGACGAAACGAATCTGCTGACCCTGTTCATGGACGAGAACGCGCGCGCGAAGATCGCCTGTGTGCTCATAGACGAGGGCCAATTTCTGAAGCGGCATCACATCCAAGAGCTGACGGAAATCGTGGACAGCTGCGACACCCCCGTCATGGTCTACGGGCTGAAAAACGATTTCAGGAACGAGCTGTTCGAGGGCTCCTATTACCTCTTGGTCTACGCGGACAAGATCGAGGAGATCAAGACCATCTGCTGGTGCGGCAGGAAGGCCACGATGGTGGCCCGCGTCGCAGGCGGCAAGTTCGTCAAGAGCGGCGAGCAGGTCTTGATCGGCGGCCACGACATGTACGTGTCGCTCTGCCGCAAGCACTACAACGACGGACGCCTCGGAGAGGAAGGCACACGCCCTTCGGGTCACGGCGCAACCGTTTAAATGGTCAGTTGATTGTTGCGCGCATTTATAGTATAATCGGTGATGAACGGTGCGGAGGCCGGACGCGAAGGCCCTCTGTCCGTTCGGCGGAGTTGCGATGACAGTACGGGGAAACGGGGGATCCTTTTGTGACATCCGTGAACGATAAAAAGCGCGCCTACGGCGCCGAAAACACAGCCGATGCCGGCCTTGCCGACGCGAACGGCGTATTCGAACGACCGGGCGGCGGAGAAACGCTTCTCGCAAGGCCGTCGCTTCTCCTGCACAGCTGTTGCGGGCCGTGCAGCACGGCCGTCGTCGAACGCTTGGCGCCGCGCTACCGCATCGCGATCTTTTTTTACAACCCCAACATCTCCGATCGGGAAGAGTACGAAAGGCGCAAGGCCGCGCAGTTTGATTTCATAGCGCAATACAACCGATCCGCGCACAAGCCCGACGGTCTGGACTGCATCGAGGGGACCTACGAGCCCGCGCTCTTCGAGGCCGCTGCGCGCGGACTCGAGGCCGAGCCCGAGGGCGGCGCACGATGCCGCGTCTGCTTTCGTCTGCGGCTCGAAAAGACGGCGGAAGCGGCCGTGCTGGGAGGTTTCGACGCCTTTGCGACGACGCTGACGGTGAGTCCGCACAAGAACTTTGAAGCGATCGCGCGCATCGGCGGGGAACTCGGTCTGCGCTACCGCATAAGCTACCTCGCGGAGGACTTCAGGAAAAAGGACGGTTACCGGCGTTCCGTCGAGCTCTCGAAGCGTTACGGACTGTATCGGCAGACCGATTGCGGCTGCCGTTTTGCCGCGCGCGCCGCCGAAAAAACGGACGCCTCGGATCATGCTGTACCTTGACCTGATCGTGGACAACAACACCGACCGCACCGATTCGTTTTACACCTACGCCTGTGCGTTCGAGGACGTGGCGGTCGGCGCGCGCGTGTTCGCGCCGTTTACGGCCGGCAATCGCGAGAAGGCGGCCTTTGTCGCGGCGGTCAAGGATACGCTCGACGAGCGGATCAAGGGGCTCAAGCACATAAGCCGCGTCGACGGCGAGATCGCGCTCGACGCGCGCGCGATGGAGATCTGCCTCTGGATGAAGAAGCGGTATTACTGCCGCTACATCGAGGCGGTGCGTTGCTTCCTTCCGGCGGGAAGTCCTTCCAAGCGGGGCAAGCGCAGGACACCCGCGATCGAGGAATTGCCCGAGGACAGGCGCGTTTCGCTCACCGCGGAACAGACTGCGGCGCTTGCGCGGATATTCCCCTGGATCGACGAGGGCAGGCACAGGACCTTCCTCATCCACGGCGTCACGGGCAGCGGAAAGACGGAGATCTACCTGCGGGCGGCCGAGAGGACGCTCGAAAGGGGCCGGTCCGTGATCGTCCTCGTGCCCGAGATCTCGCTGACGCCGCAGACCATAGGCCGCTTTGTCGCCCGCTTCGGCCGGGAGCGCGTCGCGGCCCTGCACAGCAAGCTGTCCGCCGGCGAACGCTACGACGAATGGATGCGCATCAAGGGCGGCGACGCCCGCATCGTCATAGGCGCGCGTTCCGCCGTGTTCGCCCCTGCGGGCGACATCGGGCTCATCGTCGTCGATGAGGAGCACGAGGGGACCTACAAATCGGACATGTCGCCCAAGTACGATGCCATCGAGGTGGCGATCAAGCGCGCGCGGCAGACCGGCGCAGCCGTCCTTCTCGGGAGCGCGACCCCCTCGCTCGTTTCGAGCTATCGCGTCGAGAAGCGGCTCTACGAGAAGCTGACGCTGCGCGAGCGATACAACCGGACGCCGCTTCCGTTTGTGCGCATCGTGGACATGCGCGACGAACTAAAAAACGGAAATAAAACCATTTTCAGCCTTGAGCTCTACCGCGCGGCGGAGGAAACGCTGGCTGCGGGCAAGCAGGTCATCCTGTTCTTGAATCGCAGGGGCTATTCCACCTTCGTTTCGTGCAGGAGCTGCGGTTATGTGATGCAGTGCGCGGATTGCGGCATAGCCATGACCTACCACAAAGCCGAGGATGAGGCGCAATGCCATCTCTGCGGCGCGCACCGCGTGCCGCCTCCCGTCTGCCCGGACTGCGGCGGCAGATACCTGCGCTTCTTCGGGGCGGGTACGGAGAAGGTGGAAGAAACCGCACGCGCGCTTTTCCCCTCGGCCCGCGTCGAGCGCCTCGACCTCGACACGGCGAAGCGGAAGGGCGAAGCGGCGGCCCTGCTCGCCCGCTTTCGCAGGGGCAAGACGCAAATCCTGGTCGGAACGCAGCTCGTGGCCAAGGGCCTCGATTTCGGCAATGTGGGGCTCGTCGGCATCGTTTCCGCCGACGTGAGCCTGAACATACCGGATTTCCGTTCCGCCGAACGCTCGTTTCAACTGATCACGCAGGCCGCCGGGCGGGCCGGGCGCGGCGATGAAACGGGCCGGGTCATCATACAGTCTTACAAGCCCGACCACTACGCGATCCTGGCGGCGGCGGAGAACGATTACGCGGGATTTTACGGCACGGAGCTGCTTCTGCGAAAGGCGATGGACTACCCGCCCTTCGGCGACCTCGTGCAGATCGCGGTCAGTTCGCGGGACGAGGCCCTCGCCGCGGCCGCTGCGGAGGAGCTGGCGGACAGCCTGCGCGCGCGCGCGGATGCGGCCTCGCGAAAGTGCGTGCTCGGGCCCGCCCGGGCGCGCATATACAAGGCGGACGAACTGTTTCGCCGCCTGATCTACGCGAAGGTGCCGCCGCGTGACCGAGAGGCGTTCGAGTTGTTCCTGTCGGCCCGGAAGCGCGCCCTCGCCATGAGCAAGAGCAGCGGGAAGTACAGCATATCCGTGGATGTGAACCCATACAGCTATATGTAAAAAATGCAACGAAAGGGGAATGATGGCGCTCAGAAGAATCGTGCTGGAAGGCGATGCTATTCTCAGAAAGAGATCAAGGGACGTGGCGGCGGTCAACGAGAGGATCCGCACGCTGTTGGACGATATGTGGGAAACGCTCGAAGAGAACAACGGCGTCGGTCTGGCGGCGCCGCAGGTGGGCGTCCTGCGCCGCGTCGCCGTCATCGACACGGGCAAGGACGCGGAGTCGGAGGGCATCAAGGTCGAGCTGATCAATCCGCGGATTGTGGAAGCGGACGGCGAAGCGGAGGAAGAGGAAGCCTGCCTCAGCATCCCGGGCATGGTGGGTGCGGTCACGCGGCCCGCGCGCGTGAAGGTGGAGGCCACGGACAGGCGCGGCGAAGCCTTCACGATCGAGGGCGATGGTCTGCTCGCCAAGGCGCTCTGCCACGAAATCGATCATCTCGACGGGATATTGTTCGTGGACAGGGCTTCCTCCGTCAGGCCCATGGAGGACGAAGAATAAACGCGTGAGAATTGTGTATATGGGAACCCCCGCGTTTGCGGTTCCCCCGCTGCGGATGCTGTGCGAAAGCGGGCGCGCGCCCGTGCTGACGGTGACGCAGCCGGATCGGCGCAGGGACAGGGGCAAGAGGGTGCACAGCCCTCCCGTGAAGGATGTGTCGATCGCATACGGCATCCCCGTGCTGCAGCCGGAAAATCTGCGGCGGGACGCGGAATTTTTGGAACTGCTCGCGGGCGCCGCGCCCGACCTGATCGTCGTCGCGGCCTACGGGCGCATCTTGCCGAAAGAAATACTTGATATGCCGCGTTTGGGTTGCGTGAACATCCACGCTTCCCTGCTGCCCGCCTACCGGGGCGCCGCGCCCATACAGAGGGCCGTGATGGACGGCGAACGCGAAACCGGCGTGACGCTCATGTACATGGCGGAGGCGATGGACGCGGGCGACATCATCGCCGCCGAGCGGACAAAGATCGGGGAGAAGACCGCGGCGGAGCTCTTCGATGAGCTCGCGCGGATGGGGGCGGAGCTGCTTGCGCGCATGCTCCCCGCCATAGAAGCGGGATGCGCGCCGCGCATCCCGCAGGACGAAAGCAAGGTTTGTTACGCGCCCATGATCCGAAAGGAGGAGGCGCACGTGGATTTTTCGAAGAGCCCGCATGCGGTGTGCAACCTGATACGCGGCATGAATCCGCATCCGACGGCTTTCGCGCGGTATGGGGACAGGGTACTGAAGCTGTGGGAAGCGGCGCCGCTCGCGCTGCCTTCCGAAAGCCCCGCCGGAACCGTGCTTTCGGCTTCGGATGACGGAATATGCGTCACCGCGGGCGGCGGCGCCGTGCGGATCACCGTGTTGCAGGCGCCGGGCAAGCGTCCCCTGCGGGCGGCCGAATACCTGCGAGGCAACAAAATAAGCCCCGGCGCCGTCTTAACATAGAAAGGAATTCCTGACATTTTGAACGGCCGAAAGGGCCGCAATCGGAGGCAAAAAAATGGACAAAAACAGAAAATCGGCCTACTATACATTGCTGGATGTCGAAAACGACATGGCGTATTCGAACATCGCGCTGAAGAGCCATATCAGGCGGGGACGCCCCGACGCGCCCGCCTTTGTACGGGAATTGACCTACGGAGTCGTAAAGAACAAGATCTATCTCGATTACGTGCTCGGCAACTTCATCAGAACGCCGCTCGACAAGCTGAAGCCCTGCGACCTCGTCATCCTGCGCATGGGGCTTTATCAGCTTTTGTTCATGAACTCGGTCCCGGATTATGCGGCCGTCGACGAGAGCGTGAACCTCGCGAAGCGATTTTCTCCGGGGCACGAGGGCTTCGTAAACGGCGTCCTGCGCCAGTACCTTCGCGACAAGGATTACGTGAAGCTGCCCGCGCGCGAGGAGGACGAGGTCAGATATCTCTCCCTCAAGTATTCCTACGCGGAGTGGATCGTAAGGCTTTGGCTCGACCGCTACGGCTCCGAGGCCGCGGAGGCCCTGCTCGCGGCGGGAAACGAAACGCCGGATTTCGTCATTCGCGTCAACCGCCTCAAGGCGAGGCGCGAGGACGTGTTCGAGCGTTTGACCGCGAAGGGCTACGATGTGCGGATCGGCGAGCGGGCGCCGCAGAGCCTGATCGTGAAGGGCTCCGATCTCCTCGGCGGACGCATGTACAAGAACGGCATCTTCTCCGTGCAGGAGGAAAGCTCCCAGATGGCCGCAGAGCTCGTCGATCCGCAGCCCGGCGAGTTGATCATCGACGTATGCGCGGCGCCGGGCGGCAAGACCTTCGCGATGGCGGAGCGCATGGGCGACAGGGGCAAGATATACGCTTGGGACATATACAAGCGGAAGCTGTCGCAGATCGAGCAGGACGCGAAGCGCCTCGGCGTCCGCATCGTCGAAACCGACGCCTGGGACGCGACGCGCGTCCGCTCGGCGCTGATCGGCAAGGCGGACCGCGTGCTTGCGGATGTCCCCTGCATGGGACTCGGCGTGGTCAGGCGCAAGCCGGAGATCAAGTACAAGGAGAACGACGATGAGCTTGCCGCCATTGCGAAGAAGCAGACGGACATTCTGGAGGCTTCGTCGAACTATGTGCGGCCGGGCGGA
Organism: Eubacteriales Family XIII. Incertae Sedis bacterium; assembly: GCA_031276135.1. Taxonomy (GTDB): domain Bacteria; phylum Bacillota; class Clostridia; order Peptostreptococcales; family Anaerovoracaceae; genus JAITLA01. Next base: position 22,051 of record JAISNR010000136.1, on the reverse strand, counting down.
TTTCTGGTCTACGCCACCTGCTCCGTCTCGCGCGAGGAGAACCAAGGCGTGGTCGCCCATTTTCTGAAACAGCACAGGGATTTCAAGCGCACGGACATGCTGGAGCTCCTGCCGCACATCGACAAGACGGATGGTTTTTTCGTCTGCAAATTGCAGAGAAACGACGCTTTTCCAAGCGATTGAAGCGCGCGCGCCGACTTCCGTCCTCCGAGGACGGTGAATCTCGGACGGGGGCGGTGGCGGTGGGAAGAAGATTCGGTGAAAAATGTCAAAAATGGGATTTAGAACAGATGTCGGCAGGTGTCGCGCAGGCAACGAGGACGCGCTGCTCGTGCTTCCGAAGTACGATGTATATCTGGTCGCGGACGGCGTCGGCGGGCACAATTCCGGCGAGCTCGCCAGCAGAAAGGCCGTTTTCGGCGTGGAGCGCTTTTTGGCGCGGAATCCCGTTGAAGCGGCGCACAGGGCGGAGCGTCCGGACGAAGCGCTGATGGCGTATTTTCTGCGCTGTTTTCGCGAAATCAACGCGGAGATACGACGCCTGTCGGCGGCCGAGCCCGCGAATCGCGGCATGGCGACGACGGCGGTGCTCGCGCACATAAAGGACAACAGGCTCTTCGTCGTCAATGTCGGCGACAGCCGGAGCTATATCGTGCGCGGCGGCGGGATCAGCCGCGTCACCGCGGATCACAGCGTCGTGCACGACATGGTCGCGCGCGGCGAGCTCAGCGAGGAACAGGCGCGCGTCCATCCGCGCAGAAACGAAATCACGCGCGCCTTGGGCGCCGAGGCCGACGTGGCGCCGGATTTTTTCACGGCGGATCTCCTGCCGGGGGACCGCATCGTGTTGTGCACGGACGGGCTTTGCGGCGAGCTCCCGGACGACGAGATCCGGCGCATCGTTTCGCGCGGCGCGAACCTGAACGATACCTGCAGGATGCTGGTGGACGGCGCCAACGCGAACGGAGGATCGGACAATATCACGGTTGTTTGCGTTGAAGTATGACGCTGAAAGAGGGAACGGTGCCACATGAGTGAACGAGCGCTTGGCGGCAGATATGAGATCATAGAGAAGATCGGCGACGGCGGCATGGCGGTGGTGTACAAGGGCCGCGACCGTCTGCTGAACCGCTTTGTGGCCGTCAAGGTGTTGCGGCCGGAGTACACGAAGGATTTTGCCTTCGTGGACAGCTTCCGCAGGGAATCGCAGGCGGCCGCCCGCCTGAACCATCCCAACATCGTCAACGTGTACGACGTCGGCAAGGAAGAGAACATCCACTACATCGTCATGGAACTGGTCGAGGGCCGGACCCTGAACGAGTTGATCGCCGCCGAGGCCCCTCTCGATTACAAGCGGGCGATCGGCATAGCGAAACAGATCGCCTCCGCCCTGAGCATGGCGCACAGGAACAACATCATACACAGGGATGTCAAACCGCACAACATCCTCATCATGCCCGACGGAAACGCGAAGATCACGGACTTCGGCATCGCGCGCGCCGTCACGGACGCCACCATCGTCAAGAACGGCGGCGAGGGCGTCATGGGTTCGGTTCACTATTTCTCGCCGGAGCAGGCGCGGGGCGGGTATGTGGACGAAAAGTCGGACATCTATTCCCTCGGCATCGTCCTGTACGAGATGCTCACGGGCAGGGTGCCCTTCGACGCGGAGAATCCCGTCGCCGTGGCCGTAATGCACATGAACGACAAGCCGACGCCGCCGTCGCAGATCGTTTCGGGCGTACCGCCGGGCCTGGAGCAGATCGTGCTGAAGGCCGTCGAAAAGTACCAGATCAACCGCTTCAAAAGCGCGGACGACGTATTCGAGGCCCTCGAAAATGTCAATTTTGTGACCGGAATCATAGAGAATTCCGAGGTGGCGGAAAAGATGCGCCAAAGCGCGCGGGACGATGCGGCGGAAGGCGGCGGGACGGGCGGCGACGGCGCGGAGAAGAAGAAAAAGATGAAAACGAGCAAGGATAAGCGCAAAACGCCGGACGAACGGCATATCAGGCTCAGGCTGTTGGCCGTTCTGCTCGCCTTGGTCTGCGCCATACCCGTCAGCTATTTCATATACGAGGGCATGCAGCTTTTGAAGGCGCCGTCCGAGATCGAGCTGCCGAGCGTGCTGGGCATGACGGAGGCGGACGCGCAGAAGAAGCTTGCGGACCTCGGGCTGGAACTGCTCGTCGCCGACCGCGCGTACAGCGAGGAATACGCGGAGGGCCTGATCGCGTCGCAGGACCGCCCCGAAGGGAGCACCGTCAAGGAAGGCTTCAAGCTGCGCGTGAGCCTGAGCCGCGGCACGGCGCCGAACGAGGATGCACAGGCGGCGGCAAAGACGACGCAACCCGAAGCGGAACTCGTCGTTCCCAACGTGGGCGGCAAGAGCCTCACAGACGCGGTATACGTTCTGGAAGAATTTGGATACAGACAGGGCAAGCTCAGCCGCGAATACAACGCCCTGCCGGTGGATTATGTCGTGCGGCAGACGCCGGCGGCCGGCGAGCCGGGCGAGCCGGGCATGCAGGTGGACCTCGTGCTCAGCGACGGGCCCGAAACGGTCAAAAACGTCGCGGCGCCGGAGCTCATCGGCCTCAGCGAGGCGGCCGCGAAGTCCAAGCTCGAAGCGGAGGGTCTCGTCCTCGGCAAGAGCACCCGCGAGGCCAGCGCGTCCTACGCCGAGGGCCTGATCCTCTGGCAACAGTACGCGGCCGGCGCGGAGCTCGCGGCCGGGTCGAGCGTGGATGTGAAGATCAGCGCGGGCCCGCCTTCCGACGAGCCGCGCAGCGTTTCGATCAACATCGACTTTGCCGCCGCGCCGAGCGATGTGTTCACCCTCTCGGTCATCCTCTCCGACTCCGCCGGGCACACCTCGAACATCGTGAACGAGGCGGTGAGGTACAAGAGCGCGGGAAGCGAGAGCGTTTCCGTGACGGGCCGGGGCACGGGCACGGTCTACGTGATGTTCAGCGGCGAAACGGTCATGGTCTGCACCATCGATTTCACGACCGGAACGGTTACGCCGCAGTAATGAAGGGCCTGATCACGAAGGGCGTCGGCGGTTTCTACTTCGTTCGCCCCGAGGGGGCGGGCGGCGGTGTTTCGTACAGCTGCAGGGCGAGGGGGATATTCAAAAAAGAGGGGCTCACGCCGACCGTGGGCGACCTCGTGGATTTCGAAGCGCTCGACGAGGAGGACGGCGTGATCAACGCCATCCTGCCGCGGCGCAACCTGTTCATCCGCCCGCCCATAGCCAACGCGGACCGCTTCATCGTGATGATCGCGGCCGCGCAGCCCGCGCCGAATCTCTCCGTCGTCGATAAGCTGCTCGTCGCAGCGGAGATGGCCGGCGCCGAGGCGATGCTCTGCATCAACAAGACGGAGCTTCTGAACCGCGAAGAATTGCGGCGCGTCACAGGGATCTACGAGGGGCTCTATCCCCTGATCGAGATCAGTTGCGCCGAAAACGCGGGGCTCGACCGTCTGCCGCCCTTGCTCGCGGGCAGGAAGAGCGCGCTCGCGGGGCCTTCGGGCGTCGGAAAATCGACGCTGATCAACCGGCTGCGCGGCGGCACAGCGCTCGAAACGGGCGCGGTCAGCGGCAGGACGGAACGAGGCCGGCACACGACGCGGCACGTGGAGCTCTTCGACACGGCGGGGGGCGGCATGATCTTCGACACCCCGGGTTTCACTTCCTTCGCGGTATCCGGCGCGGACGCCGCCATGCTGGCGTCCTTCTATCCGGAGATGCGGGAACGCCTCGGGGATTGCCGCTTCGACGACTGCCGGCACCTCGCGGAGCCGGGCTGCGCGGTGCGGGCCGCGCTCGCGGAAGGGCGGATTGCGGCTTCGCGCTATGCTTCTTATGTTATGCAACAACAGGAAATAGAGAAGAGCAACGCGTACTGAGCGGTTTTGATTTTGATTTTGTTGGTTGAGTGATTGAATGAGAAAGGATCGGGGTGCGGCTATGATCAAGATTGCGCCGTCCATGCTTTCGGCCGATTTTTCGGCCTTTGCCGAGGACGCCGCGCGCGTTGCGCGCGCGGGCGCGGATTTTCTGCACATGGATATCATGGACGGGCATTTCGTGCCGAACATCAGCTTCGGCCCCGCCGTCATGAAGAGTCTGCTGGGCAAGACGGATCTGCCCTTCGACGTGCATCTGATGATCGAGAACGCCGATCGCATCCTGCCCGAATTCGTCACCGCGCAGACGGAGTACATCGTCGTTCACCAAGAAGCCTGCGTGCAGCTCGGCAGGACGCTGGACCTGATTCGCAGCCTCGGCGCGAAGCCCGGCGTGGCGCTGAATCCGGCCACGCCGGTGTCCGCGCTGGATTGCGTGCTCGCGGACATCGATCTCGTGCTGATCATGACCGTGAACCCGGGCTACAGCGGGCAGAAGTTTCGGCCCGCCGGCATCGAGAAGGTGCGCCGGCTCGCCGAACTGCGCAGGGAGCGGGGCTTGCCCTTCCGAATAGAGGTGGACGGCGGCGTGGGCCTCGGCAACGCGCGCGCCCTCGCGGAGGCCGGCACGGACATATTCGTGACGGGCTCCGCGCTCTTCGGCGCCCCGGACGCGGGGGAATGGATGCGGGCCTTCCGAAAGGCCGCAGAATGAGCGCTTACCCCTCTAAGCGTATCCAGCGCAGGCGGGACTTGCGTTTCTTGCCCCCCGGCCCCATCCTGACGGGATCCGCGGTCAGCACGAGCACCGTTTCGCTCTCCTTGCCTATGTAGCGCTTCTGTCTGCTGCCGATCCAGTTGGGGATAAGGCTGAACTCCAGATTGTGATAGACGATGCCGTTCTCCTCGTCAACCGCAAACCTGCCGGCGTAGGCGAAGAGGCTGCGCGCGGCCGCCAGCGTCTGCTCGTCCGTGCCGCCCGCCACGTCGGGGATGTCGTAGCGCGGTCTGTCCGCCCCCGCGATCTGCACGGACATCCATCCGTCGTTCGAATAGGAGATGAAGCCGGTCGCCCCGGGTCCCATCATGTCGATGGTCACGCCCTCCTCGTCCGTGCCCGTAAAGGAATCGAGCCTCCAAGTGCCCTTCAGCCATTCTGCATACATGTTCTTTCTCCTTTCATATTTCATATTGTTCACTCCAGCGCGTATCGCGCGCTCTCGCTTCGGGTCAGTTCATACTCCCGCGCCACAGGCTTCAGCGCCGCGAAGGCCTCCTCATCCGCGGGCAGGCGGAATACCAAACCGCCCTCCATGGGAATGACGACGCCGCCTTCGTCCGTTTGCCAATCCGGCCGGGCCGGGGGGCAGACGGGGAACAAGACTTCGCCGCCGACGGCGTCGCGGATATCCGGACCCGCGAGAAATGCGTCGTCCAAAGAATAGGCGTAACGGCCGAGCAGCAGATCCGGTTCATAGCGCGCATAGAGCAATTCGCCGCCGGCGGTGTCGTAGCATTCGAGATAGCCGACAGAGGAATGCACGGTGACGCGGGCGCCGTCGTGGGACAGCAGAAGGGCGTCCGCGCCGCCCGCGGCAAGGGGAATCTCCCGCAGACGCTCGCCGGCGCTTGCATCGACGATCTCAACGGTGTTTTTCTTTTCATGGGCTATCGCCAGCATGGCGCCGTCGCGGCTCAGGGCGGCGCTGTGCCCCGAGTACACGCCGATCGCCAACTGTCCGGCGGGATAGTCGTCCAGCCGGAACAAAAGCGGCGCGGCCTCTCCGCGCGTACCCGTCAGGTCGAACACGGAAACCGCATTGTCGCAGATGTACAGGCAGCGGGTCAGATCGCCGTCCAGCTCCGCGACGGCGTCGGAATAATTGCCGTATTGCGCGTCGCAGAGCAGCCGTCCCGTCCGCGCCGCATAAACGCGAACGCCGCCGGCCATCCTTTCCCCCAAATCGTAAAACGCGGCCACGCGGCTGCCGTCGGCCGAAATGCGCAAACCGGCAAAATAGGGAGAGCCTTCCCCGGTGCGAAACAGTTCGGCGCCGGTTTCGGCGTCCCAGACGGCCAATGCGGAATAGTCGGTGGCGGCGATGATGCCGTGAGCGGCGGCAAAACGGTCCTCCCCTCCCCGCAAGACGGAACCCTGCGGCTTGGAGTTGTCCACGCTTTTTATTTGCCGGAAGGAGGCGGTGTTCGCAAGCTCAAACAGCCTTCGCCCGCCGGGCAGCTCCAAGACGCAGGCGTTGCGCGTCCCGTCCCCCGGCAAAACCGCTCTGCGGCTGTCGTCGGCAAAAATCAGAATATCTTCCATGTCGGATGTGCGGGCCGCCGTGCCCACGTCGGTTTCGCCGTGGCTTAGGCCCCGGATCGCCGCTTCGCCGGCCGCCCGCACATCGGCGGTTTCCGTGCCTGCGGCCGAGCGTTCAAATATATGCCCGGAAGCGGAAAAGACCCTTTGCCCGTCCGCGGAAACGGAGGCGGAGACGCCGCCCGGCGTCAAAGTTTCCAAGAGCGCGCCGTTTAAGGCGTCATGGATTTTGATCGCCGTACCGGCCGCCACGACGACCCGGCGGCTGTCCGGGCTGAAACAGGCGCTCCACACTTCTTCGCCGGACGCCGCCCGGCTGACGGTGGCCGTCGCAATGCCCCGGCGCAGGTCGATGATGCGAAGGGCGTTTTGCCCGCCGGGCAGCAGAAGCAGACGGCCGTCCGGCGAGAACAGGGGCTGCGCGCTGATCGCGTGAAAGTCGTTGACGTAGTTGGGCAGCGTGTACGGCATGAAGGAGACGCCTCGGTCGGAAACGCTGCCCGTGTATACGATTTTGCCGGCGGGGAGTTCGTAAACGGTGAACAGGTAATTGGTCTGCCGCAGATGCGTGCCGTCTTTGAGGGGGATTCGCTCCTCTTCCCTGTGGGTGACCAGCAGATGACGGGAATCGGGGGCGAAGAATGAATATCCCTGCTCCACAAAGAGCTTCCGGCTTTCTTCCCGGAAAAGCAAGGCTTTGCTTTGGGTGTCCCACACCTGCAGACCGCCGTAGCTTGCCAGAAGATAGTATCTTTCATCGGGCGAAAGCAGGGAAACGGCCGTGGTGTTCTCGCTCTCCGCCCGGAACAGGATTTCGCCGCTTTCCAAGTCAAACACCTCCCTGTCCTCGAAAGAGCTGTCAAGCCGTGCGCCGCAGCGCGACGGAAGCCCGAATTCCGCCAACGCGCCGGCTTCCGTAAAGGGACCCGTGCTCAAAATTTCGCCGCTGTGGGCATCCAGCACCGTCAGATCGCCGTAGGGCAGGAGGACCTTGTTTCCCGCCCGGTTGTAAAGCGGCCTGTCCGCGGTAACCCGAAACGCGGGATCCGCCGGGGAGGTGTAGACCGGCACGGGGGTGGCCGCGCCGTCCACGCTTTCGTAGATGCGCCTCAGGGTTTCCGTGTCGTAAACCCGCGTGATCCCGCCGTCCCGCGCCACCGCCGTCCGCCCGTCCGGAGAGGGCGTCAGGCTTTCGGATGCCGCAAGCCGAACGACGGGTCTGTAAGCTTCGGTTTCCTCCCGGGAAACGATGCGGAGCATGGCCAGACGGGCTTCCGCCGTGTAAGGGCGTTCGGGCTTTTTTATGTCGGCAGGCAGGGCTTCCAAAGCCAAAAGGGCCGCCGCCGCCGGGTTGCCGTCCGCGACGGCGCCCTCCGCAAAATCGGCGTAGATCCGCGACCGGCCGGCCATCACCGCGTTTCGCTCCTCGGCGATCAGCGCGTTTTGCCGCAGGACATACAAAGTGGCTATGGTCATGACCAACAGCGCGGCGCTTCCCGCGGCGATGACCTGTCTGAGGAAACGCTCCCGTTGGCGGCGGTGCAGATCGTCGTAGCTCACGCCCAGCATCGGCGCGAGGAGGCGCAGCTTCTCCCGTTTCAGCAGACGCAGGGCGCTTCGCGCGGAAGCTGCGCGCACATCTGCGGCCAAAGGCTCCGTTTCCACGATCGTGCCGTCCAAAGCGACGCTTGTCCGCAGCTGTTGCGGGAAGCTTTCATCGGGCTCGCCGGCCGTGAGGATCGTCAGGATGCGGCTTTTGCGTCCCAATTCCATGAAATAATCGATCTCCGCCATACACCATTTGGAGAGCGGCAAGTCGGGCGAGCAGACGACGATCAGCCACTCGCTTTCGCGCAGGGCTTGCCGGATGCCTTCGCCGAGATCCGCCAACAGCGGCAGTTCGTCTTGGTCGCGGAATACACGGCCTATTTTGGCTTGCCCCGTATTTTTGCGGACGGCGGCGGGAACGCGGTAAGTTTCGAGCTGTTTGGCCAGCGCGCGCGCCACGGCGGCGTCGCGTTCCCTGTGCCGATAGCTGATGAAAGCTTCGTAACGCATAGGCTTGCGGCACAACCTCCCTTCGTCGTTCGTCATTGAAAAACCGTTTGACTGCGAATCCGTTCCGTTATGTTTATCGGGCCGTTTGGCCGGATACTTTATACTGCTTTTCATTTAAACGGCCGCTCCAATGTATGGAGCGGCCGTTTAAAGCAGTATCTGCCGATTCGCTCTTTGTCATTATATTCATTGCGAATCAGTAGGATTGATTTAGGGATTGGCAGAATTGTCAAATTGTGCTTAAAAGAGAAAAAGAGAAAAAGAGTTCGCAGCCGGCCGGCCTCCAACAAGATGCTTGCATTAGCAGCCCTTGTATGGTATGTTATTTTGTATGGAATGCAGGTGTAACGTAGAGAGAGGGGAGAGGTGTCCGGAGTGTTTAAGAATATGCGTGTAAAAGCAAAGTTGTTGTTTGGTTACGGTATTGTCATAGCAATCGCAATCATACTGTCTTTATTTGCAATATATGCCCTGCGAAGCGTGAGCTCCGAATATACCGATTTGTTGAGTCATTCGCAGGAGAGATTGAGGAATATATTGACTGTTGACATAAATGTGGTGGACAGCCGGAGAATCGCCACAGGCATAAACGCGTATTGCGGCAATCCGGAGAGATTGAATGTGTATAAAGCCGACGGGGAAAAAGTTGCGGAATCGGTTAAGACCGAAATTGCGTCCTATATCGGCTTGGTAGAAAACGACATTGAACTGACGGACATGCAGAAAGACGAATTGACCGCCAAGGCAAATGATTTGGAGGCTATTTTTGACGCGTACAAAACAAAATTGATAGACAAGAGCATTGCCGACGGAATGAAGAACGACAAGGAGGCCATATTGACAGATGCGGCAAACAATGCGCATTTGATAGCTTCTCTGTCGGAGACCGTAAATGAGCTCGTCGAGTATGAGGACCGGTTCATGGACAGTCTTACGTTGAAGGTTGAAAAGAATGTAAGATTGCATCAGATAATATTTGCTTGTTTTATGGTGGCAATGGTTTTGATTTCGGTTGCAACAGCTCTTATAATGGCGTCCGCAATAACAAAACCGCTGAAGGTTATGGGCTACTTCACGAATGCGGTGAGCAAGACGGGAAATTTGCATTTTGATGAGGCGAAAAGGGCGGAAGCGGATAAGATCGCTTTGGGCAAAGATGAGATAGCTGTCGCATTGGATGGTTTTATAGCCGTAATGAAGCAATTTATATATTACGGTGAATGTTTGGATAAGGTATCTTCAAAGGATTTGACTTCGGATATTCATATTTTGGGCGAAAAAGACACGTGCGGGACTGCTTTGAGAAGAATGCAGGCGATCTTGCGGGATATGTTGCACGATATACGCTCGGCATCGGATCAGGTGGCCGTAGGAGCAAAGCAGTTGGCAACTTCATCGCAGAGTTTGGCGGCCGGATCGAGCGAGCAAGCGTCCACGGTGGGGGTGTTTACGGAGAATGTGTCTGATTTGCGCGATAAAGCCGTGAAAAATACCGAAATTACCCGGATGACGTTTAACGAGGTGAAAGATATAGAGGAAAAAATGGCATCTTGTATAGCTTCAATGGAGTCTATGTTGTCTGCGATGCAAGATATATCCGAAAAATCCCAAGCCATATCCAAAGTTATGAAGGTAATAGACGATATTGCCTTTCAGACAAATATATTGTCGTTGAATGCGTCTGTCGAAGCGGCGAGAGCGGGGGTACACGGCAAAGGATTTGCCGTTGTCGCCGATGAGGTAAGGAATTTGGCGTCAAAATCGGCCGAAGCGGCAAAAGAAACCGCCTTATTGATAGATGCGAGTTCGAGAAGTGTTACAGAAGGCGGCACGATCGTGGAGAATGTGAGCAATGGCCTGAGATCTGTGGCGGAAATATCCGAGCGCAACGCAAAATCAATAGAGTTGTTGCATTCCGAATCGGAGAAGCAAAGCAAGCAGATGGATGAGATTGCGTATATGATAAAGCAATTGTCGGGCACCATTCGTGAAAATTCCGCAATGGCCGAGGCGTCTGCGGCGTCCTCCGAAGAGATGTCCAATCAGTCTGTGGTTCTGGATAATATAATAAAGACATTCCGGATCGATGACGGTGTTTTGAAGCTTGTTTGATGACATAAAAAGGGCGCGCCGGAATCACGCCCCGCGCCCGCTTTATTCCTCTTCTATAGGCGAACGCGCATGCGCTATACCTCCGCCCAAATTTCCGCGTCCGAGGGAACGGGATTGTCCGGCATGCAGCAGGCGATGCGCGAAACGTTCATCAGGTGCCTGTAGGTCAGGTTTTCCGACAGGCTGTTGTTTCCCCACGAGCCGCAACCCATCGTGTTGGTCGGCGCGAGCCCGTTTTGGAAGCTGCCGCCGGCGCCGGTCGCGCAGGTCTGGTTGATCAGGAAGCGGGATACGGGGAGCGCCTTGCCCGCGTATTCGATGTGCGCCCTGTCGCTTGAGTGGATGGCGACGCTGTGACCCTTGCCTTCGGCCTCCAGATTCGCTTTCGCGATGGCGACCGCCTCCGCGAAGTCGCGATAGCGGTAAAGGGCGATGACGGGGCACATCTTTTCCTTCGCGAGGACGTCGCTCTTTCCCGTGCCCTCGGCTTCCACCGCGATCGCCTTCGCGTGCGCGTCGATCTCGATCTTCGCCAGCCGCGCGACCGCCGCGGCGCTCTGCCCGACCGCGTGCCGCGACATCTCCCCGTCCTCGAACAGGGCCTCGCGCAGCGCTTCGCGTTCGGCGGCGCTTTTGATCACATGACAGCCGCAGGCTTCAAAGGCCCGCAGTACGTCCTCGAAGGCCTCCTCGGGGCAGATGGCGGACTGCTCTCCCGAGCAGATGATGCCGTTGTCGAACGCGCGGCCCGCCGCGATCATCCGGACGGCTTCTTCGATGTCCGTCCCCCTGTCTATGATGGCCTGCACATTCCCCGCGCCCACGCCCAGCGCGGGCTTGCCCGAGCTGTAGGCCGCGCGCACCATGCCGCCGCCTCCCGTGGCCACCACGACGTCCGCCATGGCGATGAGATTCTTCGTGTTCTCCCGCGAATGCCGATCCAATATCTGCACCAAATCCTCCGGAAAACCCAATTTTTTCAATTCCGCGCGGAAGAGCTCCACCGCCCGCGCGCTGCACAGCGTCGCGTTGTGGTGCGGCGTGATGATGATGGCGTTGGCGCACTTCAGGGCGAACATGCTGTTGCTCATCGGCGTCACGATCGGGTTCGTGCAGGGGGTGATGGCGGCCACCACCCCCAAGGGCTTCGCGATCGTCGTGATGCCGCTCGCTTCGTCCCTTTCGAGTATCCCCCTTGATTTTTTCCCCTTCAGGCTGTTCCAGATGAGGCGCGCCTTGCTCCTGTTCTTCGCGATCTTGTCCGGCACGTTCCCCATGCGGGTGTCCTCGACGGCGAGCGCCGCGAGCGATTCCGCGTTGTCGTACACGACCTTCGCGACGGCGCGCACGGCGCGGTCCGCGTCCGCCTGCGACGCGTCTTCAAAGATCGCCTGCGCCTTGCGCGCGCGGGCGATGTATTCGCTTATATAGAGCCTGCTTTCATCAGTGATTTGTTTTTCCATTTTAAATTCCCGCATTTAAATTCCCGTACATTCCGAAATGAGAAATTGTTCGAAAGTCCCAAGATTATTATACCCCGGTTGGAACTGTGCTTGCAAGCATGGCCTCGAATCGTTTTGGTTGAACTTTTGAGAGGCTTTGAGAGCGAGCTGTGACTTCAGGAGTGCATCTTTGGTTTGACCTTCAATCCCGTAGCGATAATCTTTAACGGATTCTGTGCGTTTGATTCTTGATTGAATGTTGTTATGGCCGCCGCCAAATCATTCAACAACTTGTCATCGCCGCAAAATACAATGTTCAGATAGTGTTTTGCCCTTGACGCTCCCGTATAAAACAATCGTCTTTCGTTTAGATCGGAAATTTTGGCGTCTATATCGATCAAAATCACAATGTCGGATTCCAAGCCTTTAAACTTTCGAACGGTTGAAAATTGAACGCAGCCTTTTCTCATTGTATCGGTAAGCGGATGTTTTCCGATATACGTTTGTCCATACAAGAGAGAAGATTCTTCCGTTTTGATTGTCAACACGCATATTTGTTCCGCACCGAATCCGTTTTTTAGGTAATGTGCGATCAATTCAGACAATCGCGTCAAAAAAGCATGTTTACAGCTTGTAATGTGAAATTCGGGCATGGTACCCATAATTGTTGTTTCGGGCAGCTTGGGTTCAATCTGTATCGGTTTGCATGATGTGGCAGCAATGGAAAACGAATTTCTGCAATTTCGGTTAAGCACAAGTCTGCAATCGGCATGATAAAGCCACTGTGCCAGTTCCCATTGTTGAACCAATTGATTTTTGTCGTAAAATACGTAAAAACAGCCTTGATTCTTTTCGGCGATCGCTTGAAGAGAAATCAACCGGTCATCTTGGAAATCCTGTCCTTCATCAACCAGGATGCTCTTATAATTCCAATCATACCGATCATAATGGTTAAGCAACTCGTTGATCTGTGCATCCGAAACATTGGCCGAATTTCGCAATTTGCATGTCAATGCATATAAATTCGTATAAGTTACCCTTGCTATGGGAAAAGAACGCGCAAGAAATTCATACAGATAACGGTTGAAACAGAGAAACAGCACATTCTGTCCCTCATCCGACAATCGTCGGGCTTTCTCCAGTGCCAGCATGGTTTTTCCGGTTCCTGCATTTCCTTGAATTGCCGCTACCGCTTGCTCTTCCAAGTAATCAAGCAGAACACTCTGCTCCCGTGTCATTTTATGATACACATATTCTGCCTCTTTCCGCTTTGATTGCATGCCGGGAAACGCCTTGAATTGCGGCGCGAACACCCGAATAATTCTTTCAACGGTTTCTTGATTCAGGCGGGTATGGTGTGCACTGTTATAGTACGCATAAATTTTGTCGATAAATTTTTGCGGGGCGGCCAGTGCTTCTTGCGACAGCACAATTTCTTTTGCATAAAATGGCGGCAATTCACCTATTTTCTCTAAATATGAAACGGATGGAAACCATACGGCTTGCTCGACCATGCAATAGAAACCGTTCGGTAAGCTCGATCGGAGAATTTTGATAAATTCGTATTTGCTTCGCCCCGCTTGCGATAAAGGGCAACCCATGAGAGAACGCATCCCGTTATCCGTTCGAATCTGCGTCCAGACTTGGTCGTTGCATTCGATTCCGCCGGATTTGACCTCGATTACAAGGATGCCTTTCACGGGATGCAGAATGGTAAAATCTGCCTCGCCCCAAACGATACGCCCCTTTTCATTTCTGTCGTTCCACTTTACCGAATGAAACACCGTGTATTCGTCCGGAAGGCTTTTTAAGCTTTGGAACACCTGTCTTTCGCCATAACTGAAAGTGTCCTCATCGTATTTTTCGGGTATCATTTTTGCCATTTGATTCTATGATCTCATTTCCAAAAGCGTCTTGATTGTTTTGCCGGAGACATCGCGAAATTTGACGGATTTCCATCCTTCAATCTCCTTTTCGGATTCAGAATCGTAAAGGAGCAAAACATGTGCGGATTTCCAAACAAATGCAGATGTAAGGAGTTTTTTCCCATTTGCTTCGAATGCCGCGTCGGCAAAATCCGCGAGCGGAACCTTTTCCGCTTCGAACTCTCGCAAAAGTTCCTTGTATTCGTCCGGAAACAAGAAATTGCAGTCCGCCCAAATTTCATAGGTATTGTTGATTGGGTATGCGGTTTTTTCATTTAAAGAGACATGGTCAAACGAAGAAGCTTCTAAAATCCCGGAAACATGTTCAGCCTCATTTTCGGCGACACTGACAAAAGGATCTGTGAAACTTTGCAAAAATCGTTCTGCCGCAAGCCTGTTCAGACTGTCGTGTATGTCCTGATTGTAATAATTTCGCAAGCATTTGTAACAGGATGGGGAGCAAGTGCATTCGCCGGTGATCTTGATCGCCAACAAAACAACATTTCTCAGAACCGATCCGTTCCGCTCGGTCAGCCGCCGTACATGCCCCGCGCCGCCCGCAACAGCATCGTAGAGCACCAACGAATACAACATGCCGTTTTTTCCGCGAACCCGATGCAGACATCCTTTTATGTCCGTCCGTTCTATATCGAGTACGCGGGATGTGGATTCCAGCAGGGCAAACAACACAGACAACATGGTTTCGATGTTTTGTGCGCCCGGAAGATCAAACAGGATTCTCACCACGTCCGTTTTAAACGTATGCGAAAGTTCCACCCGCGACAGTTTTTTGTTGGCGCAATCGGTTCCGTATGCGTTCTTGTGTTTTTCGGTATAGGAGATATTGTTGAAATTGAAATCTTTCGTTGATTTCAATTCGTTTGCGCTTCGACCGTATCCGCACCACGGGCACACATAGAAAGAATTGGTACAGACGACCAATAAAGAATCGTTGGTGCTGGACTGCATTGCAATGAGGTGATCTCCCGATTGGTACAGTATTTCGGGCAATTGTTTTCGTTCCTTGTCGCCGATATAATGGTCCTTGCTGCTATGGCTTTTGTCGGGGCGCTTCATCGGAATATCTTCTTTTATGTTGCTGTCGGCAACAAAGCCTTTTCGCGGTTCCAAAGCTTTTCGCCATCTTTTTTTGCCGATCGGCTCTCCACAGGCGATGCACGGCGTTCCTTCTTCCGAAGGTTCCTCTCGTATGTAATTCATCGTCTTGCATTTCTCATTTGCGCATTCGGCTATGTAAGAATATTCCCAATAGCCATTCGCCGCTTTTGTATGCGGCTTGCGTATATAACGGCTCGTAAACAGCTTTCCGTCCGCTATGACTTCGGATCCCGGCGCGTACTCCGAGATCGCAAGTTGAAGATCGCGCGCCATTTGGAGTCTGCCGTTCGCATAAACATTCATGTCCTGATGCAGTTCCACCGTATCGACAGGAAATCCGTATTTCGGCAATACGTTGCTTCTCACCAAAAATTCAATCAGATCGTTCTTTCCTTTATGGTCATCCCGGCCCTTCCGGAATTTTTTCAATTCTCTTTCGAAGTGCCCTGCGCGCGCGAGTTCATTTTTGCTTTTGTATTCATCGCATGTGGATTCGTAATATGCGATCATTTCCCGATAATCTTTAATTGCGATTTCCAGAACGCCTTCTTTTTCCCCGATCAAGCGTTCTGCCCAAGCAAAATGATCGATACCCATGATGGCATGCATATGCTTCGGAATGGAATTTTTCAAAAGCATGCGCAGATGTTCGGGCTTTCCGGCCAGATATCGCTTGAATTGATCATAACCGTCCTCATTCAGCAATTTGTTGGCGTTGTTTCCGTCATAAACATCCGATTGTTGGAAAAAATCGCTTAGCGCCACCGCAAAAATATGCCTTTGAATAACCTTTTCATTTTCCAGTACAAATTTGGGAACGCCGATCTCACCGCGTATCATCTTTACCGGATCTTCGTAATAAGTAAAATCATGGGAGCTGAGTTTTGCGTAGGTAAGGCAGAATGCGGCCGATTGTGTACTTCTTCCGGCGCGTCCCGCGCGTTGAACATAATTGGCGGGTGACGGCGGAATATTTCTCAAATAAACGGTTTCCAAGCTGCCAACGTCCACACCCATTTCAAAAGTCGTGGAACAACTCAACGCATTGATTTCTTTGTTGACAAAGAGTTGTTGATATTTCAACTGCTCCGCCCTTCCAAGCTGCGCGGTGTGCTCCTTGATGTGCAGGGGGCGCATGTGTCGCGAAGCGTATAATTGAGCATAATGGTTGCCTTGAAGAAAGTCCTGCACCGGAACGGCGCTTAGCCGACCGTCGCATTTTACGGATATGCATCTGTTCAAACAATTTACAGATGTTATTCTGCCGCATTTGTCGCAACGATAAATGTCGTGCGATGTGTCACAGGCCTTGATTGCAAACTGATTCGTAAGAAAATAGTATTCATCTCCGTTTCCGCTGTACGTCAATGGGTAAGAGCCGCCAATCAGGATTTTGTCCCAGTATTCTCCGAGGAATTCATTTGCTTCTTCCTTGCTCATTCCCAGTCGGTCTGCGAATCGTCGCATCCTCGTATTGTCATAATAATTTCCGTTGCTTCTGGCTCTGGCCATCCAGCCGTGCAAATGTGATTTCCTGTCACCCGCTTTCTTCAGTTTGCAAACGCCTTTTGCATACGGCGTAAAGAAGATATATTCCCGTTCCGCATCCGTCAGAGAAACGCCGTCCCCCCGAATTGCGCCGTAATAGACGATATCCATCACAAGCAGGTCAAGAAGCGCCTTTGCGTCCTCCGATGGGATTTTGCAAAAATCCGATGTGGCCCGAATGACGTCGCTCGTGTTTCCTTTGTATTCAAATTCCATCAGACCCATGGAAACAAGGCTCGTGGCGCGTCTTGCGTTGAACATTTCATTCAAAATCGCAATCCAAGCGTTTCGGCGGCTGGGAACCGTCAAATCCGCCTGCGGTTTTCCCGCTTCCGCGAAGCTGTGGTTTTCATTGAAATACGCCGTGAGTTCTTCTGCAAAATCCTTGATTTCCCATGGTTTGTTTTGCATTGACGTTCTGTTTTTTTCGATGATATGCCGGATCCCGCGCCGTCGCAAAAACTCCTGATAGGATTTTTCCATATAACACGCATAATATGCGGCTTCGCTTCGACTGTCGGAAAAGCAAAGAAACTGTCGTGCACGTTTTTCGATTTTGGGGGCGTGCGAACTTATGTTTCCAAAAATTCCTTTGGCGTCGGGTAGCGGTTTCGTGTGTTCCGCTTCCTCAACCCGAACGTACTCTTCGGGTATTTCTTCATACAACACCGTTCCGAGTACGGCGGTCGCAGCCTCCGCGCCCAAATAGAAGCCGCGAAAGGATCCCGTTTCACATGCCGGGCATTTGGGGCGGTGCGCTTCTTCCGTAAAATAGGCTTCTTTTATCTCGATATAGCATTCCGTAGTGTGCGAACACGGAAGCGTCGGCAAACCGGGTCTGGTTATGGCACCGCACACGGAGCATAACAACCAGTCATTTTTTTCGGTATCTTCGAT
Organism: Eubacteriales Family XIII. Incertae Sedis bacterium; assembly: GCA_031276135.1. Lineage (GTDB taxonomy): Bacteria > Bacillota > Clostridia > Peptostreptococcales > Anaerovoracaceae > JAITLA01. The sequence continues at coordinate 4,718 of JAISNR010000136.1, read as the reverse complement.
TTGCTCCTGATCGTCTTCCATAAAATCGATCTCGTTTTTTTCTTTAATTACAAAATATTTCCTGGTGCCGCTCCACTGATTGGAAGATTGAACGAGCACGCCGTCTTTGATTTCGCCGCATACGGCAAGCCTGCCGCAGTCATCGCATATCGCGCATTCAAAGACGCGTTGCGCATCAATGCCTTTTGTTCTTTGCAGAAAGAGCTGTTTGTGCATTCCTATGGTAATATACACCCCTTCCAATGCGCGGACAAAACTGTGATACCCGGCTTTGAAGAGACTGATCTTTCCTTTTTCCGCCTGCGCCAACACGGAGATCATCCGGATGACGTCTTGCTCAGAAACATCGCAGATCTGCCCGATCGCATGCGTGATCTCGCTCACGAGCATGGGCCTGTTGGAAACTTCTCGCATGGCCCAATATTGCTTGCTTCGCATTCCCAGTTCAAACAGCTTTTCGTGATCGTCGCCATCGGGCGCATAATCGCAGTTGCCTTCTTTCAGTATTTCCGAAGGCCGGTTTTGAGCCGCAGCCAATTTTTCAAACACGGACAGCGGGGTTTCCACTGTGCATTCAGGCGGAACTTGCCTTACCGTTTCCGAACGGATGATATCGTTCACGTGAAAATGCACGCTGCAAAGGTTTGTTGCAAACGAAACGATATCGGCATCCTTTTCCTTGCCGCCGAGCGTTGCGCTCGTCAAAATATAGCGAACCGTTTTTTCGTCGTTGATTCGCGCGCGGAGCCTTCGCATTAACAGGGCGGTTTCCATTCCCGTGGCGCCTTTGTATATATGTGCCTCGTCGAGAACGATGAAATTCAGCTTCGCGCCCGAAAAAACAGCGTCGTCTTTGGGTCGAAGCATCATATACTCCAGCATTGCATAGTTTGTAATCAGAATATTCGGAGGTTCCCGCTGCATGATCTCCCGCGAAAGAATTTCATTTGACAGCGGTTTGGAAGCCTCGCCTTTTTCGTTTTTATACAGTTGCGCGTATGCGTTCAGCGCTTCCTCTTGCGTATGCTTTGTGCTGCTGTTGTAAACGCCGAAGGTGATTTTTTTGCTCCCCGTGCCGCAATCCTTTAATAAAAGGCGCAGTCTCTTCATTTGATCATTCGCCAGCGCATTCATCGGATAGATGATCATGGCGCGAACACCCGGATCCAAAGTCCTTTCTTCGCTTTCGCGCAAAAGCGCATGGATCATCGGAAGCAGAAAACATTCCGTTTTTCCGGATCCCGTGCCTGTCGTTATAATCAGGTTTTTCTTCTGAATCGCCTTGAGAAACGCTTTCTCCTGATGCGCGTAGAGCTTCCGTTCAAGAGGCAATTCTTTTTTCGCGTCATGCGCGCATTCTTCCAAAGTTCTGAACAATTCCGAAGCTTGGCCCGCGCAAATCATCTCCTCCAAGCTCCGTCCGGTTTTGTAGGAATCTCCTATGTCCAGATAAGGGCCTTTTACAACCGTTTCGGCTTTGCCAAGCTCTCGGTACAGCAATTCTCGGTACGTTTTGTCCGCGATCGGGAAGGTTGTTGCGATATAATCTTGATATGCTTTTTTGATGTTTTGCGTTGCGATGATCGGATTAAACATCTCAATATCCCTTCAATTCCTGTGGTATGCGTCTGGTGTTGTTTGGTTTGCTGTTTGTTCGTTTGCTGTCGCCTCGTTCCAAAACAGGCCGAACGCGGTATTCGTATGTCAAAGGCGCGCCAAAAGGAGATTTGCGATGATACTTTATATACAACTCGCGTTTGTTTAGTATCAGCACACGTATCGTCCCGGATTTTCTGAGTTTGTTTGAAGGATTTACGAAAATCGCCTCTCCTCTATACATTGGATATTCTCCGATCCGGCCATGCCGATCAAGTGTTCTGAGAAAAAACAAAAAGCGCAAGTTTACAATGGATATCCTCCATTCATCCGTCAAATTATACAGCGTGTTGTTCCTCCAAAATGCGTGGATGAATATGATTTTTTTATGAAAATAGGATTTGAGATTGGGGATGCCTTTTGGCGAGGAGGCTTTGATCTTTTTTTCGACAAAAAAATTGGGAGAGGCCGGTTTTGCACCTTCCAGAAAACATGAACCCTCAAAAACAGTTTTTCTCTCCTTTTTAAATATCCCGGTTGTTTCATAAGAAACAATCACTTTGTACATGCCTCTTTGCAGATTGCAGTCATCGGACAGGATCGCAGAGCCGACGGGCTTGCAATACTTCTGTACGGAGATCATCGGTTCATAAACGAAAGTGTACGCAAGTTCGATTTCGGCAGGACCGACATAGTCGTTTGGATTCAAAATCCGCAATTGATTCTTTTGCAGTTTGAAGCGGGGCGGAGTGACAAAACATGCGGAGAAGACCACTTGGAACAAGCTTGTCTTGCTTGGGTGATCCGCTTTGATTTCGAGGGAAACAGAAAGGGGATTTCGTTGCGTGGAAGAGATCCCACAAATATGGTTGCCCAGATCAAATTCGGCGGTTCCGTGTTTTTTCACGGCTGCGATTTTGTCATTGCCCGCATACGCCGCAACTTCCAATTCGCGCGGATATTTCACAATAATGCGCGCCTGTTGCCGGATGGTCTCATACCAGACATTCCCTTCCCATGCTTCCGTTTGCGTTCCGTTGTCAATTTCCCATACGACGCGCGGCGTCGTCACTTCAATTTGCCCATCGCAAAACGCAAATGCTTCCGTTTCGGCCTTTCCGCATTCAAACGATTTGCAATAATCGTCCGCAATCAATTCGCCGCAGCCGATTTGATTTTTTGTATAATAGCGCCGGTCAAAGGTTAACGAAAAGTTTGGAATTGCGCAGAATAAAAGCGAGTGTAGGTTTTTTTTGTTTTTCAAATCGTAAATTGTGAATTTGTTCGCATGCGTCCGCAAACGGCTCGCATCGACGCGCAAAGAAAGGTGATCCGGGGTCGCGGCGTCTTCCTCGATGCAACGGGAATCCACAATCGCACCGTTAAGCATGAATGAATATTGTTTTCGCAAATGTCCTTTTGGCAGGAAAACATCCGGTTCCGGAGGGTCTTTGAAAATAGCGTATGCATCACCGTTCGATTTGTATATTGCTCCGGCAAAAGGTTTATTTTTGTAGGATATCTGTATCTCTCGTTGCTCCGAATCCCTGCACAGAATCGTTCCGTTCACGCGAATCATGAAGCCATTCTCAAGCGAAAAAGTAAGCAATTGTCCGAATGAACCTATCTCTGCGCAATCGTCACAATGCTCTATGTCCACAACATTGTTTTTTGAAGTGAACAGTTGAAATTCGCCTTGCGTGATATTTTGAGCGGACAACTCTTTGCCTCCGCAGAAGATCACCGCACTTCTGCAGAGCGTCTTATCGGAATCGTAGACGGTTTCGCCGCCGAGCAAAATCTTTACATTGATCTGCATATCCGATTCCGATTCGAATTTTGCCAATGCGGAAAGCGGAATTGTTTTTTCATCTATCGATTTTCCGAATCGATCGCCGAAACAATCCAGCGCAAATACTTTTTCTTTTGCGCCACAAGTTATTTTGAGAGTAGGGGAAGCCGCATCGGATTGTTTTAACCGGGTACAGGGAATGCAGATTGCGGGAACCTTTTCTTCCAAAACATAGGTTGGCCGTATTTGATCGAATGACATTGCAACGCGCAAACGCATCGCTTTTCGGTCCTTTCGAACGCGCATTTGCGCGTCGATCATCAAGAGCTTGTCCGAAAACCATTGCGACAGCAGATTATCCAAATAGGTCTCTTTTTTCACAGAATGGCCGGACCAAAAGGCATCGATTTTAGACAAAATTTCCTCGGTACATACGGCAGCATAGCCGGGAGTCTGTTTGATCAGTGTTCTCACACAAATTTGCGTTTTGTAGAAATAAGAACTTAGTTTATCGGTTATTTCTGCATTCTCTTCGTCCAATTTCATTTTCAATACAGAAATCAATCGTGAGACGGCGACATCATCGTTTACGAATACAAAACGGAGGTTATTTTTGTAAAACTCAAACAGAAAATCGAAATACGCAAGAACGCCTTTTTCCGTCGCCAAAGCGTGTGTCATAACCGTCGCATAGTATTCATGTCTTTTCGTAAAGACAAACAGTTTCTTGTTTCGCGACAGCCCTTCGTCTATGCAATCCATAAGCACGTGGCGCAATTTAGAAGAATCGGCCATTTTAAATTGTTCATAAACAAAATTCCAAAATCCCCCTTTTTTTTCGGAGATCCATTTTTTTGATATATGCACAACCGCCAAAGTGACCACCATTGCGTCGAACAAAGTCGGCGTCAGATCCTTTGTGACACACTTGGACAATATTTCCCGCGCGCGACTGTAAATGAGAGCGCTTTCGTGTTCACTCAACAGTTTGTTTCCGACAAGCGGATGCGCGGCAAATGCTTCACAGACAAATACATAGCCCGGCGGACAGCCAAAGCGTTCAATGAACTCTCCTGTCGATTGCCGCTGCATGCAAGTTTCAATGATCGATTCGTCCATAACACACCTCACTGTATCAATGACAGTATAGCATGGCGCAAAATGGAAGTAAATAGAGATTTGCAAAAACATTTCAAGACAACGTGTGTGTCGTTACTACTCACCTACGCAATGCCCACACCTGCGATAACGATGACGCATCATACTATGCAGACGAGGGGGTGCCGTGAAATCGGCTTTCGGCGAAAGCAAAAATATTGCGGAGCCAAGC
>JAISNR010000092.1 GCA_031276135.1 Eubacteriales Family XIII. Incertae Sedis bacterium | reverse complement strand
ATCGTACAGTACGCGGTTGACGCCGTCGACCTCGTTGACGATGCGGCTTGCGATGGTTTCGAGCAGGTCGTGGGGGAGGCGCGCCCAGTCGGAGGTCATGCCGTCGACGGAGGTGACGGCGCGGACGCCCACGGCGTAGTCGTAGGTGCGGGCATCGCCCATCACGCCGACGCTGCGGATGTTCGGCAGGACGGTAAAATACTGCCACACGGCGCGTTCGCCGCCGGCGCCGTCCTCGCCGTAGTTGCGTTTCCCCGTCTTTGCGAACAGACCTTCGTTGTAGGCGTCGATTTCCGCGCGCAGGATGGCGTCGGATTCGCGGATGATGCGGAGCTTTTCGGGCGTCACCTCGCCGAGGCAGCGGATCGCGAGGCCGGGGCCCGGGAAGGGCTGGCGCCAGACGAGCTCCGGGGCGATGCCGAGCTCCTCGCCCACCTTGCGCACCTCGTCCTTGAACAGCAGGCGCAGGGGTTCCAGCAACTCGAGCTTCATGTCCGCGGGGAGCCCGCCGACGTTGTGATGGCTCTTGATCACCGCAGATTCGCCGCTGCCGCTCTCCACCACGTCGGGATAGATCGTCCCCTGCAACAGCCAATCCGCGCCGCCTTCCTCCAGGAAGATCTTTCGCGCCTCCTCCTCGAACACGCGGATGAACTCGCCGCCTATGATCTTGCGCTTCTCCTCGGGATCGTCGACGCCGGCCAGCTTGCCGAGGAAGCGCTCCGCCGCGTTGACGCGCTTTATGTTCATGCGGAATTGCCGGCCGTAGACCTCCATGACTTGGTCACCCTCGTCCTTGCGCAGAAGGCCGTGATCCACGAATATACAGGTCAGCCTGTCGCCGACGGCCCTGTGCGTCAGCACGGCGGCGACGGAGGAATCCACGCCGCCCGAGAGGGCGCAGAGCACGCGCCCGCCGCCGACAGTTTGCCGGATTTCCTCTATTTTTGCCTTTGCGAAATTCGCCGGCGTCCAGTCGCCCTTGCAGCCGCAGACGGCGTACAGGAAATTCTCGAGCAGACCTTGGCCGAAGGGCGTGTGGTGCACCTCGGGGTGGAACTGTACGCCGTACAGCTTCCTTTCGGCGTCCTCCAGCGAGGCTGCGGGGCAGTTGTCCGTGCGGGAGGTCACGCGAAAACCGTCCGGCACGCGCGCGATGTAGTCCGTATGGCTCATCCAGCAGACGGTTTCCGCCGGGACACCGCTGAAGAGCGGTTCGCCGGCATAGGTTTCGGCGTCGGCATCGATTGTGCCGCCGGCGGGGGAGGCATCGGCGGAGGCTGCCCTGCCGCCGACGCCGGCGTTCGCGCGCACGCGGCGCAGCGTCACGCGGCCGTATTCCTTGGAATCGGGGCTGACCACCTTCCCGCCCAGAATGTGGGCCATCATCTGCGCGCCGTAGCAGATGCCGAGGATGGGCACGCCCTTCTCGAAGAACGCGTGCGGCAGTTTTGGCGCGCCCGCCTCGTACACGCTCGCGGGGCCGCCCGTGAAGATCACGCCGGCCGGCGTTTCGCCCGCAAAGCGCTCCATGCACTTGAACCAAGGGACGATTTCGCAGTACACCTTCGCTTCCCGGACGCGCCGCGCGATCAGTTGATTGTACTGTCCGCCGAAATCGACGACCCAGATGCCGTTGAATTTGGTCATGTGCAACACCTCTTCTGTTTGGAAAATAATGGAATGAATTGTCCGCCGGCTTTATCTGAGATTCGAGGTCTGGTCCTTCAGGATCACGTCGTGCGCGCCGCCCTCCACGATGCTCGTCGCGGAAACGATCGTCAGCTTCGTGTCCCTTTGCAGGCTCGGAATATCCAAAACCCCGCAATTGCACATCGTGGATTTCACCTTGTTCAGGGAAAGGCGCACGTTGTCCTTGAGGCTGCCGGCGTAGGGGACGTAGGAATCGACGCCCTCCTCGAAGGAGAGGCCGCCCTCGCCGCCGAGGTCGTAGCGCTGCCAGTTCCGCGCGCGGTTCGAGCCCTCGCCCCAGTATTCCTTCACGTAGCTGCCGTTGATGTTCAGCTTGTTCGTGGGGCTTTCGTCGAACCGCGAAAAATATCTGCCGAGCATCAGGAAGTCCGCGCCCATCGCGAGGGCCAGCGTCATGTGATAGTCGTACACGATGCCGCCGTCGGAGCAGAGCGGGATGCGGATGCCCGTTTCCTCGAAATAGGCGTCGCGCGCGGCGGCCACGTCGATGACGGCCGACGCCTGGCCTCGGCCGATGCCCTTTTGTTCGCGCGTGATGCAGATGGAACCGCCGCCGATCCCGATCTTGACGAAATCGGCGCCGGCGTCCGCCAGAAAGCGGAAACCGTCTGACTCCACCACGTTGCCCGCGCCGATCTTCACGCCGTCGCCGTATTTCCGGCGCACGAAGGCTATGGTGTCGCGCTGCCATTCGGTGTAGCCCTCGGAGGAATCGATGCAGAGCACGTCCGCGCCGGCGTCCACGAGAGCGGGGATGCGCTCCTCGTAGTCCCTTGTGTTTACGCCCGCGCCGACCATGTAGCGCTTGTGTTCGTCCAAAAATTCATTCGGGTTCGCCTTGTGCGAATCGTAATCTTTGCGGAACACGAAGTGCGTCAGGCGCCCGTTCCTGTCGATGACGGGCAGGGCGTTCAGCTTGTGATTCCAGAGCATGTCGTTCGCTTCCGAAAGGCTGACGCCCTCCTCCGCGTAGATCAATTCTGAAAAGGGCGTCATGAATTCAGAAACCTTTGTGTCCGCCGGCATTCGGCTGACGCGATAGCTTCTGCCCGTCACAAGGCCCACGATCCTGCCCTCCGCCGTGCCGTCCTCCGTCACCGCGATCGTGGAATGGCCGCTCTTTTCCTTCAGCGCGATGATCTCCGCCAGCGTCTGATCCGGCCGAATGTTCGAATCGCTTTTCACGAAGCCGGCCTTGTGCGACTTCACGCGGCGGATCATCGCCGCTTGGCTCTCGATCGGCTGCGAGGCGTATATAAAGGAAATCCCGCCCTCCTTCGCGAGCGCGATGGCCATCCTGTCGTCGGAAACGGCCTGCATGATCGCGGAGGTCAACGGGATGTTCATGCGGATCTTGGGGCTTTCCCCCCTGCGGTATTTCACGAGCGGCGTCGTGATGTTCACATTCTCCGGCCTGCACTCCTTGGAGGAATAGCCCGGCACGAGCAGGTACTCGCTGAAGGTTCGCGACGGTTCATCGAAATAGTAGGCCATAAGCTTTACCTCCCTCGGCGTCCGCCGCAGATGCTCTGCGGCGCTTTCCGATTGCTTCATCTGTCGGTATGTGTGCGAAATGAACGGTTCGGCGCCCCGGGCCGTTGCGGTCCGCTAGCGTCTTATACTGCTTATGGCGCGGGCAATTGAAAGCAGTATCCACTGATTCGCTCTTTGTCATTCCATGAATTGCGAATCAGTATTATTTTACAACAGCGCAAGAGAACGCGCAAGGTACGCCGGAAAGATTCGCAAAAAAAAACGAACCCTTTTTCATCTCACGACGATTAACATATATGGGGGGTCCCATAGATTGAAAGGAGGTTTGTCGTGGACACAATATGCGCAATGGCGGCGGAGCAAACGACATCGCGGGTTTCGTGCGCCGATTTGGCGGATGCATACGGGACCGCCGTGTACAGGCTCTGCCGGAACGCTTCAAGATTCCGGTTCTCATGCACTACGTCGCGGAAATGAGCGTGCGGGACATTGCCTCATCCCTGCGGTTGCCCGAGGGAACGGTGAAAAGCCGGCTGTTCAAAACGCGGACGGCAGCCCCATGCCCTCCGGCGGCGGCCCGGCGGAGGGCGATTCCGCAAACGACGACAGCCCGGCGGACGATGCCCCAAGCCTCAACTTCAGATAAAACGCCGCAAACGCAACGGACGGCGCCGATCGCCCGCTCCGGGGAAGCGGGTGATCGGCGCCGTCCGGCAGTGCAACGTATGAAATGGCGCCGGGCGAAGGGGCGCGATTACATCATGCCGCCCATACCGCCCATTCCGCCGCCCATCGGCATGGGCGG
>JAISNR010000033.1 GCA_031276135.1 Eubacteriales Family XIII. Incertae Sedis bacterium | reverse complement strand
GGGCAGACGATCGTGGCCATGAGGTTGCCGCCGAAGGCCGGCCGCGTCTGCTTCAGGCCCTTGTCGTCGGAATTCGGATCCAGCGTGGAGGTGTCCAGCGTCGTGTTCTTGTTCGCGTAGTCGATGTAGCTGCTGACCTTGACGTCGAGGCGCGTGCAGTCCGCCGTGAGGCCCGTGTTCAGTCTGGCCGCCACGCGCGGCGCCAGATCCCTGCCGATGTGCGTCGCGCCGAACAGCACGATCTCGGGTTTGTACGTCTTGACGGCGTCGTGCAGCACCTTCGTGTAGCCGTCCGTCGTGAATTTCGCGAGCAAGGGATGCTCGATCAGATAGACGGCGTCCGCGCCGTACTCGAAGCACTCCGGCGCGAGATTGCCGATGCCGTCGCCGATCAGCACGGCGTAGACCTTCGCGTCGTCGCTGATCTCGCGGGCCAGCCGCCTGCCCTCGCCGATCAGCTCGAGCGCCACGTTCATGAGCTTGCCGGCGCGCTGCTCCGCGTAGACCCAGACGTGCTTGTAGGCGGAGAGATCCACAGGGCCCTCTTCCTCGCCCGTATTCTCGATCGCGTCGAATTTGCAGGCGGGGATGCACTGCTTGCAGGCCGTGCACTTCTCGTTGATCACGGCGAGCTTGCCTTCCATGTAGATCGCGTCAAAGGGGCAGGCCTTGATGCACAGCTTGCAGCCCTTGCATTTCTCATTTATTACTTTAATTGCCATTTTTTCTCACCCCTCCTGTATCACTATATCACATGCTTCGACTTCAGATTGATCAACAGCTTATCCGCCACTTCCTTCTCCGTATCGGCCTCGAGGATCATGCCCTTGCCCTTGGGGGCCGGCGTGAACGAGCGAAAGACGTTCGTCGGAGAGGCTTCCAGCCCGACCTCCCTGTCCACATCCACGCCGAGTTCCTTCGCGCCCCAGGTCGGGATTTCCTTCCGCACCGCGTCGAAGATGCCGCCTATGGACATGTAGCGCGGCGTGTTCAGCTCCTTGATGGCCGTAAGCATGCAGGGGGTATCGATCTCGATCAGCTCGTAGCCGTCCTCGAGGGCGCGCTTCACCGTGATGTGCTTGCGGTCCTCCGACAGCTTGAATTCCGCCACATACGTGACCTGCGGCAGACCCAGCTTCTCGGCGATCTGCGGCCCGACCTGCGCCGTGTCGCCGTCTATGGCCTGTCTGCCCGCGAAGATCAGGTCGTATCCGCCGAGCCTGTTTATGGCCGCCGCGACCGCGTTGGACGTGGCCCAGGTGTCGGAACCCCCGAGCGCGCGGTCCGACAGCAGGATGCCCTCGTCGGCGCCCATCGCGAGGCATTCTATCAGCATGTCCTTGGCCTGCGGCGGTCCCATCGTCACGACCGTAATCGTCGTGTCGGGGTATTGATCCTTGATCTTGAGCGCTTCCTCGAGCGCGTTCGCGTCGTCGTGGTTCAGGATGCTCGGAACGCCCTCGCGCACCAGCGTCTTTGTCACGGGATCGATCTTGATTTCGTTCGTGTCGGGCACCTGCTTGGCGCAAACTATTATTTTAAAAGCCATCGTTTCAAAACCCCCCTTATTTCTTGAATACATCAGCGGATATGACGAGCTTCTGCGCCTCGGACGTGCCCTCGTAGATCTCCGTGATCTTGGCGTCGCGCATCATCCGTTCCACCGGATAGTCCTTTGTGTAACCGTAGCCGCCGTGGAGCTGCACGGCCTTGGTCGTGACATGCATGGCCGTTTCGGAAGCGAAGAGCTTCGCCATGGCGGATGCCGGGCCGTAGGGCAGGTGCCTGTCCTTCATGTCGGCCGCCCGGTAGATCAGGAGCCGCGCGGCCTCTATCCGCGTTTTCATATCGGCGATCTCAAAACGCAGCGATTCCATCTGCGAAAGCTTCTTGCCGAACTGCTTTCTCGATTTCATGTATTCCACCGTGACGTCGAAGGCGCCCTGCGCGATGCCGAGGGCCTGCGAGGCGATGCCGATGCGGCCGCCGTCCAGCGTGGACATCGCAACCTTGAAGCCGTCGCCGACGTTTCCGAGAAGATTCTCCTTGGGGACCTTGCAATTTTGGAATACGAGCTCGGTCGTGGACGAAGCGCAGATGCCCATCTTCTCCTCCGTCTTGCCGATCGAAAAGCCCTCGAAGCCCTTTTCGACGATGAAGGCGCTGATGCCGCCGCGCGTCCCCTTCTGCTTGTCGGTCATGGCCATGACGACGAAGGTGTCGGCGTAGCCGCCGTTCGTGATGAACACCTTGGAGCCGTTCAAAAGCCAGTGGTCGCCCTTGTCCTCGGCACGCGTCTGCTGCCCGCCCGCGTCCGTGCCGGCGTTGGGTTCGGTCAGGCCGAAGGCGCCCAGCTTCCGTCCGCTCGTGAGATCCGGGACGTACTTCTTCTTCTGTTCGTCAGTGCCCCACGCGAAGATCGGCCACACGCAGAGCGATGTGTGCGCGGAACAGATGACGCCCGTCGACGCGCACTTCCGCGAAAGCTCCTCCACGGTGATCGCGTAGGAGATATGATCCCCGCCCGCGCCCTCGTATTCCTTGGGAAAGGGCACGCCCAGCAGACCGTACCGGCCCATCTTCTTCACAGTTTCCTCCGGGAATCTGTGCTCCTTGTCGATGTCCGCGGCAATGGGGTCCACCTCGGTTTCGGCAAAGCTTCTCACCATCTTCCTTACAAATTCCTGCTCTTTCGTAAGTTGAAAGTCCATGCAAATCCTCCTCACTTAACTTAACCAATACCACTCCCTCCGCGCGCAGAACGCCGCGCGAAGCTTCACGATACAACCGAACCTGCCGTATACGCGTACAAGCGGAGCGAAGAGCTTGCCCTGCGCCCGCAAAACAGCCTGTATCCGCAAAAACGAAGATACCGTTTGTGCCTCTACTAATTAAACTACAATTCCGGGGGTTTTTCAAGTCTTTCTCAAAGAAATTGTTAAAAATTTATCCAAGTCCGTCTATTCTTCCACGCGCGCGATGTCGGCGCCCAGCCCCGTCAGCTTTTCGACAAAGGCCGAATAGCCCCTTTCGATGTGATGTATCTCGGAAATCTGCGTCGTGCCGCTCGCGTACAGGCCCGCGAGCGCCAGCGCGGCGCCGGCCCTGAGGTCGGTCGCGAACACCTCCGCGCCGCGCAGCCGGCAATCCCCCTCCACGATGGCGACGCGGCCCTCGATCTTGATGTTGGCGCCCATGCGGTTGAGCTCGTTGACGTGCATGTACCTGTTCTCAAAGACGTTCTCCGTCACGATGCCCGATCCGCGCACCGTCGTCAGAAAAGCCATGAATTGGGACTGTATGTCCGTCGGAAAGCCGGGATAGGGCAGCGTCCTGATGTCCGTGGACATCAGCGCGCCGTGCCGCGCGTCCACGATGAGCCCGTCGTCCGAAACGCGCACGTCAACGCCGCATTCCTTCAGCTTGGCCGTCACGGGCTTCACATGGTCCGGAACCGCGTTTCGAATCAGCACCCGGCCCCGCGTGATCGCGGCCGCGAGCATGAAGGTGCCCGTTTCGATGCGGTCGGGGATCACGGCGTGCCTCGCGCCGCCGAGCCGCTTCACGCCCTCGATCTTGATCGTGTTCGTGCCGGCGCCCTTGATGCGCGCGCCCATCTTGTTCAGGAAGTTCACCATGTCCACGATCTCGGGTTCCTCGGCGGCGTTCTCGATCACGGTCGTCCCCTCGGCGAGCACGGCCGCCATCGTGATGTTCTCCGTGGCGCCGACGCTCGGGGAGTCCAGATAGATGTTGGCGCCGCGCAGCCTGTCCGCGGCGGCGATCACATAGCCGTTTTCGGAATCGATGCGCGCGCCCAGCGCCTTCAGACCCTTCAGATGCAGGTCGATCGGCCGCGTGCCGATCGCGCAGCCGCCGGGCAGGGCGACGCGCGCGCGGCCCGCCCGCGCGAGAAGCGGCCCCATGACGAGCACGGACGCGCGCATCTTCTTCACGAGCTCGTTCGGCGCCTCCTCGGAGGCGATCCCTTCCGTCGCGATCTCCAGGACCCCGCCGCAACGCCCGTTCACGCGGGCGCCTATGCCGCACATGAGCCCGCGCATCACATCCACGTCGCGCAGCGCGGGGACATCCGTGATCTCGCAGCGTTCATCCGTCAGAAGCGCGGCGGCCATGATGGGCAACACCGCGTTTTTCGAACCGCTGATCGCGACCTCTCCCGACAGAGCAAGGCTCTGCCTGATTCTGTATTTCGCCATAACGCCTCCATATGGGCTTTCATCTTCTGTTTCGACGAACGGGCTTCCGCGCAGGTTCCCGCGCCCCTCTCGAATCGGCGCACGGGCGCTCCTTGTGCTTCCCCCTCAGATGCCGATGTCCGCGGCGGACGCGAAGAGCGCGTCGATCCCTGCCTTCAGCGCCGCGTTCTTCGGGCTTTCGAGCAGAGGATCGTCCGCGAGCAACCTCTCGGCCTCCGCCTTGACGGCCATGAGCGCCTTTGTGTGCTTTGCGAGGTTCGCGATGCGCAGCGGCGGTATCCCGTGCTGCCTGAGCCCGAAGAACTCGCCGGGGCCGCGAAGCTCCAAATCCCTTTCGGCGATCTCGAAGCCGTCGTCGGTGGAAACCAGGATGCGCGCGCGCTCCGCAGCCTCCGGGGAGGCGTTCTCCGTGACCAATATGCAGTGGGATTGCGCAGAGCCGCGCCCGACGCGGCCCCGCAGCTGGTGCAGCTGCGCCAGACCGAAGCGCTCCGCGTTCTCGATCAGCATCACCGTCGCGTTCGGAACGTTGACGCCGACCTCGATCAGCACCGTGGAGACGAGGACGTCCGTTTCTCCCGCGTAAAAAGCGCCCATCACCGCGTCCTTTTCGGCCTGCTTCATGCGGCCGTGGATGAGCGCGACGGCGTATTCGCCAAAGCGCGCGGAAAGCTCCTCGAAGAGGCCCGTCACCGAGCGCAGCGGGGATTCGTCCGCGTCCTCGATCAGCGGGGCGATCACATAGGCCTGCCGGCCGGCCGCAAGCTCGCTTCGCATGAGGCGATAGGCCGCGTCCCGCCCGCCCGCGTCCACGGCGCGCGTGACGACGGGGCGGCGTCCCGGCGGCCGCTCGTCCATCACGGAGATATCCAGGTCCCCGTACAGGATGAGCGCCAGCGTGCGCGGGATCGGCGTCGCGGTCATGACGAGTATGTCGGGATCCCGCCCCTTTTTGGAAAGCCCGACGCGCTGGCGCACGCCGAAGCGGTGCTGCTCGTCCGTCACGACGAGGCCGAGCTTGCCGTAGACGACGTCCGGCTGTATGAGCGCATGCGTTCCGATCAGCATGTCGATTTCGTTTTTCTCCGTCCGTTCGAGCAAGCGCCGCCTTTCGGCGCCCCTGACCGCACCCGTGAGAAAGCCCAAGCGGACGCCGTGCCCGCGAAAGAGCCTTTCGAACTCATCCAGATGCTGCTTGGCCAGGGTCTCCGTCGGCGCCATCATGACGGCCAAATAGCCGCATCGCACGGCCTTGTACATGGCGGCGGCGGCGATCACGGTCTTGCCGGAGCCCACGTCGCCCTGCACCAGCCTGTTCATGACGCGCGGGGACTCCATGTCGCGCTCGATCTCGCCGAGCGTCCGGCTCTGCGCGCCGGTCAGCGCAAAGGGCAGACCTTCGACGAAGCGCGCCGTGTCCGCACCGGCATCCCTGAAAGCGATCCCGCGGCCTCTCCGGCCGTTCGCGTTTTTCAGAAGCAGAAGCCCGGTTTGCAAGGTCAGAAGCTCCTCGAAAACGAGCCGGTATTTCGCCTCCCGCAGACGCCTCATGTCAGCGGGGTAATGTATGTTTTCGAGCGCGTAGCCTATGCCGCACAGTCTGTTTTGGGCGATCGTGTCCGCAGGCAGGCATTCCGGGATGTCGCCGGCCGATTCGAGCAGCGACGCGATCCACCTGCGCAGATCCCGCCGGCCCAGCCCTGCGGTCAGCGGGTACACGGGCAGGATATCCCGGCCGCCGCCCTCGTCCGCGCGGCTGAATTCGGGATGAAGCATCCGCAGGGCGCGCACGCCCTGCGTCACCGCGCCGCAGAATACGTATTCCTCGCCCCGCCTGAAGGCGTTCGCCAAATAAGGGGCGCCGAAGAACACGATCTCCAGCACACCCGTATCGTCCCGCGCGAGCAGCTTCAGCGGGGCTTTGCGTCCGCCGCGAACCGGGCGCGGGCCGCTCTTCTCGACGGAAACGACGGTCGCCCGGACGACGGCGCGCAGGCCGTCGCACAGATCGCCGATCTTCCGCTTGTCGCGGCGGTCCTCGTAGCCGCGCGGATAGTGGCGGAGCAGATCGCCCACGGTGCGGATGCCGAGGCGCGCGAGCGCCTCCGCGCGGACGCCGCCAACGCCCTTGACGGCGGAAACCGGCGCGCCGAGCTCCGGCGTCAACCGATGATCTCCAGGTTGCGCCGCGAAATATGCTTCGACAGCACGCCCTTGACGATGATGACAACGCGCGCGGCGCGAACGCCGGTCAAGGCCTCGATCCGCGTCCGCAGCCGGCGGATCAGTTCCTGCGTGACGGCGCTGATGCTGACCCCGAACCGCAGAACGACGAACACCCGCAGCTCAAACGCGCCCGCCTCCGACCACGCGCAATCAAAAAAGCCGCTGTCGTCGCCGACCGGCTTTCCCTTGGCGTTTGAAAGCATAACCTTGCCCGGGAACGCGGCGGTTTCGCGCCTGATGATCTGCCCGAGAACGGCTCTGTCCAAAGCAATCGTCCCGCCCTGCGTCTTGACCTCATAGAACATTGGGACTCCTCACGAAACGCAAAAAACCGGCACGTCGTCGCGCGACCTGCCGGCACACGCCGTAAGAATCCGTTGCGAAATCATTTGCACAATTTATTTCACAACAGATCCTAAGCGATCAAACGGCGCGGGTGACCTTTCCCGAACGCAGACATCTGGTGCAAACATTCTTCCTTTTCACGGTTCCGTTCTCGTTTACCTTGACGGTCTGAATATTCACGTTCCACTTCCGCCTCGTATGCCTGTTGGAATGGGAAACGTTGTTGCCCGAAACCTGACCCTTTCCGCAAACCTCACACTTTCTGGACATATTCGCCGCACCTCCTTTTCCGGTTACATCTCGATTCGACGGCGCTCAAATACAAAAGCCGCGTTTCTTGCGCTATTGTATCACAAGGCGGCGGGCTTTGCAATACCCGAATTTTTACATTCTGATTCTGCGCGAAGCCGCGGTTACTACTCACCCACCACGCCATTTTTGCCCATTCCGGAACCTGGGGGCGAATTTCGGCTCCTCACGTACTTCTGTGTACGCTCCGGGGCCAAAATCCGCCCCAGAACCCGGCCTGAACACCCGTGCCGGCGCGCGGCCGGGCGCAGGCAAAACTGACGCGGCGTTTGAGTAGTTTTGATTTAAGTAGCTGAGCAGTAACAAGCCGCGGCCGATCACGGGACGAAGGTTTGCAAAATTCGGGATGGAAACATACTGTCATGAACCTTGCTTTGGCGGCGTTGACCGCCGACTCATCTGCCGCGGAACGCAGGCGTGCGCTTTTCCAAAAATGCGGACGTTCCCTCGACAAAATCCTCTGTTCCCAAGCAAAGGGTTTGGGCCGATTCCTCCCAGGAAAGCGCCTGTTCCAGACTCATGTTGTCGCAGTTGTTCACGAACTCCTTCGTCAAACGCAGGCTCAAGGGAGGCATGCCGGTCAATTGCTTTGCGATTTTGCGCGTTTCGCGCTCCAGCTCGTTTTCATCGACCAGACGGTTGATCAGGCCCATCCGGTACAAGGCCTCCGCTTCCGTCTGCTCCGAAAGCATCAGAATTTCCTTCGCCCGCTGCCTCCCCAGCAATTTCACCAGATGAAAGGCCGTCGCACAGTCGCTGACAAGGCCGATCTTGGAGAACGCGCTCATGAATTTGGTGTTTTTTTCGCTCACCACGAAATCGCTCGCGAGGGCAAAGCCGAATCCCGCGCCCGCGACCATGCCGTGCACCATGGCGACGACCGGTTTGGGCATCGATGCGATCAGGCGGATCGCTTTGCCCGTGTTGGCGATTTCATCATGGCCGGCCGCAACGCCCTTCAGCTCCGTCAGGCGGGGGATGTCCCCGCCCGTGCAAAAGAATTTCCCGTTGCCCTTCAACACGACGGCTTTCACGGACGCGTCGTCCGCCGCCCGCGCCAGAGCTTTGACGAGTCCGTCCGCCAATTCTCTGTTTATGCAGTTTCCGACCTTGGGACGGTTCAGGGCAATCGCGGCGATACCCTCTTCGACCGCAAACAATACCTCCGGTTCCGATTTGTCAACCATCGCGTTCTCCTCGCTTTCATCCACAGTATAATATGGATTTGCCGCTTTGTAAAGGGCTTAAACGAAAAGTTCAATGTGACGCTCGGCGCCGCGAACGACAAAAATCCCGGAGAGCACCGCGTTGGCCACGCCGTGCGGCGCGTTGAACTTTTCAATCAAGGCGCTTTGTAAAAGCACTTTTGCGGTTTCGGGCTTGCTTGACGGTATCTTCCGCATCCGGTACAATCAAGATGCCTTCAATGATCCGTTGTTTTGGTTTTGGAAGGAGGGATGTGAACATGACAGGAAAAACCGTTTTGATTACGGGCGCCGCCGCCGGTCTTGGGAAAGCGTGCGCCGACCTGCTTGCCGGGGAGGGCATGGCCGTCGCCGTCGCCGATATCGACGGCAAAGGGGCGGAAGAAACGGCGCGGGCGATCCGTGCCGGGGGCGGCAGGGCCATTGCCGTCACGATGGACGTGAGCGACGAGGCGGCGGTAAACGCCGGCGTCGAGCGTTGCATACGCGAACTCGGCGGACTCGACGCACTGGTGTCCAACGCGGGTGTGCAGATCGTGCATCCCTTCGAGGACTATCCGTTTGCGGACTGGCAAAAGATGTTGCGCATCCACGCCGACGGTGCGTTTTTGTGCAGCAAAGCCGCCTATGCGCACATGAAGCGCACGGGCAGGGGCGGACAGATCGTTTTCATGGGTTCCGTGCATTCCCATGACGTTTCACCCTTGAAAGCGGCCTATTGCTTTGCAAAGCACGGCATCTTGGGCCTGTGCCGCGTCATCGCCAAAGAGGGTGCGCCCCACGGCATCCACGCCTACACCGTCTGCCCCGGCTTCGTGCGCACCGCCTTGGTGGAAAAGCAGATACCCGAACAGGCGCTGGAACTCGGAATCAGCGAAGAAGAGGTGGTGCGAAACGTCATGCTGAAAAACACGGCGGACGGGAAATTCACGACAGCGGGCGAAGTCGCCTCCGCCGTCGCTTTCGCGATCAAGGACAGCGGCGGCGCCATGACCGGGCAATCGTTCATCCTTTCGCACGGCTGGTGCATGAAATAAACGCGTTTGCGCGCTTATCTGTCCCACAGCGGCGTCGGGTACAACCCCGCTGCATGCTTTTCGCGCATGGCCTCCGCCACGCGCGCCTTGTCCTCCCTGTAGGTGACGCCGTACCACCTGTCCGCGCTCTTCAGAACTTCGACCTCCGCCTCGCCGCGCCGGATCTGCGCGTCGATCTCCATCGGAAGGAGATATTCGCATTTTTGGGGGTTTATAGGCAGATTCTCGTCGAGGAAGCGCGGGAAATCGCGCGCCGCCAACTCCGTGAAACCGGGGGAAAGGCACCAGAAGTTCATCGAAACGAGGCTGTCCCCGCCGATCTCCGTCCACGCGCTTCCGTCCTCCGAGGGGAAGCGCGCGCCTCCGGGACTCTTTTCCAGCCCCGCGCGCTCGGTGATGCGCGTCAGAAAGCCGCGTTCGTCGGCCTCGCAGACGCCGCGCGTCACGGCGCCGTTCTCCGTCAGCGTGTTTTCGGCGCGGTAGCCGACCATGGCGTACCGCAGCTTTTCGGTTTCGGCCTGCGGTGCGGTCAGCCAATCGAAGGCCGTCTTGAAGGCTGCGGGGCCGTAGTAGTCGTCGGAGTTGATCACGAGGAAGGGCGCGTCCAAGAGGCTTTTCGCGGCCAGCACCGCCTGCGCGGTGCCCCAGGGCTTCTCCCTGCCCGCAGGCACGGCAAAGCCGTCGGGCAACCCGTCCAAAGCCTGAAACGCGTAAGCCGTTTCCATGCGCGCGCGCACCCCGTCTGCGACGAGCGCATCGAAGTCCTCCTTCATCTCGCGTTTGATCACGCAGACGAGCCGCTCAAAGCCGGCCCGCGCGGCGTCGCAGATCGAGTAATCCATGATGCGCTCGCCGCTTGGCCCCACGGGTTCTGTCTGTTTCAGTCCGCCGTAACGGCTGCCCATCCCCGCAGCCATGATGAGCAATATGGGTTTTTTCATACTTTCAAACTCCTTTTTCAAAACACCAGCCCGAGCAGCGCAATCGCGATCGGCTGATGCAACAGATAGATGAGCAGGCTGTGTCTGCCGAGATAGGCCAGAGGCCGTATGTGCACACGCCGCGCGGCGGGAGGAAGGCGCTTCGCAAGCCCGCCGCACGCGCTGCCGGCGAGGAACACGAAAAGGTATGGGAAGAGCGGAAAATAATCCGCCGAGTAAAAATTCGCATTCCGAAAGCCCAAGGGAAACAGCCAAGCCGTTTCATAGAGAAAGGCCGGCATCTTGACCGTGAAAGACCCGAAGCCCAAAACGCCGCCCGTGACATTCCACGTGAGCAATGCGAGAAGCAACGCAAAGGCAAAGCCCGCAACGGGCGGAAGTCCGCCCAAAAATCGCCCGCACAGGGCGCGGATGAGCATGGACGCGCCGAGGCAGTGCAGTATGCCGAACACGATCGCTTGGCTCGGATAGGCGTAGAGCGTGACCGCCGTGATCAGGAGCGCAGAGGCGCAGACCTTGAACGCGCGGATGTACGGACGCCGTGAAAGCTTCGTGCAGACACCCGCTATGCCTATGAACGATATGCAGATGTACTCCTGCCATGCGCCCGCCCAAGCGCCGCGAAACCAAGGCAGGTCGAAGCCGTGCATGTAAACGAGGTCGTAGCAGAGGTGATACGCGATCATGTTGACGATCGCGAGGCCGCGCAGCTCATCCAAAATCGCCGCGCGCCCGCCGTGCCCCGCGCGCCCGGTTCGGGCCGAACTGTCCCCCCTTCCCCGTCCGCTCATATACGCTCCAGAAGCGCAACGGCCTCCGTGTGGTCGGTGAAGGGGAAGTTGTCGAAGGCGCGGACGCGCTTCACCTCGTAATGCTCCCGCATGGAAGCCAGATTGTCCGCCAGACTGTTCGGATTGCACGAGATATAGACGATGGTCTGCGCGCGCCGATCCAAGATCCGCCGCAGGGCCTTGGGATGGACGCCGGCCCGCGGCGGGTCGAGGACGATCACATCCGGCCGCTCGCCCGCCTCCGCGAGCGCGGCAAGCACATCCCCTTCCAAAAAGCGGCAGTTTTTCAATCCGTTCCGCTCCGCGTTCTCCCGCGCGGCGGCCACGGCCTCGGGAACGATCTCGATGCCGACGGCAAGGCCCGCGCCGCGCGCCGCCGCAGCCTGCGTGACGGTTCCCGCGCCGCAGTAGAGATCGAACACGGTTTTCTCGGCGATATCCGAAATCCACGCCAGCGCGGTTTCATAGAGCGCCTCGGCGGCCTCGACATTCGTCTGAAAAAAGGAGAAGGCGCTGACCTTGAACGACAGCCCCATGATTTCTTCCATATAATATTCGTCGCCGAAAAGCAGACGCCGCTCCTCGCCGCGCACAAAATCGGCCGGATTGTCGTTGACGCTGTGCAGAATGCCCGTCACGCGCCCCTCCGTCGCGAGCGAAAGCAGGGTTTCGGCAAAGGCCCGCCCGTCGATGTCCCCCTGCGACGAGGTGACGAGATTGATCAAAAGCTGCCCCGTGCGCACGCCCTTGCGCACCACGAGATTGCGAAGCAAGCCAAGGTGCGTCTTCTTGTTGTAGGCGGCATAGCCCCTTTCCAGCGAAAAGCGCAACGCCGCGTCGAGCACGCGGTTGAAATCCGCATCCACAAGCCGGCAGCGATCCGTCGTGAGCACCGACATGAAGCGCTTCCGCCTGTGCATGCCGAGCGTCAGCGGGCCGCCCTTATATTCGTCCCCGAAGGTATATTCCATCTTGTTCCGGTAGGCAAACGCGCGCGGGCTGCCCGCGATGCCGAGCATCTCCTGCGGAACGATCCCTTTTTCGTCGAGCGCCCGCCGAAACGCGGCCTCCTTGATCGCGAGCTGTTCCGCGTAGGGGATGCCGCGATGGCGGCAACCGCCGCACTCCGCGTGCGCGCAGTGGCAATCCGCGGCACTCATGCGCGCCCGTACTCCACGCACATCGCGTCGAGCTCCGCGAGGTCGTAAGGCGTTTCCTGATACACGAAGTTCAGCCAGTTCGCGAAGAACAGGTTGCCGTGGCAGCTCCACTTCACGATGACGCGCTTCGACGGATCGTCGTCCTCGAAATAGTTCACGGGAACCGAGGGCGCAAGACCCCTCTCGACATCCCGCTCGTATTCGCGCCGCAGCGTGTCCCTGTCGTATTCGCTGTGCCCCTGCACGAACACGAGGCGATTGTCCTTCGTGGCGACGATGTGCAGGCCCGCTTCCTCGGACTCCGCGAGGATGTCGAGCGCGGGAACCCGTTGCACATCCTCCTTCAGCACCTGCGTGTTGCGCGAATGCGGGGCGTAAAATTCCTCGTCGAAGCCGCGCGTCAGCTCGGAGCGGCTTTTCCCCACGCTGTGCTTGAACACGCCGGAAATCTTCGCGGGCATGACGTGCTTGCCGACGCCGAAATGGCAGTACAGGCCGGCCTGCGCGCCCCAGCAGATGTGCAGGACGCTGAACACGTTCCGCTTCGTATATTCCATGAGCTCCGAAAGCTCCTTCCAGTAGTCCACTTCCTCAAAGGGAAGGAACTCGACGGGCGCGCCCGTGATGATCATACCGTCGAAACGGCGGTTCTTGATCTCGTCGTAGGTCTTGTAAAATGTTTCCATATGCCGCCGGTCCGCATGCGAAGATTCGTGCGAATCCATGGTCAGAAGATGCAGATCGACCTGAAGCGGCGTGTTGGCCAGCATGCGAATCAACTGCGTTTCGGTGATCTCCTTCGTGGGCATGAGGTTCACGAT